>PNMC01000081.1 GCA_013823365.1 Parvibaculum sp. | reverse complement strand
ATGATGAGCGTAGAGGCGTCGCGCGGCCGCACGGCCTTGCCCTGTGTCGCCTCGCGATATTCCTGTTCGCGCGATTTCTTCGGATCGAAGATCGCTCCCTCGCCTGCGCTCATGATTCCGTCCCTGTTATCGAATGCTTGTTCAGGACAGGATGCCCGCTCGTGCGCAGGAATGCCAGCATATGGAAAAGAGGGCGGGTGACGCGGCGTCAGTCGTCCGTCTCGCCGCCGAAGCCGTGCATGCGCAGCGCCCATTGCCAGCCGACCACCGCGCCCTTGATGCGGGGCAGAAGCCAGAGCGAGAGCACGAGCGTCAGCGTCGGCCAGATCACCATGTGGATCCAGACTGCCGGCGTCCAGGCGAGTTCCGCCCAGAGCAGCATGGGCACGACGATATGGCCCACCACCATGATGGTGAAATAGGGCGGGGCGTCGTCGGCGCGGTGATGATGCATCTCCTCGCCGCAGGCCGAACATTCGTCCGTGACCTTCAGGAACTTGCGGAACACATGACCCTTGCCGCAGGCCGGGCAGCGGCCCAGGAACCCGCGCAGCATCGAGGGCATGAGCGGCCGGGGAGCAGGCTCAGCGGTCTCGTAGATGCGGGTGTCGCTCATATCCATGCGCGGACTCGTTCCAGCGGGGCGGGGTGAACTTACCTGAGCAAAATGGTCGGAAAGGCGGCGGGAGGAAATGTGGCAGGTTGCCGCGCGGCAGCGTTACCGCCTGGAACCTTTTCCCCGGCTCTGCTTGCCATATTTACCGCGTTTTGCCCCCGCCCGGCCCGAAGGCGCGCGGGAGCGGCGGCCGGCACCTTTCGGGGCCTCGCTGCCGCCCTCGATGAGGTCGAAGCGCAGGCCGCCGGTGACGGGCACGGCTTCCGCGAGCCGCACGCGAACGGCATCCCCCAGCGAATAGGCGATGCGGGTGCGCTGGCCGATCAGCGCATGGATGATCTCGTCATGATGGAAGAAGTCGCCGCCGAGCGACGAGATCGGCACGAAGCCGTCCGCGCCCGTCTCGTCGAGCTTCACGAAAAGGCCGAAGCGCGTCACGCCGCCGATACGGCCGGTGAATTCCGCGCCGATGCGGGCCTCGAGGAAGGCGGCAATGAAGCGGTCTTTCGAATCGCGCTCGGCGATCATCGAGCGGCGCTCGGTCATGGAGATGTGCTCGGCGATCTCGGTCAGTTCCGCGAGCTCGTCATCCGTCTGCCCGTCCTTGCCAAGGCCGAGCCCGGCGATCAGCGCGCGATGCACGGTGAGGTCGGCATAGCGGCGGATGGGCGAGGTGAAGTGGGCATAGCGGCGCAGGTTCAGGCCGAAATGGCCGATATTGTCCGGCGAATAGACGGCCTGCGCCTGGGAGCGAAGCACCACGTCGGAGACGATGCGGTCATGCTCCGTGCCGTCCACCTGCGAGAGAATGCGGTTGAAATTCGCCGGGCGGATATTCTCGCCCTTGGTGAAGTTCAGGTTCAGCGTTGCGAGGAATTCGGCGAGCGCCACCAGCTTCTCGCGCGAGGGCGCATCATGGATGCGGTAGATCACATTGCGGCGCACGGCTTCCGCCTGTTCGGCGGCGCAGACATTCGCCTGGATCATGAACTCCTCGATGAGCTTCATCGATTCGAACTTGTCGCCGATGCGCACGCCCGCAATGCGCCCGTCCGCGCCGATGTCGATCTTGTGTTCCGGCAGGTCGAGGTCGAGGGGCGCCCGCACTTCGCGGGCCTTGGCGATGATGCGATAGGCCGCCCATAGCGGCTTCAGCACGGGTTCGAGGAGCGGACCGGCGATGTCGTCCGGCCTTCCGTCGATCGCCTCCTGCACCTGACGGTAGCTCAGGCTCGCGGCGGAGCGCATCAGCCCGCGGATGAACTCATGGCCGCGCTTGTTGCCGTTCCGGTCGAAGACCATGCGCACGGCGAAGCAGGCGCGGTCCTCGCCATCGACCAGCGAGCAGAGATCGTTCGAGATACGCTCGGGCAGCATCGGCACGACGCGATCGGGGAAGTAAGTCGAGTTGCCGCGCTTCCTCGCCTCGCGGTCCATCGGCGAGCCGGGCTTCACATAGGCCGCGACATCGGCAATAGCGACGATGGCGACGACGCCGCCTTCGTTTTTCGGGTCCGTGTCGGGCGCGGCCCAGACGGCATCGTCATGGTCGCGCGCATCCGCCGGGTCGATGGTGATGAGCGGGATGTCGCGGAGATCCGTGCGGCCCTTGATGCCCTGGTGTTTCGCGGCTTGCGCTTCCGCTATCACTTCGTCCGGGAAGGCGTCCGGAATGCCATGCGCGTGAATAGCGATGAGGCTGATCGAGCGCGGGTCTTCGCTGTCGCCGAAGACCTCGCGGATGCGCGCCCGCAGGAGACCGTATTTCTTGCCGGGAATGGTTTCGGCGAAAACGAGATTGCCGTCCTCGGCATTGCCCACATCTTCCGGCGCGATCTCGTATTCATTGCGAAGCTTCTTCTCGACGGGAACGAGGCGGCCGCCTTTCCCCTTCTTGTTCGCGCGGTAGAGACCGAGAATCCGCTCCGCGCCCTTGCCGATGCGGCGGATGACCTGCGCTTCGTAGGGGTAGGGCTCTTCCTCGTCTTCCACCTTCGCGATGCGCGCCAGCACGCGGTCGCCGACGCCGGCGGGCGGCTCGTCATAGTCGCGCTTCTTGCGCGAGGTGTCGGGCGTCACGACGATCAGTGGAGCAGGCTCCTCGCCCGGCCAGGTCACGGGCTGCGCGATCAGCTCGCCATCCATATCCGTATGCGTGATCTCGATGACGGTGACGGGCGGCAATGCGTCGGTGCGGCGCAGGTTCTTCGCCTCGTCCTTCGCGATCAGCCCTTCCTCCGACATGGCCTTCAGCATCTGCTTCAGGGGAATGCGGTCGTCGCCTTTCACGCCGAAGGCGCGGCCGATTTCCCGCTTCGAGGTCTTGCCGGGATTTTCGGAGAGGAAGGCGAGGATCTGTTCGCGCGTCGGCAAGCCGCCGCCGGACTTCTTCTTTCCGGCGGGCTTTTTCGTCGCGGCCCTTTTGGGCTTGCCTTCGGCCAAGGTCAGTCCGCCATTTCAGTGGCTTTGCCGCTCTTCTTTGCGGCAGGCTTTTTCGCTGCGGGTTTCTTCGCAGCCGTCTTCTTCTTTGCAGCAGGTTTCTTTGCCGCGGCCTTTTTGGCGGGCGCTTTCTTTGCCGCCGGTTCCTTCTTTGCGGCCGCTTTCTTCGCGGGCTTCTTCTTGCCGCTCTTCGCGTCCTTCTCGGCGACGAGGGCCAGCGCCTCTTCAAGCGTCACATCTTCCGGCACGGCGGATTTCGGCAGCGTCGCGTTGGTGCTGCCATGCTTGATATAGGGGCCGTATTTGCCTTCGCGCAGCTGCACGGGCTTGCCGCTGTCCGGGTGGTCGCCCAACTCCTTCAGCACCTTGCCGGCGCGCTCTTCCGCGCGGGCGATCTTTTCGGCAAGCACGGTGACGGCGCGGTTCACGCCGATCTCGAATAGTTCTTCCGGGTCTTTCAGGTTCGCATAGGTGCCGTCATGCAGGATGAAGGGACCGAAGCGGCCAAGGCCCGCCGTGATCTTCTTGCCGGTTTCCGGATGGATGCCGACTTCGCGCGGCAGCGTCAGCAGGCGCAGCGCCGTGTCGAGGTCGACATCGGCGGCGGACATTTTCGCGGGCAGGCCGCTCCGCTTCGGCTTCTCGTCGTCCGAAAGCGGCGCGCGTTCCACGTAAGGGCCGAAGCGGCCGGTCTTGAGCGAGACTTCCGCGCCCGTTTCCGGGTCGGTGCCGAGCACGCGGTCGCCGGCGGCTTCCTCGCCTTCGGCGCCCACGGTGAGCTGGCGCGTGAACTTGCAATCCGGATAGTTCGAGCAGCCGACGAAAGCGCCGAAGCGGCCGACCTTCAGCGACAGCTTTCCATTGTCGCAGGACGGACAGGCGCGCGGGTCCGAGCCGTCGCCCTTGTCGGGGAAGACATGGGGTCCAAGCGCGTCGTTCAACCGGTCGAGCACTTCGGTGATACGAAGTTCCGTCGCTTCCGCGACATTGCCCGTGAAGTCCTTCCAGAATTCGCGCAGCAATTCCTTCCAGTCGAGTTCACCGGCCGAGACCTTGTCGAGCTTCTCTTCGAGGGCCGCCGTGAAGTCGTATTCGACATAGCGCGAGAAGAAATTCTCGAGGAAGGCGGTGACGAGGCGGCCCTTGTCCTGCGGCACGAAGCGCTTCTGGTCCATGCGCACATAGTCGCGGTCGCGCAGCGTCTGCAGCGTCGAGGCATAGGTGGAAGGGCGGCCGATGCCGAGCTCTTCCATGCGCTTCACGAGCGTGGCTTCGGTGAAGCGGGGCGGCGGCTCGGTGAAATGCTGTTCTGGGCGGATCTTTTCCGTGCCGAGCTTGTCGCCGCGGGCGACCTTCGGCAGGCGGTTGCCTTCCTCCGCATCGTCCGGCTCGTCGCGGCCTTCCTGATAGAGACGCAGGAAACCGTCGAAGACGATGACGGAGCCCGTAGCACGCAGGCCGATCGGCGCGTCGTTCGCTTCCATCTCGATGGTGGTGCGTTCGAGCTGCACGCTTTCCATCTGGCTTGCGACGGTCCGGTTCCAAACGAGTTCGTAGAGGCGGCGCTGATCGTCGTCGAGGCGGGCGGCGACATGCTTCGGCAGGCGCGCAAGGTCCGTCGGGCGGATCGCTTCATGCGCTTCCTGCGCGTTCTTCGCCTTGCTCGTATAGACGCGCGGGCTGTCCGGCAGATAGGCCTCGCCGAACTCGTTGTTGATGACGGTGCGGGCCTGGGCGACCGCTTCCGGCGCAATCTGCACGCCGTCGGTTCGCATATAGGTGATGAGGCCGGTCGTCTCGCCGTCGATCTCGACGCCTTCATAAAGGCGCTGCGCCACCTGCATGGTGCGGCTCGCGGAGAAGCCGAGCTTGCGCGAGGCTTCCTGCTGCAGCGTCGACGTGGTGAAGGGCGGGTTCGGATTGCGGCGCGCGGGCTTGCTCTCGACCGAGACGACCGAGAAGCGCGAGGCCTTGATGCGCGCGACGATTTCGTCCGCCGTCTTCTGGTCGGGAATGTCGAACTTGCCGAGCTTCTTGCCGTCGAGCGATACAAGCCGCGCGGCGAAGAGGTCGCCTGCGCCCGTCTTCATGTCGGTTTCGACGGTCCAGTATTCGCGGGCGCGGAAGGCTTCGATTTCGAGCTCGCGGTCGCAGATGAGCCGCAGCGCCACGGACTGCACGCGGCCGGCCGAGCGGGAACCCGGCAGCTTGCGCCAGAGCACGGGCGAGAGGGTGAAGCCGACGAGATAGTCGAGCGCCCGGCGGGCGAGATACGCGTCGATCAGTTCCTTGTCGAGGCCGCGCGGCTGCTGCATCGCCTCGGTGACGGATTTCTTGGTAATGGCATTGAAGACGACGCGCTGGACCTCGACATCCTTCAGCGCCTTTTTCTTGTTCAGCACTTCCAGCACATGCCAGGAAATCGCCTCGCCCTCGCGATCCGGGTCGGTTGCGAGGATCAGGCGGCCAGCCCCCTTCACGGCGGTGGCGATTTCGTTCAGCCGCTTCTGGGATTTCGCGTCCACGTCCCAGGCCATGGCGAAGTCGTCGTCCGGCAGGACCGAGCCATCCTTCGAGGGCAGGTCGCGGACATGGCCATAGGAGGCCAGGACCTTGTAGTCCTTGCCCAGATATTTGTTGATGGTTTTCGCCTTGGCGGGCGATTCAACAATCACGACGTCCATCGGACAGACTGCACTCTCTCTTTATATTGGGGCCGCAGCCCATTCCTCGGGCCCGGGGTTTCCGGGCGCGTTTCACTGTCACCGAGAGTGAAAAGCCCCAAGGCCGCGCCGCATCCGCCGCCGCGGGCCGCCGGGTGAAAATGGTGAAAAGGTCGGTGCCTGTCAAATGGGGCGGATTCCCTGGGGAAATAAAGCGGCGCCGGAGCAGGGCAAGGACGATCCAATATGAATATGGTTTCTCCTAAATGAAAGGTTCTATTTCTCTAGATACATATAGACTTCGATCTATGTCCTTCCTGAGGCTGGTTGGGGGACAGGCCGCCCGGAATGCCGGGTCCGGCTTGTGAAGGAGGCTCAAGATGCGGAAGTCCTATATTCAGGCGGAAGCCGTGCCCGATGCCGGGAACCTGACGGAGACGGGGCTGCGGCTCCGCAATTCCCAAGGTCAGGATGCGCTGGCCGATGCCGATGACGAGGCGGTGGCGGCCTATCTCCTCGATCTGATGATCGCCTCCCGCCGCGTGGCGGCGAAGCGCGGTTTCAGTTTCCTCGCCTATCTGATCGGTGTGGCAGCGGAAGAATCGCGGCTGCTCTCGCTCGGGCGGTCGGCGGTTCGCAAGCAGCCTGCGGGCGACTGAGGCTCAGGCCTCGGGCAGCAGGCTCACCCGGTCGCCCGGATCGCGGTGAAGGCGGCCTGCGAGTTCGAGTTCCAGCAGCACGGCCCTGAGTTCCGGCACGGTGACGCCTGCCTGACGCAGGATTTCGTCCACGGGCGCGGGCGTCGGCCCGAGGGCGGAGAGAATGCGGGCGCGGGCATCTTCGTCCGTTTCGGCGAGGGCGGCGGCTCGCGGCGCGTAGGAAGGCGGCTCCGGCTCGCGGAACCTGTGGCCGAGCGGCCCGCCGAGCGCGGCGATCACATCGCCCGCATTTTCGACCAGCGGCGCACCGTCCTTGATGAGCTTGTTTGCCCCTTGCGCGCGCGGATCGAGCGGCGAGCCAGGCACGGCAAAGACGTCGCGGCCCTGTTCGAGCGCAAAGCGCGCGGTGATGAGCGAGCCCGAGCGCAACGCTGCTTCCACCACGATCACGGCAAGCGAGAGGCCGGAGATCAGCCGGTTGCGGCGCGGGAAGTGGCGCGCCTGCGGACTTGTGCCGGGCGGCATTTCGCTCACCAGCGCGCCGCGTTCGGCGATGAGTTTCTGCAGCTCGCGATTTTCTTCCGGATAGACGATGTCGAGCCCGCCCGCGAGCACGCCGACCGTGCCGGTGCCAAGCGAGGCGCGATGCGCTGCCGTGTCGATGCCGCGGGCAAGGCCGGAGACGATGGTGAAGCCTTCGGCGCCCAGCGCTTCGGCAATCTCGGCTGCGATGCGGCGGCCTGCGGCAGAGGCGTTGCGCGAGCCGACCATGGCGACGGCCTTGCCGTCGGCCTTCGCGATGTCGCCCATGACGGAGATGACGGGCGGCGGCGGATCGAGTGCTGCAAGCCGCGCGGGGAACGCCTCGTCGCCGAGCACCAGCAGTTTGCCGCCCATCTTCGCGACCGCCGCCATTTCCGCTTCGGCGTCGGCTGCATGCGCGATCTTCAGCCGGCGCTTCGAGCCGCCGCGCGCGGCGAGACCGGGCAGTGCGTCGATCGCGTCCAGTGCATTTCCGAAATGGTGGAGAAGGTCGCGGAAGGTGACGGGCCCCACATTCTCGCTGCGGGCAAGTCGAAGACGGGCAAGGCGCTCGGCAGGGGAGAGCGCCATGTCCATGCGGCTCAGCTTTCGGATTTCTTCTGGCCGATGCGGGGTTCCGTTCCCGCCAGCAGCCGCGAAATATTCCCGCGATGCGCGATATAGATGAGCACCACCAGCACGGCGCTCAGCGCGACGAGATCCCATTTATCGAGCCAGGCGAGATAGACCGGCGTGAGCAGCGAGGCGACGAGTGCCGCAAGCGAGGAATAGCGCGAGATCGCGGCGACGGCCGCCCAGGTCGCGCAGAAGAGCAGGCCGACCGGCCAGTGCAGCGCGAGCAGGATGCCGATGATGGTCGAGACGCCCTTGCCGCCCTTGAAGCCGAGCCAGACCGGGTAGAGATGGCCGAGAAAGGCGCCGAGTGCCGCGAGCCCCGAGAGCAGTGCCACATCGCTGCCGGTTTGCACCGCGAGGTAGCCCATCAGCAGCACGGCGGCGGCGCCCTTGGCCGCGTCGCCGATCAGCGTGCCGGCCGCCACCCAGCGATTGCCGGTGCGCAGCGCGTTGGTCGCGCCGATATTGCCGGAGCCGATATCGCGAATATCGCCGAGCCCCGCCGCCTTGGTCAGCAGCAGGCCGAAGGGAATGGAACCGAGCAGATAGCCGATCGCGAAAGCGACCAGCATCAGCGGCACCGCAAGTCCGGTGAAGCCCATCGTCAGCGTTCCTCCCCCTGAACGTAGACCGTGCGGCCGCCGACCATGGTACGGATGGCGCGGCCCTGAAACAGGCGATCCTCGAAGGGCGTGTTCTTCGAGATGGATTTGAGATTAGCCGCTTCGAGCCGCCACGGCACCTCCGTATCGATCAGCACCAGATCGGCGGGCAGGCCCGTCACGAGGCGGCCCCGTCCGAGGCCGAGCAGGTCCGAAGGCAGGCAGGTGAGGGCGGCGAGCATGCGGCCAAGCGGCAGGTCGCCATTATGGACGAGCGCCAGCGCCGCGGGTAGCAGCGTTTCGAGGCCGATGGCGCCGAAATCCGCTTCCGCGAAGGGCCTGCGCTTCACATCCGGGTCGCGCGGGTCGTGGCTCGATACGATGACGTCGATGGTGCCGTCGGCAAGGCCGGCCACAAGCGCGCGGCGGTCCTGTTCGGCGCGGAGCGGCGGCGAGAGCTTGAAGAAGGTACGATAGGACTGGACGTCGTTCTCGTTGAGCTGGAGATGCGCCGCCGAGACGCCGCAGGTCACGGGCAGGCCGCGCGTCTTCGCCTTGCGGATGATCTCGACCGATGCCTCGCAGGATACCTGCGCGACGTGATAGCGCCCGCCGGTCGTCTCCAGAAGGCGGAGGTCCCGCTCGATCATGATCGTCTCGGCAATGGCGGGAATGCCGGCAAGGCCGAGGCGGCCCGCAAGCTCGCTCTCGTTCATCACGCCGGTTGCAAGCGTCGGTTCCTCGGCATGCTGCACGATGAGCGCGCCGAGATGTCCGGCATAGCTCAGCGCGCGGCGCATGACCTGGGCATTGGCGACCGCCTTCACCCCATCGGTGAAGCCGACGGCGCCCGCTTCGAGCAGCAGGCCGAATTCCGTCATCTCCCGGCCTTCGAGGCCCTTGGTCAGCGCCGCCATGGTGTGAACATGGACGACGCCCGTGTCGCGGGCGCGGCGCTCGATGAAGTCGACCAGCGCCACGTCGTCGATCACCGGATTGGTGTTCGGCATGACGATCATGGTGGTGACGCCGCCGGCGGCCGCCGCCTTGCTGGCGAGCGCCAGCGTTTCGCGGTGTTCGGCGCCGGGCTCGCCGGTGAAGACGCGGCAGTCGATCAGGCCGGGTGCCAGCACGCGGCCATTGCAGTCCACCACCTCGGCGCCGTCCGGCAGGCCGTCGTTGAAAAGGGCGGGGCCGAGATCGGCAATGATGCCGTTCTCGACGAGGAGATTGCCGCGCTCCTCGAAGCCGCTCGCCGGGTCGATCAGGCGGGCATTGATGAAGGCGGTGCGGCTCATGCGCGGCCTCCCGCGAGCGGCAGCTCGTTCGGCAGGTTGCGCGACAGCGCATCGAGCACCGCCATGCGCACGGCGACGCCCATCTCCACCTGTTCGCGGATCAGGCTCCGGTCGATATCGTCGGCAACCGCGCTGTCGATCTCGACGCCGCGGTTCATCGGCCCCGGATGCATCACAAGCGCGTCGGGCTTCGCATGGGCGAGCTTCGCGTAATCGAGGCCGTAGAAGTGGAAATATTCGCGCTGGCTCGGCACATAGGAGCCGGTCATGCGCTCAAGCTGCAGGCGCAGCATCATCACGATATCAACGCCTTCGAGGCCTTTCTTCATGTCGTGAAAGACCTCGACGCCGAGCCGTTCGATGCCGCTCGGCATCAGTGTCGGCGGGCCGACGACGCGCACCCGCGCGCCCATCGCATTGAGCAGCAGGATGTTCGAGCGGGCGACGCGGCTATGGAGAATGTCGCCGCAGATCGCGACGAGGAGGCCCTGCAGCTTCCCCTTGCGGCGGCGGATCGTCAGCGCGTCGAGCAGCGCCTGTGTCGGGTGTTCATGCGCGCCGTCGCCCGCATTGATGACCGAGCAGGAAACTTTCTGCGACAGAAGTTCCACGGCGCCCGAATTCTGGTGCCGGATGATGATGAGGTCCGGGTGCATGGCGTTCAGCGTCACCGCCGTGTCGATCAGCGTCTCGCCCTTCTTCACGGAGGAGGAGGAAACCGACATGTTCATCACATCCGCGCCGAGGCGCTTGCCCGCCAGCTCGAAGGAGCTTTGCGTGCGGGTCGAGGCTTCGAAGAAGAGGTTGATCTGGGTGCGGCCGCGCAGCACGGAGCCCTTCTTGTCGACCTGGCGGTTCTGCTCGACATAGGTGTCGGCAAGGTCGAGAAGGGCCGTGATGTCGGAAGGGGAAAGCCCTTCGATGCCCAGCAGGTGCCGGTGCGGGAAGAGCGGTGAAAGCTGTTTGTCAGCGCTGGTCATTAAAGCCGCATTGTATAGGGCCGATTCCGGGGGGCGGCAAGGCTTCCGGATACTTGAAGTTTGGAAACAAAAAGATTATCTTACCATCGTCTTACATGGAGGCTGCGATGCCGGATCAGGACAGACTTACGACCACCGTCTCGACGAAGGGGCAGGTGATACTTCCGAAATCAATTCGGCAGTCACGGCACTGGGACGCAGGAACCAAGCTTGTGGTCGAAAACACTCCTGAAGGCGTTCTTTTGAAGCCCGCACCGTTGTTTCCCGAAACGCGGCTGGAAGATGTTTTTGGATGTCTTGCATACAAGGGAACGCCGAAATCCATCGAAGAGATGGATGCGGCGGTCGTGGCCGAGGCGAAGCGGCGTCATGCGCGCGATTGATACGAATGTTGTTATCCGGTTTCTGACCATCGACGACCCCGAACAATCCTCGAAAGCTAAGTCAGCGATAGAAGGCGGGTCGATCTTCATTCCGACAACGGTGCTCCTTGAGACGGAGTGGGTCCTGCGTAGCGCTTACAGATATACGCCTGATGCGATTTGTGTCGCGTTGCGCTACTTGGCGGGGCTGCCCCAGGTGACCCTTGAACATCCCGCTGTCGTTGCGCGGGCGCTCGACCTTGTGAGCACAGGAACGGACTTTGCGGATGCGTTGCATCTTTGCGCAAGCGAAGATTGTTCAAGCTTCGTAAGCTTCGATCGGAGACTGGTAAAGTCAGCGCAGAAAATCGGAATGAAAGTGGAACTCCTGTAAGCTGGTTCGGTCGACGGCGTGAGATGTTGTCCGGTTGACCACGACGGCATTCACAAGAACGGGGATTGGCCAATGCCCAGCCAGATGGAAACGCCCGCCGGTTTTGCGACTCACGAGGTCTTCAACCAGCCGCCGCCGCTTGAGGAGGTAAACCTCTTCACGGGCGACAAGGCGCTGGTCGAGACGGTGGAGCGGGAGGGAGCGGGGCATGCAGCCGCCTCGCTCGCGGCATTCGGGGCGAAGGTGGGCTCGGCGGAGGTGCTCGATCTCGGGCGGCAGGCGAATGCCTATCTGCCGGTCCTCAAGAGCTTCGACCGTTTCGGGCACCGCGCAGACCGGGTGGAGTTCCATCCCGCCTATCACCGGCTGATGTCGCTGTCGGTGGAGCAGGGGCTTCACGGCTCGCCATGGGATCACCTGAAGGATGGGCTCGACGCGAAGCCGAAAGCGGGTGCGGTCGTCGCGCGGCTTGCCGGCACCTACATGATGACGCAGGCGGAAGCGGGCCATGGCTGCCCCATCACCATGACGAATGCGGCGGTGCCCGCGCTTCTCTTCCAGCCCTCGCTTGCGAAGGAATGGGTGCCGCGCATTCTGTCGCGCCAATATGACGAGCGTTTCCTG
>PNMC01000080.1 GCA_013823365.1 Parvibaculum sp. | reverse complement strand
TTCCCTCTGACCGACATCCACATCCTGGCGCTGCCGGGCGAGCTGGTTCGGGCCTTCGAGCTTGCCGAAGATTTCCATCGCGACCTTCACGAGATCGGGATGTGCGACCCAGGTGCCGTCATGGCCGTTATTGGCTTCGCGTTCCTTGTCGGCGCGCACCTTGTTGAAGGCGGCCTCGTTCGCGGCCTCGTCGCCCTTCACGGGGATCTGCGCCGCCATGCCACCCATCGCGAAGGCGCCGCGCTCATGGCAGGTCTTCACGAGAAGAAGCGAATAGGCGTTGAGGAAGCCCTTGCCCATCACCACCTGCGCGCGGTCCGGCAGGATGAAGTTCGGGTTCTTTCCGAGGCGCTTGATGTAGCTGAAGATGTAGTCCCAGCGGCCGCAATTGAGGCCGACGATATGATCCTTCAGCGCATGCAGGATTTCGTGCATCTCGAAGGCGGCAGGCAGCGTCTCGATGAGAACGGTCGCTTTGATCGTTCCGTTCGGAATGCCGAGCGCCTTCTGCGCATCGACGAAGATGTCGTTCCAAAGGGCTGCTTCCCGGTGGCTTTCCATCTTCGGCAGATAGAAATAGGGGCCGGAGCCCGAAGCGATCTGCTTCTTCGCATTGTGGAAGAAATAGAGGGCGAAGTCGAAAATGCCCCCGGACATCGGCTTGCCGTCGATCTCGACATGCGCTTCCTCGAGGTGCCAGCCGCGCGGGCGGACGATCAGCGTCGCGGGCTTCTCGATCACGTCGTAGCGCTTGCCGTTCGCTTCGTCGGTGAAACCGATGGACTTGTTCCAGTAGTCCATCATGTTGATCTGGCCGCCGATCATATTGTCCCAGGTGGGGGAGGCGGCGTCCTCGAAGTCGGTCATGTAGGACTGCGCGCCGGAATTGAGCGCGTTGATGACCATCTTGCGGTTGTCCACCGGGCCGGTGATTTCGGTGCGGCGGTCGAGCAGGTCCTTCGGGATCGGCGCAACCTTCCAGTCGCCCTCGCGAATCTCGCGCGTCTCGGGGAGGAAGTCGGGCAGCTCGCCGGCATCGAATTTCTTCTGGCGCTCTGCGCGGGCAGCAAGAAGCTCGCGGCGGCGGGCGCCGAACTTGCGCTCCAGCGTGGCGGCGAAACCGAGCGCCTCCGGCGTCAGCACCCGCTCATAGCCCGGCTTGATGGCGCCTTTGACGGTGATGCCCTCGGCAATGGTCGTGGCTGCTGCCTTGCTCATGCTCGCTCGCCTCCTTCGGATCGCTTGTCGGGGTTCGTTTGCGCGCGGTCATACAGAAGCGACAGCGGAAAGTCCAATATTTCCTAAGTCATTGAAAATATTGAAGTAAAGAACTTCACAAGATTCCTGTGCGATTCTGTTGAAAATGTAAATCTTGTAAATTAAAGTGCCGTCTTGCTGCCTCATCCAAAGGCAGCCGCAATGGAGGCGCCGCATGGCCTCGGAGAAAAAAGTCTTTGCCGGTCAGCGCGTTAGGCGGCTCCGCCGCGAACGCGGGCTGACCCAGGCGCGTATGGCGGCCGATCTCGGCATTTCGGCAAGCTATCTCAATCTCATCGAACGGGACCAGCGCCCGGTCTCCGTACAGGTTCTTCTGAAGCTCGCCGATGTCTACGACGTCGAGCTCCGCACGCTCGGAGGCGACGATGAGGCACAGGCGCTGACCGTGCTCCGCGAGGTTTTTTCCGATCCCCTGTTCCGCGATGCAGGGCTCGGCATTCAGGACCTGCGCGAGATCGCCTCGGCGAGCCCCGCCGTCGCCGATGCGATCTCCAGCCTCTACCGCGCCTATCAGGAAAGCGTCACCAGCGGCTCCATCCTCGCCGAGCAGCTGGCCGGCCGCGACATGCTGGACGGCGCGGAGGCGCCCGGCCTGCCGCTCGAGGATGTGCGCGACTTCATCAACAGCCGCAATAATCACTTTCCCGAACTCGACGATGCCGCCGAGCGGCTCTATGCGAGCGCGGGCATCGGCTCGGAGGAGCCCTATGTGGCGCTCCGCACGGCGCTCCGCGACATGCATGGCGTATCGACGCGCATCGCGCCGGCCGATCTCATGCCCCATGAACTCCGGCGCTATGACCGCCACCGCCAGACGATTTTCCTGTCCGAACTGCTCGACCAGCCCGGCCGCTCTTTCCAGCTCGCCTATCAGCTTGGCTATTTCGAACAATCCCGCGTCATCGAGGACATCGTTGAATCGTCCGGCCTCGACAGCGAGGAGGCGCAGCGTCTCTGCCGCGTGGCGCTCGCCAATTATTTCGCCGCCGCCTTGCTCATGCCCTATACCGCCTTCCACAAGACAGCGGAGGCAACGCGCTACGATCTGCGCCTGCTCGGCCGCCGCTTCGGCACGAGCTTCGAGCAGGTCTGCCACCGCCTGACGACGCTGCAGCGGCCGGGCGCACGCGGCATTCCCTTCTTCCTCATCCGTGTCGACAATGCGGGCAATGTTTCGAAGCGCTTTTCGGCGGCGGGCTTCCATTTCGCGCGCTTCGGCGGCACCTGCCCGCGCTGGAACGTACATGACGCGTTCCGCGTGCCCGGCCAGGTCTATAGCCAGGTCATCCAGATGGAGGACGGCACGCGCTATTTCTCCATCGCGCGCACCGTTAGCCGCGCAGGCTCCGGCATCGGCGTGCCGGGCGACCAGTACGTGGTGGGGCTTGGCTGCGACATCGCCCATGCGCGGCGCATCGTCTACAGCCAGGGCTACGATCTCGACGACGAGCGCGCGGCAACGCCCATCGGCGTCAATTGCAGGCTCTGCGAGAGGCTTGACTGCTCGCAACGCGCCTTCCCGCCGCTGAAGCACCGCCTCGCCATCGAGGATCATGTGCGCGGCATCTCGCCTTTCGGCGTGCCGGTGAAGGAACGCTAGAGCCCAAGCAGCGCCCGCGCGCCATAGGCGAAAAGCGCAAGCCCGGCGACACTGGCGAGCCATATCGCAGCGAACCAGAGCAGCCGTTTTCCTCCGCCGTTCTTCTTCTCACTCATGTTCGTGATGCGCATAGCCGCCTTCCGCGCTCGCCTTGCCGTGGAACACGCTATAGGCATAGACGGTATAAATCAGCACCATGGGCAGCACGACGGCGACCCCGACAAGCGCGAACATGACGCTGGACCGTGGCGCAACCGCATCCCAGATCGTCAGCGATGGCGGAATGATGTTCGGATAGAGGCTGACGGCAATACCGAAAAATCCGAGCATGAAAAGCCCGATGGCGCAGAGAAAGGGCAGCAGTTCGCGTTTGCTGAAGATCGACCAGAACAGAGCGATGAAGACAGCGCCGGTAATGAAGGGAACGGGCGCGAGATAGAGAATGTTCAACCCGCCGAACCAGCGCTCGGCGATCATGGGCCGCAGCATGGGTGTCATCACGCTGACTGCGGCCATCGCAACCAGCGTCCCGCCGCCGAGCACCACGGCTGCATTCCGCGCCCAGGCTTGCGTTTTCCCCTCCGTCTTGTAGATGAGCCAGGTCGCACCGAGGAGCCCGTAACCTGCAACGACGCCAAGTCCGGTCAGAACGGAGAAGGGCGTCAGCCAGTCGAACATGCCGCCGGCGTAGCGCACGCCGTCCACGTGCACGCCCTGCACCAGCGCGCCGAGCAGAACGCCTTGCGCGAATGCCGCCACGACCGATCCCCAGAAGAAGGAGCGGTTCCACAGCTGGGTGCTCGTATGCGCTTGATGGCGGAACTCGAACGTGACGCCCCTGAAGATCAGCGCGAAGAGCATCGCCATGACGGGGATATAAAAGGCGGGCAGGGCGATCGAATAGGCCATGGGGAAGAAGACGAGCAGCCCGCCGCCGCCCAGCACCAGCCATGTCTCGTTGCCGTCCCAGACCGGCGCCACGGAATTGATCATCGTGTTACGCGACGCCTCGTCGGGGGCGAAGGGAAAGAGAATGCCGACGCCGAGGTCGAATCCGTCCAGCACCACATACATGAGGATCGCGAAGCCGATGACGCCGGCGGAGATAAAGGCGATGTCCGTCATCTCTTCCTCCTATTCGCTGGGCACGATCAGGCCGGGCCGTGCACCCCGGATGGCTTCCGGCCGCTTCTCGGTCTCGCGCACGGTGAGAGCGCCCGGTCCCTGACGAATGATTTTCAGCAGGTAGTAGAGATAGGCGCCGAACAAGCCGCCATAGACGATGAGAAAGAGGACCAGTGTCGTGGCGACTGAACTTGCGGTCACCGTAGGCGATACGCTGTCCGCCGTCCGCAACACACCATAGACGGTCCATGGCTGGCGCCCGACCTCGGTGACGATCCACCCTGAAACGGTCGCGACGAAACCGGCCGGGATCATGGCGACAGCGAAGCGGGCGAGATGCCTGTCCTCCGCGAGCCGCCCGCGCCAGCGCGCCCATGCGCCCCAGAGCCCGAGCGCAAAGAAGAGAAAGCCGAGCACGATCATCACCCGGAAGGCCCAGAAGACGATGCCGACCGGCGGCTGGTCCTCAAGCGGAACCTCGTCGAGCCCCGGCACGACACCGGCCGGATCATGCGTGAGGATCAGGCTGGCGGCATAGGGAATCTCGATGGAGAGATGGTTCGTCTGCGCGTTCTGGTCGGGAATGGCAAAGAGGTGGAAGGGTGCATGGGACCGGGTTACCCAGTTGCCCTCCATGGCGGCGATCTTGGCAGGCTGATGCTTCAGCGTATTGAGCCCGTGAAAATCGCCGATGAGAATCTGCAGCGGCGCGAGGACGAGCACGGCCCACATCGCGACAGAAAAGCTTCTTTTCGCGATCTCCGGATTGTTCCGCGCGAGAAGGTGATAGGCGGAGACGCCTGCAACCACCGTCGCCGCGGTCAGGAAGGAGGCGTTCGTCATATGAAGAAAACGCCAAGGGAAAGAGGGGTTGAAGATCACGGCCAGCCAGTCGTCGACGACGAAATGCCCGTCGATGAAGCTCGCGCCTTGCGGCGTCTGCATCCAGCTGTTGGCGGCAAGAATCCAGAAAGCGGATATCACGGTGCCGATGGCGACGAGGCAGGTTGCGAGAAAGTGAAGCCGGGGCCCCACCTTGTCCCAGCCGAACAGCATGATGCCGAGGAAGCCCGCTTCGAGGAAAAAGGCGGTCAGAACTTCGAAGCCGATCAGGGGCCCGAGCACGGGCCCTGTGATGCGCGACCATTCCGACCAGTTCGTGCCGAATTGGTAGGAGAGGACGATGCCCGACACCACGCCCATGCCGAAGCTGAGCGCGAATATCTTCACCCAGAACTTGTAGAGGCGAAGCCACACTTCCTCGCCGCTGCGCAGATGCTTCGCCTCGAAGAAGACGAGAATGGCGGCAAGACCGATGGTCAGTGTGGGAAAGAGAATATGGAAAGCGACGGTGAAGGCGAATTGAAGCCTTGCGAGGATTTCCGCATCCATGGGTGGCACGGCGCATCTCCTTCGTTTTCCGAAGACAGAGGCAACAGCCTATATCCAAGTTCACGCAGGTTGCAGGCCCGAAGGGTGCCACGAAACGTCACGCGGCGAAAGCGCGCACAAAACCAATATGGGATAGTCCGGGCAGAAATTCTGTCAGCGGATCACACGCTCGGCCGGAAAATGCAGCCCAATATGCATGGAGGCATCGCGCATCGACCGGGGGCGTCCGCTTATGGCGCCTTTGACCTCGAGCCTGCCGCCATGGAGCTCCATCACCTTGCGGGTGAGCGAAAGGGCAAGGCTCTCCTCGCGCGGCGCGCTGCTGTCTTCGGCGCTGACAAAAGGATCCTCGATCCCATCGAACCAGGGCTGTGCTTCCTGTTCGGCGGCAAGCGAATCCGGATGGCGCTCTTCCGACAGCGTGACCGAGAGGCCGCGCTTGCCCTTGGCATCCTTCGTTTCTTCGACCACGAGATGGATCACCGAGCCGCGATGCGCGGTATGGACCGCCTCGGCGAGCAGGCGGAAAAGCCCCTGGCGCAAGCGCCGCGCATCGCCGCGCAGGCCCGGCAGACTCTCCGGGCAGGAAACCCGGATGGAGACGCCTTCATGCGCCGCGGTCTGCCGCTGGCTTGCCACCGCGATTTCGGCAAGCTGACCGAGATTGACGATCTCGTCCGTAAGGTCGATATGGTCCATCTCCGCTTCGGCAATGCCCAGCAGATCCTCGATCATGTCGAGCAGCATGGTGCCACTCGAATAGATGTCGTTCGCATATTCCTTGTAGCGGTCCGTGCCGATCGGCCCGAGCCGCTCGTTCTTCATCATCTCGGAAAACCCGATGATATGCGTCAGCGGCGTCCTGAGGTCGTGATTGACGTTCGAGAAAAAGCTCTGCGTGCGCTTGCGCGTTTCGCGGCTGCGGGCCTCGGCGTCATGCATGGTCTGTTCGAGCTTGCGCCGCACCGTCACGTCGTTGAGGGCGGCCACGCGCGCGGGCACACCGCCCCACCGCGTATCGACGATGCGCATTTCGGCGAGCCGGTTGTCGCCGTCCGGCCGGTTGATCGTGACGTCGTGCTCGCCCGGATCGACGGGCAGGCCGAAATTGTGGCCCACAAGCTCTTCGGCGCTGCGGCCGAGAATTTCCTGCGCCGCGCTGTTCACAAACCGCACGATGCCCTGGCTGTCCAGAATGACGATCGCTTCCGGTGTTTCCTGAATGAGTGTGACCTGCGGCTTGCCGTCCGCCTGGGGTGCGGCGGTGACAGGCTCCTGCCCGTCGCGAACCTGCCGGCGGGCGACGGCGCGGCGGATGGCAAGGCCGAGCGCACGCGGGGTTTCCGCTTCGAAGCCAAGGCAATCCTCGGCGCCTGCCGAAATCGCCTCGGTCTGCAGGAACGGGTCGTCCGCGCCGATGGCGACGACGGGGGCGTTGGGGCCGAGCGCGACCACACGGCGCAGAAAATCGAAGGCGGCCAGTTCGCCGGCGCCGAGATCTATGATGAGCGCCTCTATGCCAGGCGCGAGCAGGGGGTCGAGTCCCTCGTGAATGGTCGAAAAGCTGAACTGGAAGGCGCCGGCCTCGCCCGTTTCGGAAAGCCGGGCCAGAGCGGCGCACAGCGCTGCCGAATGGCTCACGACATGGGCCGTGAGCTGTATGGACGGGCCCGTCACGGGCCCAGAAGAGCTGTTCATCGCGATGCCTGGATACGCCAAGGTTTCCACCTGTCTTCCGGCCCCCACCGGCCCCGCAACCCAATTCATATATGCCGAGTAAGGCGGCATTAGGTCTGGTGAGTTAACGATGCGATTCTTTCGTAAACAGAAGGTAAACGAGTGGCCTATCTTGGGGCTGCCGCTGTTATGGGACACAAGCAGTCAGATGAATATTCACGCCAAAATGGGCGGATTCACGCCATTTTCACGCTTTTGGGCGCGTGTGACTTTAATTGGGTGTTTTCCGGTGCGATTCCGGCCATGAACCTCGCCGGAGCCCGCCTCCGGACTCCGTCGGGACACGCAGCCCCTTGATTCGATTATCGTTCCACTGCGCGGGTGAGGCGCTTGTGACGGCGCGGCCTATGGGCTAGGTATGCGCCCGCGCCAAAAGGCGCCGCGGTTCGAGAGGCCGCCCCGAGGGGCCGACCATGAGCAAGAAAGAAAAGACCTTCCGCCCCAAGGCGCGTGTGCCGAAGGGGCTTCGCGACATGCCCGCCGCCCTAGTGCGCGCGGAAGCGGGCATGCTTGCGCGCATTCGCGAGGTCTATGAGCGCTATGGCTTCGACCCGCTGGAAACCTCAGCCTTCGAATATGCGGATGCGCTCGGCAAGTTCCTGCCGGACGAAGACCGCCCGAACGAGGGTGTCTTTTCCTTTCAGGACGATGACGAGCAGTGGCTGTCGCTGCGCTACGACCTGACCGCGCCGCTCGCCCGCTATGTGGCCGAGAATTACGACGCGCTGCCAAAGCCCTTCCGCCGCTATCAGACGGGCCCCGTCTGGCGGAACGAGAAGCCGGGTCCGGGCCGCTATCGCCAGTTCACGCAGTTCGATGCCGACACCGTCGCCGCACCCGGCGTCGCCGCCGATGCCGAGATGTGCATGATGGGGGCGGACTGCCTTGAGGCGCTCGGCATCCCCCGCGGCAGCTACCGCATCCGCGCGAACAACCGGAAGGTGCTCGACGGGCTGCTGGAAACCATCGGTCTCGACGGCCAACCGGGCAGTGCCACCTATATGACGGTGCTGCGCGCCATCGACAAATATGACCGCCTTGGGCGCCACGGCGTGGAACTCCTCCTCGGCCCGGGCCGCAAGGACGAGTCGGGCGACTTCACCAAAGGTGCAGGCCTTTCCCCGTCGCAGACCACTGCCGTGCTCGACTATGTCGAATCGGGCGTTGGCGAAGGCGCGACGGACCGCAAGCTCGTGCTTGAAGGCTGGCGCAAGGTTGTCGGCGACAGCGTGATCGGCCGCGAAGGCATCGACGAACTTGCCGAGATGGACGCGCTCTTCACCGCGGCGGGCTATGGCACCGACCGGATCGAGTTCAACTCCTGGATCGTCCGCGGCCTCGGCTATTACACCGGCCCCGTTTTCGAATCCGATCTCCTCTTCGAAGTGAAGGACGAGAAAGGCAATCCCGTGCGCTTCGGCTCCGTCGGCTCCGGCGGGCGCTATGACGGCCTCGTCGAGCGCTTCAAGGGCGTGAAGGTGCCGGCCACCGGCTTCTCCATCGGTGTGAGCCGGTTGCAGACCGCGCTCGAACTGCTCGGCAAGCTCGACATCGAAACCGTGGAGGCACCCGTCGTCGTGCTGACCCTCGATGCAGCCAGCATGGCGGGCTATCAGACGATGGTCTCCGAGCTTCGCGCCGCCGGCATCCGCGCCGAAATGTATCTCGGCGGCTCGGGCATGAAGGCGCAGATGAAATATGCCGACAAGCGCGGCGCCCCGATCGCCGTCATCGAGGGCGAGGACGAGCGCGCGAAGGGCGAGGTGACGCTGAAAGACCTCATCCTCGGCGCCGAAATGTCGAAGGAAATCGAGGACAATACGGCCTGGCGCGAAGGCCAGCCCGCCCAGATTTCCGTGCCCCGCGCCCGGCTGGTGGAAGAAGTCCGCGCCATGCTCGCGCGGCATCGCCCGCATCACGGCTGAAAAGCCGCCATTCCCCTTTCTTCAAATTTACCATTTCCATGCTAGATAAGGCCCGGACCGGGGAGGCCCCGGCGGGCCGGGAAGTATTCGATATGTCTCTGACCGATATGGCAGCACTGGACGGCGACAGGCTCCGCGCCCGCGAGGCGCTGGCGGCCGCCGTGCGCGGCGGCTTCGAGAAGGCGGGCTATGAGCCGGTTTCGGCGCCCGCGCTCCAGCCCGCGGACATCTTTCTCGATATGTCCGGCGAGGATATCCGCCGCCGGATGTATGTCTTCGCAGACCCTGCGGGCGACGAGCTCTGCCTTCGCCCCGAACTCACGATCCCCGTCTGCCGTCTCTATCTTGAGGCCGGCGGCGGCACGAAGAAGCTCTGCTCCATCGGCCCCGTCTATCGCTTCCAGCAAAAGGGCTCGGTGAAGCTTCGCGAATTCACGCAGGCCGGCCTTGAATGTCTTGGTGCTGCGGACGCCGAAGCCGCCGATGCCGAAGTGATGGCGCTCGCCGGCGCCGCACTCGCCGGGGCGGGCCTGAAGAATTACGAGATCGAGATGGGCGATCTCGCGCTTTTCGATGCGCTGATCGACGCGCTCGATCTTCCGTCCGGCTGGCGCGCGCGGCTGAAGCGCCACTTCTGGCGGCCCGACTATTTCCGCGAATTGCTCGACCGTCTTGCAGCAGGCGATGCAGGAGAAGAGGGCGGCGAGCGGCAGGCGCTGATCTCCGCGCTGGCGGGTCTTGATGAAGCGCAGGCAAAAGATGTGATCGAGGACGTGCTGAAGCTCGCAGGCATCGCACCAGTGGGCGGCCGCACGGTGGAAGAAGTCGCCGAACGGCTGATCGAGCAGGCGGAGCTTGCCGCCTCCGGGGTGCCGAAAGCGGCGGCGACACTCATTTCCGACTTCCTCGCCGTCTCCGGCGTACCGAAAGACTGCATCGCGAAGATCAAAAAGCTCGTGAGCGATGCGGGCATTTCGCTCGATACCGCCATCGCGCGCTTCGAGCGGCGGATGGACCTGATCGCAAAGGCAGGCGTCGATCTCTCCCGTGCGCACTTCGCCACCGGCTTCGGCCGCAACATGGCTTATTACACCGGCCTCGTCTTCGAGTTCCGCGTACCCGCGCTAGGCGCCGACGCGATGATCTGCGGCGGCGGGCGCTATGACGATCTCCTCTCGGCGCTTGGCTCGGAGAAGCAGGTGCCTGCCGTCGGCTGCGCTGTCGGGATCGAGCGGCTCCTTGCTGCCGTCGCCGGGGAGAAGGGCCAATGAGCGACAAACTCATCATCGGCCTCCCTTCGAAGGGCAGGCTTCAGGAAAACGCGAACGCCTTTTTCGCGCTGGCGGGTCTGCGCGTGAAGCAGGATGGCGGCCGCGGCTATACCGGCCGCCTCGACGGCATCGCCAATGTCGAGATTGCGTTCTTGTCCGCGTCGGAAATCGCGGGCCAGCTTGAACAGGGCATCATTCACCTCGGCGTGACGGGCGAAGACCTGATCCGCGAGAAACTCTCCGCGCCCGAGCGCGATGTGGAATTGCTGCTGCCGCTCGGCTTCGGCCACGCCGATGTCGTGGTTGCCGTACCGCAAAGCTGGATCGATGTCGCCACCATGGCCGATCTCGACGATGTGGCGCTCGCTTTCCACACAAAGCGCGGGCGCAGGCTTCGCGTCGCCACCAAATATTTCAACCTGACGCGGAACTTCTTTGCCGCGCACGGCCTCACCGACTATCGCATCGTGGAAAGCCTCGGCGCCACCGAGGGCGCGCCCGCGGCCGGCACTGCGGAAGTGATCGTGGACATCACTTCCACAGGTGCGACGCTGGCGGCGAACAATCTGAAGGTGCTGGACGACGGCACCATGCTGAAAAGCCAGGCGAACCTGGTGGCCAGTCTCGGCGCGGAATGGAGCGGCAAGGCACTTGCCGCTGTCGGCGAGATTCTCGACCGCGTCTCGGCGCAAGCACGTGCCGCCAAGACGGTGGAAGTTCGTTTTGCGAGCGGTGCGGACGATTCAGCCCTGATCGGCGAGATTGCCAACCGCTTCGGTGTGACTCTGCCCTTCGGGTCGAATGCAGGCGGGCCGGTGCGCATCGCTCACTGCCCGGAGGCGCGCCTCTACGATCTCGTTTCCTTCCTCTATGCAAAGGGACGCGAAACGGTGACCGCCGCGCGCGCGGATTACGTCTTCGAGGCAAGGAACCCTCTCCGCGAGCGCCTGCTCGAGAAGCTCAACAACCGGAACTGAGATCATGACACCGATGCTCGCCGTCACGACAGCCATTGTGGTTCTCGTGACGGCGGTATTGTCCGGCATCTTCGGGATGGCGGGCGGCATGATCCTCATGGCCTTCCTCACCTTCGCCTATTCGGTCGGAGCTGCGATGATGCTTCACGGCGTGACGCAAGCCGTATCGAACGGCTATCGCGCCGTGATCAACCGTAGCGACATCGTCTGGCCCATCGTCGCGACGAACATGCTGGGCGCCGTGCTGGCGCTCGGTCTCTTTCTCGCGGTGAGCTTCGTGCCCGACAAGGCGACGGTGCTGCTCCTGCTCGGCGCAATCCCCTTCGTCGCCTTCTCGATCCCGAAAAGCTGGGGACTGGATATCACCCGGCCTTTCATCTCGCCCATCTGCGGCTTCGTCGTGACGGCGCTGACGCTCACGGCGGGAGTCGCGGGGCCGATCCTCGATGTCTTCTTCGTGCGCAGCCACCTCACGCGGCACCAGATCGTCGCCACCAAGGCCGTGACGCAGACACTGCAACACCTGACGAAGCTGCTCTATTTCGGGCTTCTCGCCGCCCATCTTCTGCCTGAAGCCGATCTGCCCTGGTGGGTCTATGTCATGGTCGCGCCGCTCGCCATGCTCGGCACGACGCTCGGCAAGATGGTGCTCGACCGGATGAATGACGGCCATTTCA
>PNMC01000079.1 GCA_013823365.1 Parvibaculum sp. | reverse complement strand
GTGCTCGACACCTTCTACACCTATGCCGCGGAGAACAGCTGCATGCAGGTGTCGGTCCGCGGCGGCGGCCTTGGCGTCCATGCGCCGGGTCTCAACGACAGCGTGTCGGCCAAGGCTATCGACCAGCGGCATGAGAACTGGTCCGAACGCCTGCCGGATGCGCCCGCCGATTTATGGGAGGCCTTGATCGCCTTCGATGCCGATGAGCAGGCGGCTCTATTCGCCCACTGCGCTGCGTTCGGCATCAATGCGGTGTGGGAACCGGCCAACCGTTACAATGAGGGCCGGGTGTCGGCGCGCACAGCCGCGGGCCGCATCGAGCATTCGCACATCCTCGCCCGTGCGGCGAACCTCGACATGGTCGCGGCCGGATGGACCGCCACGATGGGCAATTATCTCGGCCGGGTGACCAAGCCGCGCATCCTGTCGGCGGTCGAGGAAGCCAGGGGCGGAGAGGTGGCGGGGCGCCTTGCCGGTCTCAAGAAGCCGGAGATGGCGGAGGCCGCTGAAGGGCTCCTCGCCGGCAGCGGCTGGCTCGCCGAACCGCTGCGCACACCGGCACTCGAACCGGCGGCGGCAAATGACGGCGAACAGGCTGTGGACGCCGAGACGACCGATGATCAGCATGGTCTGGACGCCGACGAGGCGTTCGCGGTCGCTGCCGAATAATCGCCGTTTCTTCGGGGCCTGTCCGCAGCGGCAGGCCCCATTTTTATTGCGGAGGTGCTTCATGGCTGGTCCCGCATCAGACTTGTCGCGTGCCCTGGCACGCAACGCCGAGGCGGTCTGTCGCCACTATCTCGGCGCTGGCCGGCGCGAAGGTCGATACTGGATTGCCGGCGATGCCCTGGGGTCGCCGGGGCGCAGTCTCTATGTCCGCCTGAAAGGCGACGACCATGGCAAGGGCGCGGCCGGGAAATGGACCGATGCCGCCACTGGTGAACATGGCGATCTGCTCGACCTGATCGGCCTCAATTGTGGGCACCGCGCGCTCGCCGAGACTATCGAGGAAGCACGCACCTTCCTATCCTTGCCACGTGCGCTGCCGGACTTCGACCCGGACGACCCTCGACCCCCAGCAGGATCGCGCAAGGCCGCACGCCGGTTGTTTGCGGCCTCAAAACCGGTCGCCCACACCCTCGCCGAGACCTACCTTCGCCATCGCGCGATCACCGGCATGCGATCGGAACGCTCGCTGCGTTTTCATCCACGTTGTTGGTATCGCCCGAATGAGGATGACGCGCCGGATACATCGCATGCATTTCCCGCACTGATTGCAGCTGTGACCGACCTCGACGGCACCACCACGGGCGTTCATCGCACTTGGCTAGATGCCAAGGGCACCGACAAGGCGCCGGTCGCAACGCCGCGCCGGGCGATGGGCGACCTGCTCGGACACGGCGTCCGGTTCGGCACATCAGGACCGGTGATGGTTGCCGGCGAAGGCATCGAGACGATTCTGTCACTGCGCGGGGCGGTCCCTGCATTGGCGATGATCGCGGGTCTTTCCGCCCCTCATCTCGCGGCGACTGCCTTCGCGCCGGAGTTGCAACGCCTCTATGTCGCGCGCGACGATGATCCGGCCGGCGCCCATGCCGTGACGAAATTGACCGAACGCACCCATGCCGCCGGCATCACGATGATCGTGCTCGAACCCCAGCTTGACGATTTCAATGCCGACCTTCGGCTGTTGGGTCTCGAGCGGCTTCGCGCACATCTTGCTGGCCAGTTCCTCCCCGAAGATGCCGCACGCTTTCTCCCGTCCCCAGGTTGAGGCCGAGAAGAGCGAGGGGCTAGCAGCGGCCTCTTCGCAACGTCCGGGCTCAGTCCGAGACTGCCACGCCGTCGACCAAGAGCCGCGCCTGTCGGCCTTCTTGAGAGGGCGACTGGAACGGCAGGCGGGCCTGCCGCGCAACGGCTGCGCCGCGACTATTTTCCGCCGCGTCCCCTTCGGGATCCGCTTTGCATCGCGAACCAAAATAGTCGCGCTTCGCCGTCCTCCGCTGCGCTTCGGCCCCCGTCGAGCGCTGTCGCGCGCGACCGCTTCGCTCGGGCGTGCGCGCCCGGTCCGCCCGCCGTCCTGTCGTCGCCACGAAGGCCGCGAGAGGCGCGGTCAAACGACGAGGCGACCACCATGACAACCGACCCCGAACGTCCCGACGAACCCGAGCACGAGGAATCCTCTCTCTCCCACCTCCTCCAGGAACTTGAACTGTATGGGCGCAGACCCTTCGAGGACGAGGCCGACCCGAGACCATTACCCGAAGGCCGTCTGGTCGAGGCCGCAGCCGCCGACACCTTTGACGCGATGGCCGCCTGTCTGGCTGATACCCGGCTCGAACCCGATCTCGAAGATTTGCTCTGGGGCTTCACCAATGTGTTCCACCGGGCAGGCGAACGGATCGAACGCGAGCTCGATCGCAACGAGTTGGCGCAGAGGCGACTCCAGCGCGAGCAGGATGGCAGTGAGGTTGGATCGGTCGAACTTGAAACGGCGATCGCCGAAGGCCGCACGATGATCGAGCGCCGCGATGCGATGGAAGCCTTCCGCGAGGCGTTCGCCGACCAGTTCCGCACCCACCTACGCAAACCCTGGATGCCGCGATCGGGATCGATGGCGAACCGCAAGGCGCTTACCGCCAGCATCGTCGACAGCCGGGATTTCATCAACGCGCGCCGCTGGGCCGAAAGCCAGGTACTGATCCCGCCGGGGGAACGGGTCTATCTCTCCGGAGGCGCCAGCTATAACGATCACCGCACCATCTGGTCGGTGCTCGATAGCGTGCTCGCAAAGCATCCGACGATGATCCTGATGCATGGCGGATCGAAGACCGGGGCCGAAAAGATCGCATCGCTCTGGGCCGATCAGCGCACTGTCCCGCAAATCCCGTTCGCGCCGGACTTCGTGAAGCACAGCAAATCATCGGCGCCGTTCAAGCGCAACGATGTCGTGCTCGCGACCCTTCCGGTCGGCATCATCCTGTTCCCCGGCGGCGGCATCCAGGAGAATCTGTTCGACAAAGCCCGCAAGATGGGAATTCCTGTTTGGCGATTTGAGTAAGATCCCGTGCTCTTCGGGCAACGAGGTGAACTGGGCCGATTCCCTTCTGGCAGGTTTCAGTCAGTATTGATGAGTATGCTGCCTTTATAGAGGCATATCGATAACTGACCGAAGTCGACCAACGTACGCCGTTCAGCGGCCGATGTGGGAACGGCGGGTTGCCCGAGATCTGCCAATCGTCGAATAGCAGCCTTCGGATCGCAACATGCCTCAACGGTCCCCATAAAGCGGTCCGATCTGCAATCCCAAAGCCTCCGCCGGTTCACACTATTTCTGTAGATGTCGTGTCGCGTTCTGGTCACGATAGCGAAGCGCCTCGATGAGGACGGCGAATCCCGGTGAATGCTGGCGCCGGCTTGGATAGTAGAGGTGGTAGCCCGGAAAGGGTGGACACCAATCCTCGAGGACGCGGACGAGCCGACCTGCGGCGATCAGCGGCAACACCTGGTCGTCAGTCACGTAAGCGATGCCGAGGCCATTCATCGCTGCTTGAAGCGCAAGCGTTGTATCGTTGACGGTCAATTGCCCGTCAACCCGCACGTTGAGCGCGCGACCATCCTTCTCGAACTCCCAGGCGTAGAGGCCGCCATAGGTCGGGAAGCGAAGGTTGATGCAATTATGGCGGCCGAGATCGTGTGGCACCACTGGCGGGGGATGCCGGGCAAAATAGGCTGGCGATCCCGCAGCCGCCATCCGCATGTCCGGTCCGATGCGCACCGCGATCATGTCCTGCGCAATCGTCTCGCCCAGCCGAACGCCGGCGTCGAAACGTTCAGCGACGATGTCGACAAAGCCCGCGTCCGCGCTGAGTTCCACCTTGAGATCGGGATATTCCGCCAGCAGCGGAATCAACGCCGGTTCCAGGATGGTCTTCGCCGCATGAGCGCTGGTGGTGATACGGATGTTGCCGGCCGGCCTGTCGCGTAGCTCCCCGAGGCTTGCCAGTTCGGCCTCGACGCCATCGAACAATGTCCTCACCGTCTGCAGCAAGCGCTCCCCGGCTTCCGTCGGTACAACCGTGCGCGTCGTGCGGTTGAGCAAGCGGATACCGAGTCGCTCTTCCAACCCGCGCACCGCATGGCTGAGCGCAGAGGTCGATACGCCCATCTGTGCTGCGGCGCGCGTGAAGCTTCTCTCGACCGCGACGGCACGGAAGGCGAGCAGATCGTTGAAATTGTTCCGGGCCATTGTTGAGTTCAATTCAAAGCGGCTTCCAGATTATACGCTCTAATCGCCGCGCACGCGAAAGCCTAGATCGTGATCGCAAGGAGCGTGCGACGATGTCCGACGACGATAACAAGCCGATGCGAGCGCCCTGGGGCGACATCGCGCCGAAGCTCACCGCGATCAGCGACACCGTTCTGTTCGACGATGTCTGGCGACGGCCCGGCCTCTCTCCGCGCGACCGAAGCCTTGCGACGGTCGCCAGCCTTATTTCGCTCTACCGCTGCAACGAACTGTCATTTCATCTGAAAAAAGCTCTCGAGAACGGTGTCGCGCGCGAAGAAATCATCGAAACCGTGACGCATCTCGCCTTCTATTCCGGCTGGCCGACCGCGAGTTCAGCTCTCGCAATCATTCGTGACGTTTTCAATGAGGTGGACGCCCATGGCTGACGTCATCGTTCTGGTCGGTGCTGGCTCGCTCGGTCAGGCCATCGTCCGCAGGGTCAGTGCGGGGAAGAAGGTCGTGCTCGCCGATCTGCGGCCGGAAAATTGTGAGGCCGCAACAAGGACGCTGAGCGACGCAGGCTTCGAAGTCACGGCAGCGATCATGAACGTGGCGGAGCGCCGTTCGGTCGAAGCGCTCGTCGACATCGCGACCGGTCTGGGCAACGTGACTGGCCTGGTCCAGGCGGCCGGCGTGTCGCCTTCGCAGGCTCCTATCGAGACGATCCTGAAAGTCGATCTCTATGGCACCGCCCTGCTGCTCGACCGGTTCGGCGCGGTGATCGCGCCGGGCGGTTCGGGCGTCGTCATCTCCTCGCAATCGGGGCATCGACTGGGCGCGCTGCCGGACGAACAGACCAGGGCGCTGGCTGTGACACCTGTCGAGGACCTGCTGACCCTCCCATTCCTGCTGCCGGAGGCCGTGAAGGATACGCTTCACGCCTATCAGCTCTCCAAGCGCGGCAATGTCCTGCGCGTGGCGGCTGAGGCCGTGCGTTGGGGGCGGCGCGGCGCGCGCGTCAACAGCATCAGCCCCGGCATCATCATCACCCCGCTCGCCAATGACGAGCTAAGGGGGCCGCGCGGCGAAGGCTACCGCAAGATGATCGAAAGTTCGGTCGCCAAACGCGCCGGCACCCCCGACGAGGTGGCGACCGTCGCGGCGCTGCTAATGGGGCCGGACGGTGCCTTCATCACGGGCAGCGACCTCCTCATCGACGGCGGCACCACCGCCACATTCTGGTTCGGCGACGACGCCTGATCTCCAAGCATCGAAAAGGACACAACATGAAAACTCGCGAACTCGGCCGCAGCGGCCTTCACGTCTCTGCCATCGGCCTCGGCTGCATGGGGATCAGCTTCAGTTATGCCACCAGCCTGTCGAAGGAAGATGGCGTGAAGCTGATCCGCGATGCCGCCGAACGCGGCGTCACGTTTTTCGACACCGCGGAAGTCTATGGTCCGTTTGTCAACGAGGAGGTGGTTGGGGAGGCGCTACGCCCGATCCGGGACCGTGTCGTCCTGGCCACCAAATTCGGTTTCGATATCGACCCGGAGAGCCAGGAGAATCGCGGGGTGAGCAGTCGGCCCGAACATATTCGGCGCGCCGTCGAGGGTTCGCTCAAGCGGCTTGGCGTGGAGACGATCGATCTGCTGTATCAGCACCGTGTCGACCCCAATGTGCCGATCGAGGACGTCGCCGGCACGGTCAAGGACCTGATCGCCGAAGGCAAGGCTCGTCATTTCGGCATGTCCGAGCCCGGCGTGCAGACGCTGCGCCGTGCCCATGCGATCCAGCCAGTGACCGCGCTTCAGAACGAATACTCGCTGTGGTGGCGCGCGCCGGAGACCAACGGCATCCTCGACGCCTGCGACGAGCTTGGCATCGGCTTCGTGCCTTACAGTCCGCTCGGCAAGGGCTTCCTGACTGGTGCGATGGGCAAGGACACCCGGTTCGTCAACGGCGACTTTCGCGCCAGCGTTCCCCGCTTCTCGGCGCAAGCCATGGAAAAGAACCAGGCCTTCGTCGATCTGCTCTTGCGGGTCGCCGAAGACAAGGGCGCCACACCCGCGCAGATCGCGCTGGCCTGGCTGCTCGCGCAGCGTTCCTACATAGCCCCCATCCCCGGCACGACGAAACGCCATCGTCTGGAAGAAAACGTGGCGGCTGCGGCCATCGACCTGACCGAATCCGATCTGGCCGACATCCAAGCTGGTGCCGCCGCGATTTCCGCCGAAGGCGACCGTTACGCGCCGGCGCAAATGGCGATGGTCGGCCGCGAAGCACCGACGGCCGCGCGTTGATCCCGGACACATCAAAGGTAGCAGCGACATGACCAGCACCGTCCCCACCGTCACGCTCCACAATGGCGTCGAAATGCCGATCCTCGGCTTCGGCGTCTTCCAGGTTCCCGATCTCGCCGAATGCGAGCGCAGTGTGCATGATGCGATCGATGTCGGCTACCGGTTGCTCGACACCGCCACCTCATATGGCAACGAGGCGGCGGTGGGTGCCGCGATCAAGGCGCACGGGATCGATCGCGGCGAATTGTTCGTCACCACCAAATTGTGGATCGAGGACGCGAGCTACGACGGCGCCAAGGCGGCCTTCGAACGATCGCTGAACAAGCTGCAGTGCGACTATCTCGACCTCTGGCTGATCCACCAACCCTATGGCGACGTCTATGGCGCCTGGCGGGCGATGGAGGAGCTGCACCACGCCGGCCGCATCCGCGCGATCGGGGTCAGCAACTTCTATCCGGATCGCCTGGTGGACTTCTGCCTGCACAACGCGGTCGTGCCGGCGGTCAACCAGATCGAAATCCACCCGTTCCACCAGCAGAACGACGCCCAGACGATCCTCGCGGAATACAAGGTTCAGGCTGAGGCTTGGGGGCCTTTCGCCGAGGGCAAGAACGGCCTGTTCAGCAACGCCGTCCTGGAATCGATCGGCCGTAAACACGGTAAGAGCGTGGCGCAGGTCACGCTGCGCTGGCTGATGCAGCGCGATATCGTCGCCATCCCAAAATCCGTGCGAAAGGAGCGGATGGCTGAGAATTTCGCGGTATTCGACTTCGAACTGGACCATGACGACGTCGCCGCGATCTCGGCTCTCGACCAGAAGACCAGCAGTTTTTTCGATCACCGCGATCCCGAGAAAGTGAAGTGGCTCGGTACAAGGAAACTGTAGCGGCGTTGTATCTCATACAGTAAAGGCCGCGCGCTTGGCGAATCATGAGTGGTTCCTCGCATCTTGTCATCGGCTTTGAGCCAACCAGGGGCAACACAACGCTCTGGTTGGCCTAAACGTTGGCGGTCAGCGAGCGGCCCAGAACCAACCGTCGCGGTGGCTATCTGAGCCGTTCCAGGAACGGCTGGTGTCGGCACAACCAGCCATCCCCGATGAACGTGGCGATCGGCAAGAATGTCCCAAGACACCTCCATCGCGCTTTCGGCAGCAGTCGACCAACGCAGGTCATTCATAGAAAGCAGACGAGCGGCAGCTTTCGCAGAAAGCGACCGTAGCCACGGCGGGGAGACTTTGCGGGACGCAATCTCAGAATTGATCTGAAGATCGGTGGACTGCGATCGCTCCAGCGCTGTAATGACCCTATGCAGTTCATTCCCAACGGCCCCTCTATTCCGGACGAGTTGTTGGTCGCGCGCGATGCGGGCGATGTCATCTTCTTTTGCGGTGCGGGCGTCTCCCAACACGAGGCCGGGCTTCCCAACTTCGAGAAGCTGGGCCGGAACGTGATCGATATCCTGGGCGCCGCACTGGATAGTCCCGCGCGTGCCCTGCTCGACAAAGCCCTTCAGATGGGGCGCATGGCCGGCGTGGGCGGCCTCCTCGCGACCGATCGGGTCTTCGGTCTGCTCGAACGCGAATTTGAGGTGGCGGACGTCCGCGCCGCTGTCGCCGAAGCGATCACGCCTGCGGAAGGCGCCGGTCTGGGCGCACATCGCACATTATTGGCTCTAGCCACCTCGCGCGCCGGTGTGACCCGGCTCGTGACGACGAACTTCGATTTGCTCTTCGAAGCCTGCGATCCCCAATTGCCCTGTTCCGGACCGCCCCGATTGCCCGATCCGCGCAGCGACACAGAATTTCGAGGAATCGTCCATCTCCACGGTAGGGTCGATCCAGCATACAAATGCCCCGCAGACGACGAGTTCGTCGTCTCCAGCGCGGATTTCGGCCGCGCCTATCTGTCCGATGGCTGGGCCACGCGCTTCATCCAATCGCTGTTGGGGCGCTTCCAGATCGTCTTCGTCGGTTACACGGCTGAAGACCCGCCGGTGCAATATCTGCTCGAAGCACTCAACCTCCAGGCCGGCACGCGCAATCGGCTCTACGCTTTTCAGGACGGCGAGAGCGAGGCCGCCAAAGCGCTGTGGGAGCATAAGGGCGTTCAGGCCATCGCGTTCGACAGCACCAATGGATTTGGTCCGCTATGGCAGACGCTGGAGGCTTGGGCATCGCGGGCGCACGATGTTGACGGCTGGTACAATGCTCTGCTTGCAAAGGCGTCAGCCGGCCCCCAAGCGCTTGGTTCCCATCTGCGCGGACAGGTTGCCGAGGTCATGTCGACCCGCGAGGGCGCGCGTCGCTTCGCGACCGCCGACGTACCGCTCGATGCCCGGTGGCTGCTTGCGTTTGACCCGGTCCACCGCTTCGCCAATCCCGACAAGATTGATCCTTATGTCGAAGAGTCTGAGCAGTTCGATCCGTTCGGCGCGCTAGGATTCGGATCAGACCCCATCCCGGATGCAGACGCTGCCGACGATTATGACCGGAACCGTAAAATCCCAGCGGAAGCTCTGGATGTCTTTGCACTCAACCGCACGGACCTCGAAGATGCCGGCGATGGTACGATGGCCGTCCTGCGGGGCACGAACGCAAATCTGAATGCGCCTTTGCCGCCGCGTCTCAACAGCCTCGGCATTTGGCTTCAGCGCATCGCCCATCAACCCATCGCGCTATGGTGGGTCGGCCATCAGGCGGCTCTGCACCAAGAGGTCATTCGCAGTATCGAATCCTGGCTCCGCCAAGATCGCGAACGCTTTCCCGAGGCGATCCGTCGACAGTGGCGCTGGCTGATCGCTGCGCGGGCCGATGTCCGGCCCGACCCCGATATGGTCCGATATGAAATCGCCGCGCGCGTAGAGCAGGACGGCTGGTCGGCATCGCTCGTTCGCGCCTATATCGACCTCTACAAGCCCCAGCTAACGGCCACGAAGGCCTATGGCGTCCGCCACCCCTTGTTTTGGGACGAGCCGCCCGAAAAGCTCATCCACGTCGACGTGGAATATCCACGACCGCATGATGTTCTGGAGATACCGCCCAAGCATCTCGGCTATGCGGTCGGTTTGCTCCGAGCGCACTTGGAGCTGGCCGTGTCCCTCGAGCGCGAGGTGACCGGTGACGACCTCATTCATTTCGAACACACCCGCGCCGATGATGATGGGCCGCCGTTAGGAAACAACGAGTACGGAATACGGTGCCCAATCGTCATCCTGCAGGGTTTGATGCTGCGCCTTCACGCTGCTGATCCGGTCGCGGCACGGAGCGAAGTCCTGCGCTGGTCGGTCGCGGACCCGTATGTTTTCGCGCGCCTGCGGATCTGGGCCGCCGCGAACCGCCTGATCGAGCCGACTGACTGTGCGGCGGCCTTGCTGGGGTTCACCGACGAACTATTCTGGACCACCCATCACGAGCGCGATCTGTTGTTCGCGATCCGCGATCTATGGCCTGATCTGACCACACCGTCACGCACTGCAATCGAGCAACGGTTGCTCACGACAACCTATCCCTGGACCGCTGAAGTCCGCGGCGGCGCGTCGCGCGCAGAGGCGCATTATCGGCTTAGCCGCCTCCATTGGCTGTCGACACACGGGGTGACATTCTCCTTCGATGTCACCGCGGAGATGGCGCGCCTTCAGCCATCCGATCCCGAATGGACGCCGCAAATCGGCGACCATGTCGCGGATTCGCGGGCGCCGGAAGTCTACAGCGTCGTGACGGACACGGCGCCGGATGCGATCCTCGATACCCCGATCCCGGAGATACTCACCGCCGCACATGCCGCTAGTGGACGCGCCGAGTTTTTCGATCCTGTAGAGCGCGCACCCTTTAGGGGCCTGTCTGAGCAGCGACCGCTCCGCGCGCTTGCGGCGCTTACTTTTGTCGCACGCTCGGGCGATGTGCCGATCGCGGCCTGGTCCGCCTTCCTTTATTCTGATGCCCGGCTCACGGACTCGACCCGGATGATCACGCTCATCGGGGGGCGATTGTGCAAACTTCCGCCTGCGCTGCTGCAAACCATCGCGACACCGGCTTCGGAGTGGATGCAGCGGATCAGCCATCGGCTCTATGGTGATGCGGCCTCAACGCTGCCGACGCTGTGGGAGCGGATCGTCGCAGCCCTCGCGCTCGGTGGCGAAGGCCGTCCACACCGGGCGAACGAAAGCTGGGCCGATGACGCCTTGAACGCGCCCGTGGGCCGGCTGACCCGATTGTTGATGAACGATCCCATGAAAGCCGATCGACAGGTTGGTGGCGGATTTCCGGACATTTGGAAGGTACGCGCGGATCAACTTCTGGCCTTGCGCGGAGACCAGCGGCGGCATGCTCTGGTGATGCTGGGCAACCAATATAATTGGCTCTTCAACGTTGACCCGGCATGGACGGAAGCCGCCTTGCTTTCGGTCATTGATGCCGACGACGCCGATGGCGATGCGCTCTGGGATGGCATCCTCTGGGCAGCGCGCATGCCATCGCCCGCCTTGTTCCAGCGGATCAAAACAGGGCTCATCACCCGCGCAGGCATGACCGATCAACGGCGCAAGAGTAACGAGATCATCGCGGGCATGCTGTTGAGTGGTTGGGGCGGCCAAGCCGAGGCACCTGAACCTGAGCGTCTGATCACTGATGTTGAGCTGCGCGAGGTTCTTATCCACGCCGACGACGAGTTACGCGGGCAGCTCCTATGGCATCTAGGCCACTGGTCGAACAATGTGCAGACCCGTTGGCCGGAGCGCCTGATCCCGTTTCTCCGCACCGTCTGGCCGAAGCAGCGTGCGCTTCGCAATCCGAGCGTTTCGGCCCGACTTGTCGATCTGGCGCTGGGAAGCGGCGATAAGATGCCGGCCGTGGTAGAGATTATTCTTCGTCGCCTCGTGCCTGCGCGCTCGACCTCGATGCATATGATGCTGGCCACCAGCAACAATAGCCCGCACCCGGCGCATCAGCATCCCAAGGCCTTGCTCGATCTTCTCTGGGCCGTCCTCGGGGAAGACCCCCAGCAATGGCCATACAAAATCGAGGATACACTCGCGTTGTTGTCGGATGACCCCGAAACGGCTTCAGACCCTCGGTTGTCGGAGTTGCGGCGGCGTCGCCAGCGTTGAACTATCGGGCCGTATCGACAGAGCTAGGCGACCTAGAGGCTCGTCCTTAGAGTGTTCCCAGTCGTTCTATATCGATTGGTCCACCATCCGAGCCGACCGGATACTAGATCTTTTCGATACGCCGCCCGTGCCCGGCTTTTGCGTACCGTGGTCACTGAATGTCCGCTGCTGGCCAGACCTGCGGTTCGACAACATGAAAATGATCGGCAGCTATGTCCCAAACCCGGTCCTACGTGCGCCCCGACGAGTACATGAACAATAGGTGGCTTCCGGGATCGTCGCGCGACGTCGTAAACTACGAAAACTGGGGGCAAAGCTGACCAGTTTTGCGGCCCCATGATCAATCAGAAACGAGGCATTCGCCCGCACTTCGGCTCGACTGCACTCTCGCGTTCGTCAAATCACAGAGCCTCTCCCCGCTCTTGGAGGCGCTAGTCCTTTCCGACCTCCGGCCTTCCACGATCAACCCGTAAAGGGTCCGCT
>PNMC01000078.1 GCA_013823365.1 Parvibaculum sp. | reverse complement strand
TCTCTCGTCGGGCTATGGCATGCGCAAGCACCCGATCCTCGGCTATTCGCGCCTGCACTCGGGCGTCGACTTCGCCGCGCCGCGCGGCACGCCGATCTATGCGGCGGGCGACGGCACGGTGACGCGCGCCAATTATTTCGGCAGCTACGGCAATTACGTCTCGATCCGCCACGCCAATGGCTACGAGACCGCCTATGCGCATCTCAACGGCTTTGCCCGCGGCATCAAGAACGGCACCCGCGTCCGCCAGGGCCAGGTGATCGGCTATGTCGGCACGACCGGCCGCTCCACCGGCCCGCACCTCCACTACGAAGTGCACCTGAACGGCAAGAAGATGAACCCGATGGCGCTCAAGGTGCCGACCGGCCGCAAGCTCGAAGGCCGCGAACTGGCGAACTTCAAGGCGCAGCGCGAAACGCTCGCCACGCAGATGGCCGCAGCGCCGACCGTGACCAAGGTCGCCCAGGCCGGCCCCGCGACAAGCGGCGCGAACTGAGTTCACGTCTCACACCGAACTGAAAAGGCCGGGTACAACGCCCGGCCTTTTCTTTTGCGTGGGGTGCCAGACACCCGACTGGCGCCGGATCACGTCCGGCAGATCGGCACGCCGCCATCTACAGGCATTGCTGCGCCGGTCACGAAGCTTGAGGCATCCGAAGCGAGGAAGAGCGCCGCTTGCGCGATTTCCTCCGGCGCGGCGATGCGCTTCAGCGCATGCAGGCTCTCGACAAACGCCCATTCCTCGGACGTGGCGGCGCTGGCGCGGCCCATCGGCGTATCCGTGCCGCCGACCAGCATGGCGTTGGCGCGGATGCCCTGCGCGCCATATTCGGCGGCAATGACGCGCGTGAGCCCGACCAGCCCGGCCTTGCTCGCCGCATAAGCCGCCATGCCGGGAAGGCCCACTTCATTTCCGACAATGGTCGATGTGAAGATGATCGACCCGCCGCCGCGCGCCACCATTGCCGGCAGCTGGTGCCTGGCGCAGAGAAAGGCCGAGGTGAGATTGACCTCGATCGTTTCGCGCCACCCCGGCGGCGAGATGTCGTGCGTTGCGGCAGTTTCGCCGAGCTGGCCTGCATTGTTGAAAGCTATGTCGAGCCCGCCGAAACGCGCGACTGCCGTGTCGGCAAGCGAGGACACAAGAGCCTCATCCGCGATATGGCCCGCAAGCGCGATAGCTTCGCCGCCTGCGCTTTCGATCTCCTTCACCAGCCTGTCGAGCTCCACCGCGCGGCGGGCCGTCACCACCAGCCTTGCGCCTTCGCGCGCAAACAAGAGCGCCGCCGCCCTGCCTATGCCGGAGCTTGCGCCGGTGACGATGGCAACCTTGCCGTCAAGCATTCCCATGACTTTCTCCCTTGCGTGATTTTCGGAGCCGCAAGATGGAGCGCGGAGAAAGGCATGTCTGGCCGGAAACGGACGCGGCAAAAAAAGGGCCACCGGATATCCGGCGGCCCTTCGCTCGATTGCTCTACGTGAACGGCGCCGCCCTTAATGCACGACGCGGCGGTCTTCCTCGTCGCCGCCATCGCGGCGGCGGCTGGCGGCGGAAAGCATGTCGGCATCGCCGCCCACTTCATGGCCGTTGATGACGAGACCTTCGGCGCCCGCAGAGACCGTCACCGTCTCGCCATCGGCGATCTCGCCGGTGAGCAGAAGCTCGGCCAGCGGGTCCTGCACATTGCGCTGGATGACGCGCTTCAGCGGCCTTGCGCCATAGACCGGGTCATAGCCTGCATCGGCAAGCCAGGTGCGCGCCGCCTCGTCGAGTGCGATCTCGATCTTCCGGTCGGCAAGGAGCTTCCTGAGCCGGCCCATCTGGATATCCACGATCGAGTCCATCTGCTCGCGCGTAAGCCGGTGGAAGAGCAGGATTTCATCGAGCCGGTTCAGGAACTCGGGACGGAAGCGCGAGCGCACCACATCCATCACCTGGTCCCGCACGCCCTCGACATCCTCGCCGGCCTTCTGCTCGGCGAGATATTCCGCGCCGAGATTGGACGTCATGATGATGAGCACGTTCTTGAAGTCGACCGTGCGCCCCTGCCCGTCCGTCAGGCGCCCGTCATCGAGCACCTGCAGCAATACGTTGAAGACATCGGGATGCGCCTTCTCGACCTCGTCGAAAAGCACGACCTGATAAGGCCGCCGGCGCACGGCTTCGGTGAGCGCACCGCCCTCCTCATAGCCGACATAGCCGGGCGGCGCGCCGATCAGCCGCGCGACCGAGTGCTTCTCCATATATTCCGACATGTCGAGGCGGACGATTGCCTGATCGTCGTCGAACAGGAATTCGGCAAGCGCCTTGGTGAGCTCGGTCTTGCCGACGCCGGTCGGCCCGAGGAAGAGAAAGGAACCGATAGGCCGGTTCGGATCCTGCAGACCCGCCCGCGCACGCCGCACGGCCCGCGACACGGCAGAGACCGCCTCCGCCTGGCCGATGACGCGCGCACCGAGCGCCTTCTCCATGCCGATGAGCTTTTCGCGCTCGCCCTCGAGCATCTTGTCGACGGGAATGCCCGTCCAGCGCGAGACGACCTGCGCGATATGCTGCTCGGTCACGGCCTCCTCGAGCATCGCACCCTTCTCTTCGCGCTTTTCCGTTTCCGCCAGTCTCTTCTCGAGATCGGGGATGATGCCATAGGCAAGTTCGGAGGCGCGCTCGAGCTGGCCCGCACGCTGCGCCCGGGCGAGTTCGCCGCGCGCATTGTCGAGCTCTTCTTTCAGCTTCTGCGCCGAAGCGAGCTTCGACTTCTCGGCCGACCATGCAGCGGCGAGGTCGGCAGATTTCTTTTCGAGGTCCGCCAGCTCCGTCTCGATCTTGCAGAGCCGGTCCTTCGAGGCCTCGTCTTTCTCTTTCTTCAGCGCCTCGCGCTCGATCTTGAGCTGGATGACGCGGCGGTCGATCTCGTCGAGTTCCTCAGGCTTCGAATCGACCTGCATGCGCAGCCGCGAGGCGGCCTCGTCCATCAGATCGATCGCCTTGTCCGGCAGAAAGCGGTCGGCAATGTAGCGGTCGGACAGCGTGGCGGAAGCGACCAGCGCCGCATCGGAAATCCGCACGCCGTGGTGAAGCTCGTACTTCTCCTTGAGGCCGCGCAGGATGGAGATCGTATCCTCGACCGTCGGCTCGTCCACGAAAACAGGCTGGAAACGCCGTGCGAGCGCCGCGTCCTTCTCGACATATTTGCGGTATTCATCGAGCGTGGTCGCGCCGACGCAATGAAGATCGCCGCGGGCGAGCGCAGGCTTCAGGAGGTTCGAGGCATCCATCGCGCCGTCGGTCTTGCCCGCGCCGACGAGCTGATGCATTTCGTCGATGAAGAGAATGATGCCGCCATCCGCTGCCGACACTTCGGCAAGCACGGCCTTCAGCCGCTCCTCGAATTCGCCGCGATATTTCGCCCCTGCGATGAGCGCGCCGAGATCGAGCGCCATCAGCGACTTGTTCTTGAGGCTTTCGGGTACGTCGCCATTGACGATGCGCAGCGCAAGGCCCTCCGTGATCGCCGTCTTGCCGACGCCCGGCTCGCCGATCAGCACCGGATTGTTCTTCGTCCGGCGCGAGAGAACCTGGATCGTGCGGCGGATTTCCTCATCGCGGCCGATCACCGGGTCGAGCTTGCCCGAGCGCGCATCGGCGGTGAGGTCGCGTGCATATTTCTTCAAGGCGTCATAGGCGTCTTCCGCGCTCGCGCTGTCCGCCGTGCGGCCCTTGCGCACACGCTCGATAGCGGCATTGAGCGACTGCGCGGTGATGCCAGCCGTCTTCAGGATTTTTTCCGATTCGGTGCCCGGCACGAGAAGCATCGCGAGGAGCAGGCGCTCCGCGGTGACGTAGGAATCGCCCGCCTTCCTGGCGAGCTGCTCGGCCTGTTCGAAAAGTTTCGCCATTTCAGGCGCGAGATAAAGCTGGCCTGCGCCCGAACCTTCGACTTTCGGCAGCTTTGCGAGCACCGTCTCGACGCCGGTCAGCGCTTGATCGGGGCGGCCATCGGCGGCGCGAATGAGCCCGGCGGCGAGACCTTCCTCATCGTCGAGCAAAACCTTCAGGAGATGTTCGGGGGTGAACCGCTGATGCCCGGAGCGAACTGCGAGCCCCTGCGCGGACTGGATGAAGCCCCGGCTCCGGTCCGTGTATTTTTCGAGATCCATCTGTCTTCCTTTCAAGCACGCTTCTGGACAGCCGGCTGCGCCGCACCGTCATGAACGTCTCTGCATCCGGACCCACCCTCATGGAGGCATTGGTCCTTGGCAGATATTGGTGTTGCCTGATAGTCACACAAGGGGCAATCTCCAGACAGTTTGCCGCAGAATTCTGCCGAAATCGTGAAGCCGGAGGAACCGACCATGGGAGATAGCGCAAGGATCGTCGGGCTCTACCGTTACCCGGTCAAGGGCCTCTCGCCCGAGGCGCTGGCGGAGGTCCGGCTGGAGCCGGGCGAGACCTTTCCGAACGACAGGGCCTTCGCCATCGAGAACGGCAAGCATGATTTCGACCCCGCCGCGCCGAAACACTACCCCAAGATCAAGTTCCTGATGCTGATGCGGGACGAGCGGCTGGCCAGGCTCAAGACGCGCTACGAGGATGCGAGTTCCACGCTGCATATCTCTCTCGACGGAGAAGAGGTGCTGAGCGCAAATCTCCTGAGCGGGGAAGGCGCGAAGGCGCTTGAGGATTTCATGTCGGCCTATATGAGCACGGAACTGCGCGGCGCGCCGCGGCTCGTCCATGCGCCGGGCTTCTCGCATTCCGACGCGCCGGCAAAGCTTGTGTCATTCATCAATATGGGATCGGTGCGGGCGCTGGAAGAAAAGATCGGTGCCCATGTCCACCCGCTTCGCTTTCGCGGCAATGCCTATCTCGACGGGCTCGCCCCCTTCGAGGATCACGGCTGGGTGGGCAAACGCTTCACGATCGGCGAGGTCGAATTCGAGGGCGTTCACCGCACGGAACGCTGCGCGGCAACGAATGTCGATCCCGAGACCGGCGCGCGGGACATGGAGATTCCGAAGACGCTGCTCCAGCACTGGAACCACAGCGATCTCGGGCTTTATGCGGTCGTGAAAACGCCGGGCGTTTTACGGCCCGGCGATCTCGTCACATTGCTGGATTGACGGCCTGTCGCGGCGTCAGTCGGCGCTGGTCTCGACAGGCACCGGGTCGGCGCGGCCGCCTTCCGCCCGCGGACGGCGCCGGCGATTGTTGCGGCGGCGCGGCGCGCCCTCGCCCTGCTCGCCACCGGAGGGCGCCTCGGCGGAAACGGCTTCCACCGCTTCCTCGCTGCCACCATCCTCGGCATTGCCTTCGGCGTCATCGCTGCCGGCATGGGAACCGTTGAACGGCTGGCCGTTGCCGCCCCCATTACCGCCCTGCCCATTGCCATTCTGCTGGTGCCAGGGCTGGCCCGAGAGCCGCGGCTGCGGACCGTCCGGCGCGAAATCCGTCTCGTTCTCTTCGTCCTCGTCCGGACGGTAGCCGAGATTGGTCTGCTGCCTTTGCTGACCTTCCTGACCCTGCTGGGATGCCATGAGCAGACGGTAATAATGCTCGGCATGCTGGTAATAGTTTTCCGCAGTGACGCGGTCGCCCGCCGAAATCGCATCGCGCGCAAGCTGCTGGTATTTCTCGCAGATATGCGCCGCGTTGCCGCGGATTTTCACATCGGGTCCGTTGCTGTCATAAGCGCGGTTCGCCGAATGTTGGGGCTTGCGTCCGCGCCCGCGAGAGCGCTTGGAGTTATTCTGGCCCTGCCTCATATGCTCTGATTTCTCGCTACTGGTTCAACTCAGGGTCTTGTCTCTAGAAGAAGTTCCGTTGACGGGCGGCACGACGGCGCCCTTCCGGCATCGCGCAGACTCCTCGCCTGCGATGCGGGCTTTCCCCAGCACAACCTGCCGCCTCTTCGGAGAGCGGCCAGTTCGGATGCTAAGAAGTTCCGGCCTGTATCCTGCGGCCCAGCCCCGGCGCAGATACGATGCAAAGGCCCATCCAGCGCGGGCCGCCATCATCGCCTTTCGAACCCTGCCGAAAAGCGGCACCCCGCTTCGACCGATCGTCCCTGATTGTCGGAGGACGGGGTTCGAGGAGAGAGGCGTCTCACCCGCTCGTTTTCCCTGATTACAAAGTAGTCCCTGAATACGCGGATTCCAACCGTTTTTTGGCCTTCGCCTCCCGGAAATTTAGCGCCGTGGCCGGCCTGCCACGAGCGCCCGGGGCACGCCCGCAAGGTCCGGAACGGCGCGAAGAACGCACATTTCCGCCGATTCGAAGAGGGACCGCACCTCATCCGCCTGCCCCATGCCAAGCTCGATCACCGCATGGCCGCTCTGCGTCAAAATGCCCGGAATGGAGAGCGCAAGCGCGCGATAGGCGGCAAGCCCGTCCTCGCCGCCATCAAGCGCCAGCATGGGATCATGCTCCCGCACCTCCCGCTCAAGCGTGCCGAGATCGCCATGCCTGATATAGGGCGGATTGGAGATGACGAGATCGAATGGCCCGTCGAGACCTTCCGTCCAGTTCCCGAGATGGAACTCTGCCCGCGCCGAAAGCCCGAGCTGCGCGGCATTGGACGCGGCAACCGAAAGCGCCTCGGGCGAAACATCGACACCCGTCCCCTGCGCCTGCGGAAGCTCGTGCAGAAGCGCGAGGAGGAGACAGCCCGTACCCGTCCCAAGGTCGAGGATGCGCGGGGACGGATGGTCCCTGAGCAGTTCGAGCGCCGCTTCCACCAGCGTCTCGCTGTCCGGCCGCGGATCGAGCGTAGCGGGCGTCACGGCGAAGGAAAGGCCCCAGAATTCGCGCCGCCCCAGAATGCGCGAGACGGGCTCCCCGGCGAGGCGCCGCCGCTCGCATTCGGCAAGATGCGCTTCCTCGGCGTCGCTCATGCGCGTGCCAGGCTCGCGCAGCATCTCGATATCGCTTGCGCCGGTAACGCCCATCACGAGAAGGCGCGCATCGAGCTCGGGCGATGCAAGGCCCGCGGCGCGGAGCCTGACCCCGAGCATCCGCATCGCATGATCGCGGGTGGCGAGCGTCACGCGTTTTCGTCCATGGCGGCGAGGCGAGCCGCCTGGTCCTCGGCGATCAGCGCATCGACAAGTTCGCCGAGCCCGTCGCCCTCAAGCACCTGATCGAGCTTGTGAAGCGTGAGGTTGATGCGATGGTCGGTCACGCGGCTTTGCGGGAAATTATAGGTGCGGATGCGCTCCGACCGGTCGCCGGAACCGACCTGCCCCTTGCGGTTCGCCGCACGCTCCTTGTCGATCCGCTCGCGCTCCGCATCGAAAAGCTTGGCGCGCAGGATCTGCATGGCCCGCGCCTTGTTCTTGTGCTGCGACTTCTCGTCCTGCTGCGAAACCACGATGCCGGTCGGCAGATGCGTGATGCGCACCGCGCTTTCCGTCTTGTTCACATGCTGCCCGCCGGCGCCGGAGGCGCGGAACACATCGATACGAAGATCCTTGTCCTCGATCTCGACATCGACCTCCTCGGGCTCCGGCAGCACGGCGACCGTCGCCGCAGATGTGTGGATACGCCCGCCGCCTTCCGTCACCGGTACGCGCTGAACGCGGTGGACGCCGGATTCGAATTTGAGCTTCGCATAGACGCCTGCACCGGAAATCTCGGCGATGATTTCCTTGTAGCCGCCGACTTCGCCCTCGGACACCGATATGAGATCGACCTTCCAGCCCTGGCCCGCGGCATAACGCTCATACATGCGGAAAAGGTCGCCTGCAAAAAGCGCGGCCTCGTCACCGCCGGTTCCGGCCCGCACTTCGAGAATGACGTTGCGCTCATCCGCCGCGTCCTTCGGCAAGAGCATGATCTGCAGCTCATGCTCAAGCTGCGGCAGAAGCTCGTCCAGCCGGTCCATCTCCTCGCGCGCCATCTCCGCCATGTCGCGGACGCGCAGCAGCTGTTCGGCATCCTCGCGGTCGCGCTGGGCGGCGATGAACTTGCCTATGGCACCCGCCACCGGCGACAGTTCGGCATATTCCTTCGACAACTGCACGAAACGCTCGCGCGGCACATCGGAATTCATTTCCGACTGCACCGCCTCGTAACGGGCGAGAACGCTCTGGAGTTTTTCTTGCGGAATCATGAGGGCATTGTCTCTGGGGAAAGGATTATAACGAACGGAACGGGGTTTTCGTTTCCGCCTCGCTAATCCCCGGCAAGCGCCTGCGGCTCGAGCGCCGCTTCCTCAGCCGCCCGCGCGGCTTCGATTTCCTTCGCCTTCGCCTCGACGAGACCGACGAGATGATCGACGATCTCCTCGTTCCTGATCTTGTGATCGCTGAGACCTGCGAGATAGACCATGCCGGAACCCGCACCGCCGCCGGTGAAGCCGATATCGGTCTGCTCGGCTTCGCCGGGTCCGTTCACGACGCAGCCGATCACCGACAGCGTCATCGGCGTTGCGATATGGGCGAGGCGCTCCTCAAGCACTTTCACCGTGCCGATCACATCGAAGCCCTGCCGCGCACAGGACGGGCAGGAAATGATGGTGACGCCGCGATGGCGCAGATTGAGCGACTTCAGAATGTCGAAGCCGACCTTCACTTCCTCCACCGGATCGGCGGAGAGAGAAACGCGGATCGTGTCGCCGATGCCGCCCCAGAGCAGCATGCCGAGACCGATCGAGGATTTGATCGTGCCGGTCATCAGACCGCCTGCTTCCGTCACGCCGATATGGAGCGGACAATCGATCGCTTCCGCAAGCTGCTGATAGGCGGCGACCGTGAGGAAGGGATCGGACGCCTTCACGCTGATCTTGAATTCGTGGAAATCGTGATCCTGCAGGATGCGCGCGTGATCGAGCGCACTCTCGACCATCGCTTCCGGGCAGGGCTCGCCGTATTTTTCGAGGAGATCGCGCTCGAGCGAACCGGCATTGACGCCGATGCGCATGGAGCAGCCATGATCCTTCGCCGCCTGCACCACCTCGCGCACACGGGCCTCGGAGCCGATATTGCCCGGATTGATACGCAGGCACGCGGCACCCGCCTCGGCCGCCTCGATGGCGCGGCGGTAATGGAAATGGATGTCGGCCACGATCGGTATTTTCGTTTCGCGGACGATCTCCTTCAGGGCCCTGGTCGATTCCTCGTCCGGGCACGACACGCGGACGATGTCGCATCCAGCGTCCTCGATGCGGCGGATCTGCCCGATCGTCGCCTTCGCATCCGAGGTGAGTGTGTTCGTCATGGTCTGGACGGATATAGGCGCATCGCCGCCCACGGGCACGGAGCCGACATGAATCTGCCGGCTCTTCCTGCGGTCGATGTCGCGCCAGGGTCTGATGCTCATTTGCCTTGCGGCGGGAGCTTGGGTCCCGCACCTCTCCAGTCTGCCGGGAGATCTGCCAAAAAGGCCAGATCGGCCAGCCGGTCGGGCTGACCATGGCGTGATCTCTTAGCAGAAATATGGCAAGCCCGCGACCCGGTGCCTTTCAGGGCCTATTCGAAGGCGGTCTCCGCAGCGCCCGGCGCCGCCGAGGCTTCCGCTTCAGATACCGGCCTTGGCATATCGGCCAGCAGCACATCGAGTTCGAGCGACTTGCCGGTCAGGACGAGGCCGGGAGGCCCGGCAAGGCCCAGCGACGTGCCATCGACCATGAGTTCGAAAGCGCCGGCATCGCGCGCGACGAGGATCGCGCCCGGAACGCGGGGCACCCGGTAGCTGTCCCCCGCCTTCAGCGTCTGCTCGATGAGAACGCGGCCGCTGCCATCCTCGATACGGATCCATGCACCATCGCGCCGGGCGCGGACGACCACGCGGCCATCCACATTTTCCGCGCCATAGGGCGTGCCTTCGGGGAGCGGCGGCAGTTCCGATCTGGCCTGTTCGGCCGCGACGCCGCCTTCCGCGCCGGCCTGCATCTCGCCATCCCCGGCTTCGGCAGCGGCGACCGGCGCGCTTTCATAGACCGCCTCGGGCGCCACCAGGGTTCCGGCGGCCGGAACCGAACTGCGCGCGGTCGGCACCACGCCTTCGCGCGGTGTCGCCGCGGAGGCGCTGTCGCCGCGCGAAACGCGCTGGCTCGGCGGCACCGCGACAGCGGGTTCCGCGGGTGCGGCGGCACCTGCAACGCGGGACGCCATCATTTCATCGGTCGATTTCGTCAGAAGCCAGCCGCCATAGGCGCCCGATGCAATGACCAGCGCCACGATCAGCGCCGTACCGCGCGGCAGCCGGCGCTCCTCGCGGGCGCCATCGGGAAACTGGAGCTGGGCGATCCCGGCTTCACGGGCATCGAGCTCGGCCTTGTAGCGCTCGACGACATGGCGGCTGTCGAGACCGAGATATTCCGCGTAGGAACGAACGAAGCCGACGGCATAGGCGCGGGCGGGAAGCGCGTCGTAGCGGCTTTCCTCAAGCGCCTCCAGCTGGTCCCGCCGGATGCGAAGCGAGAGCGCGATGCCGCGAATATCCTCGCCGCGGCGCAGACGCGCAGCACGCAAATCCGCGCCGACGGATTCCGCCTCGACCGGCATTTCGTTCGTGATGTCTCGAAGATGCAACCGCCGACGAGGTTCCGACCCGTCATCCCCCGCCGGAAGCATGGTGATCTTGTTCATCTATCAGGGCTCTTCCCGAGTTGAGCCATCTCAATCCGCTGCGGGCACAAGGCCCCTCCGGATCGCCATGAGCGTTTCGAAATGCGACAGCCATGCCCCCGCAAGCCAGCCGTTCGCAGTGCCCAATTGCATCCGATGGGTAAGAATAGAACAAATCTATTGACAAATCGCAACCGGAGATTGAGCCAAACCCATGATATGGGACGGTTTTTCGGGCTCGGCGGCGCCGATGGGGCCAAACCGGACAGATCGGCCCCGAAGGCCCCCTAGATGGCGACGCCGTTCGCCTCGGCAAAAGCCAGAAGCTGCTCCCGGACGCTCCGGTCCGGCAACCCGTAAAGCCCCTCCATGAAGGCGGCGAGCTTGGCCGCATCGAGCGAGCGGACCATCATCTTGACCGGGCCGACAGCGGCCGGCGACATGGAAACCCGCCGCAGCCCGAGGCCGACCAGCGCCATCGCTTCAAGCGGCTTGCCCGACATTTCCCCGCAAAGCGTGAGCGGCGTGCCATGGGCCTGGCAGGTCCGCACGATATGGCGAAGGAAACTCAGCACCGCCGGACTGAGGAAATCGTACCGGCTGGCAACGCGGGGATTGCCCCGGTCGCTCGCAAAGAGGAATTGCAGGAGATCGTTCGACCCGATCGAAATGAAATCGACCTCGGGCAGCAGCGTATCGAGCTGCCAGACCAGGGAGGGCACTTCGAGCATGGTGCCCACTTCAAGAACCGAGGGCTTTTCCTTGCCGAACTTTTCGAGCCGCGCCATCTCCTTGTCGACCAGCGCCCTCGCGCGGCGGAACTCGGCGATCTCGGCGACCATGGGGAACATGATCCGCAGCGACCGCCCGGCAGCCGCAGTCAGCAAGGCCCTGATCTGGTGGCGCAGCAGGGCCGGCCGGTCGAGGCTGATGCGGATCGCACGCCAGCCAAGCGCCGGGTTCTCTTCCTTGAACGCGGCGAGGTTCATGTAGGGCAGCATCTTGTCGCCGCCGATATCGAGCGTGCGGAAGACGGCAGGCTTGTCCCCGGCGTGATCGAGCACCGCCCGGTAGAGTTCGATCTGGTCCCGGAGCGAGGGCAGCGTCGAGGCGATCATGAACTGGAGTTCGGTCCGGAAGAGACCGATGCCCTCGGCCCCAGCTTCCTCAAGATGCGGCAGATCGACCTGCAGCCCGGCATTCACATAGAGATCGACCTTGTCGCCATCGAGCGTGATCGCCGGCTCGCCGCGGATCGCCTTGTACTGCTCCTGCTTGCGCGCGCGGAAACGCGCCTTCTCGGAATAGGAGGCAATGACCTCCTGCGAGGGCCGCAGATAGACCTCGCCGGTATCGCCATCGACGATGATCGCATCGCCCGGCTCGATATGTTCGAGAATGTCTTCCGCCCGGCCGACCGTCGCGATGCCGAAGGCACGGGCAACGATGGACACATGCGCGTTCGGCGCGCCTTCCTCGAACACGAGACCGCGCAGCCGCTCCTTGTCGTAGTCGAGAAGCTCCGCCGGGCCCATGTTGCGCGCGATGATGATGGCATCGTTCGGCAGGTTCGCCGAAAGCGAGGCGAGCGTGACGCCGGTCAACTGCCGCAGAAGGCGGTTT
>PNMC01000077.1 GCA_013823365.1 Parvibaculum sp. | reverse complement strand
CCCGCCCGCTCCGCGATCCGGTTTGTCGTCGTACCTTTCGCGCCATGCGTGCGGAAAATCTGAGCCGCCGCCTCGAGGATCGTGTCGACGGTCGCTTCGGAGCGCCGCTGAACCGGCTTTCTGACGCGCTTTTTCGCCGGTCCTGCCGCCACCGCTTTCCTCCGTCAAACGCGAGTAGGGCGATCCGCTCTCGCTTCCTATTCTTTTACCGATCTTGGCGGCTGTCGTTTCCGCCTGTCAACGGCAGCGAAACCGGAGGAAAGCTTCAGATGAGCGACGGCATGGAACTGCTCGTAACCTACAACATGCGCATGGCGCCGGGCCTGCTCGCCTTCGCGCTCTGCCTCCTGCTCTTGCCCCGCGCCGCCGTCGGCTTCCGCATCGCGCTCTACATCGCGATCTTCATTCTTGTGCGCGATGCGATGACGCCCACGGGCCTCTGGAGCTTCGACGATCTTCGTATCTCCTTCTTCAACGATCCGCTTGTCCTCGCGACGCTCGGGATTTCGTCCGTGCTTGGCGTCGTCTTCCTCGTCTTCGTGGAAAAGGACATGCGCGCGCTCCTCGTCTGGCGGAAGGGCTCGCTTGCCGAAGGCGCGGCGGTGGGTCTCGGCGCGGGCGCCATCATCGGCCTGGGGGCGGCATCCGTCTCCGGCCTGTCGCCGATGCTTTGGGACTTCGCACCCGGCTTTATTTTCGGGCTCGTTGTTCTCGTCTATGGCGGCAACCTGCTGGAAGAGGTTCTCTTCCGCGGCTACCTGCAGGGCAGGCTGGAACAACTCGTCACGCCCGTCCGCGCGGCGCTTTTGAGCGGCCTCTTCTTCGCCGCCTGCCACTCTTTTCTTGCCATCACCGTCACCAATGGCGGCTGGCCGATCCTTGCTTTCACGGCCATCGAAGGCATTGCCTGCGGCTTCATCCGCCTGCGTTATGGCATCTGGGCGGCGGCGCTGACGCATGGCACGGCAATTTTGCTCATTGCGATGCCCATGCTTGCCTGACGCGCAAGTCGCGGCACAATGAGGCCATGCCGAAGCTCGAAGACCTCGCCGCCGACATCCGCGCCTGCCGCCTTTGCGTCGAAAATCCGCAGGGGAAGGCGCTGCCGCATGAGCCGCGCCCCGTCCTGCGCGTGTCGCAGACGGCGCGCATCTGTGTGGCGGGGCAGGCGCCGGGCACCCGCGTTCATGCATCCGGCACGCCTTTCACCGATCCGAGCGGCGACCGCCTGCGCGACTGGATGGGCGTGACACCGGAGGAGTTCTACGACGTCTCGCGCATCGCCATCGTGCCCATGGGCTTCTGCTTTCCGGGGCTCGATGCGAAAGGCGGCGACCTGCCGCCGCGCCGCGAATGCGCATCGCGCTGGCGCGCACCTCTGTTCGATCTGATGCCGCAGGTCGAAATGGTTCTCGCGGTCGGCCAATATGCACAAGCTTGGCATCTGGGCGCGGCGCGCAAGAAGAACCTCACCGAAACGGTTGCCGCCTGGCAGGAATATTATCCCCGCTGCCTTCCGTTGCCGCATCCTTCATGGCGGAATAATGCCTGGCTGAAGCGCAACCCGTGGTTCGAGAAGGAATTGCTGCCCGTGCTGAAACGCGACGTCCGGCGGCTGATCGGAGATGCGCGATGAGAGGCCTCGCCGCCGCGCTCGTACTTCTGGCGCTCTCCGCCTGCGCGCCGCGCCTCATGGGTGTGGGCGATCCCGTCTTCACGCCGCGTATCGAAAGCCGCACCTCGCCCGCTGCCGTCATGGCCGATGGCGCGCATCTGCCGCTTCTCGCCTTCGAGGCCCGGGAGCCGCGGGCGATCGTGGTGGGTCTTCACGGCTTCAACGACTACTCCAATACCTTCGGCACATTCGGGCCTGGCGAATTTCTGGCGGGGGAGGGTATCTCCGTCTATGCGATGGACCAGCGCGGCTTTGGCCGCGCGCCGGGGCGGGGCGCCTGGGCGGGGCACACGCGCATGGCGGAAGATGCGGCCATGCTTGTCCGCCTGTTGCGCGAGCGCTATCCGGACCTGCCGGTCTATGTGCTGGGTACCAGCATGGGCGGCGCGGTCGCCATGCGCATGATGACCCTGCCGGAGCCGCCGCCCGTCGACGGGCTCATCCTGTCCGCTCCGGCCGTCTGGGGCTGGCAGAATCTCAATCGTTTCTACGCGGCATCGCTCTGGGCCGCGTCCCGCCTCGCGCCTTCGGCAACGCTCACGGGCCGCGGCCTTGAAATCTGGCCGTCCGACAATATCGACATGCTCCGCGCGCTGGGCCGCGACCCGCTCGTCATCAAGGAAACGCGGATCGGCACCTTGCACGGCCTCGTCACCCTGATGGACGAGGCCTATAACGCCTCGGCGAAAATCGATGCGCCGGTGCTGCTGCTCTATGGCGCCAGGGATGAAATCGTCCCGCCCCATGCGACCGCCGCGGCACTGCGCTCGATGCGCGAAGGTGAGGTGGAGGTAACGCCCGTCTGCTATCCGGAGGGTTATCACATGCTGCTCCGCGACAAGCAGCGCGAAACGGTCTGGCAGGACATTGCCGCCTGGATCGAAGCCCGCGATGCGCTGCTTCCTTCAGGCGCCGACAGGGACCTCTCACCCTGCGGGCCGCTCATGCAGGCCGGGTCAAACGTCCGTTGAAACGGGCTCGTCAGCCGCTTTTTCCTCGCCGAAACGGATGCGGATTTCGCGTTCGAGATCGGTGAAGAGCTCGGGCACGTGAACGAGATGCTCGCGCTCGGTCTTCAGAATGGCACGGAAGAGACCGGCCTTCAATTGATCGAGATCGAGCCCTGCCTTGGCGATGGCGGCGGGCGCACTGCTCGCGACGATATCCACCAGCCGGTCCGCCGTATGGAGGCGGCCCCAGAGATAATCGTTCTCCCGCGCGCGGCGGCTGAAGAAAGCGGCAAAATAGCCGAGGTCGCGGCCCATCAGCGTGGCCGGCGCGCCGCCCTCGCGGATCGCGCGCGCATCCTCGGGGCTGATGCGGTCCACCAGCACCGTGTCCACATCGTCGAGATCCTGCCACTTGTTGAGCGGCAGCGTGAGCACGTCGAAAAAGGGAAAGCCGACATAGGCCTGCAACAGCTCGTTGCGGATATCCTCCGGCAGCGCCATTTCCGCCATGGCGATGAACCGCGCATCGACCTCCTTGTCGAGTTCGACAAGATTGATTTCCGGCGCCACATGCGCCGTGAAGGCGTCGATCTCATGCGGTTCCGCGATGCCGTCATCATAGATGAGCCGGCATAGCCGCTTCGTATCGGGCGTTCGCAACCTTGCCGTGGTTTCCGAATGGAAGCTTTCGAGGCTGCGGTAAAGGATTGCCTTGAAATCGTCGAGGGCTTCGGGCGCCGACGTGTCGCCTTCCATTTCCAGGTTCTGGTAAAGCTCATTGAGCCGCCGGATCACGAAGCGCAGCCGTCTCACGCGGAAGCTCACATCGAACTCGCGCAGAAAACGGACCCAGGCGTCTTCCTTGCTCGGCTCCGTGCCTTGCGCGGCATGGAGCGCCCATTTCACGGGGAAGATACCGCTCTGCTTCGCCCATGCTTCCACGGTGCGCGAAAGTGCCAGCCTGTCGCTTGGATGTTTCACCGAGCCGCTGAGATCGGCGACGATATTGGTGATCTGGTCGAGAACGGAGGCGACCTTGAGCTGCACATAGGCGTCATAGGCATAGCCCGCCTCGATCGCGGCCTGGGCATTCGCGCGGTTGCGCAGCGAGGCGAGTTCCTGCGGCGTCGGCACTTTGCCGCTGCTTCCATTGAAAAGTTCGATCACCCTTGCACGGACATGGGGCCGCGTGGCCGAAACGATCTGCCGGTAGCGGCGAACGCGCTCGGAAAAATCATGCAGCGATTCAAGTTCGTCTCGCACGGGCTGGTTGCGGGGAATGTCGGATAGAGCGCCGCGGATCGTGTGGAAGAAGCCGGGCGCCATGCCGCCGCCTTCGACGCGGCCGCCCTTCGGATCGGGATCGATATAGACGATGCGCCGGTCGACCTCGCGATAGGCGGGCCGCCCGCGAATGGCCGCGATGGCCTCCGCGAAGGGCTTGTTGTTGAGCACGCTGCCATCGATGAACGAGGCCTTCACGGGGTCCGATCCCGCTGCGATCAGCGGTGCGAAATTCGTATCGAGAAATTCCTTCTTCGTCCGCCACGGCACATCGTGATCGTAGAGCACGCCTTCAAGCTCGACGATCCGTGCGGGCGGGAAGGCGCCGGGAAAGGAAGATGTCGCCCGCGCCGCAAAGACGAGCCCAGGCACATGTTCCATGTCGAAATCGCTTTCGACAGCGCCGCTCGGATGCTGGAAATAGCTGAACTTCAGAATATGCCGGTGCTCGCGCTCGCGGATCGACACCGGGTCGTGCAGCGGGATGTTCTGGCTGTAGCCGTGAAAATCGGTGACGGAGACGATGAGGTCGAGACGGTGTCCCACCGGCAGAAGCGACGCGGCCCTGGGGTCGGGTTCGCCCATCGCCCGGCAGGCATCGAGCAGCATGCCGCTCATGATCGAGCCCGAGAAAGGCGGCTGGAACCAGCGCGAGCGCGTGAAGCGCTGCAGCTTCTGCCGCATCTCGATATCGGGCGCATAGCGCGCGAGCCATTTGTCGGTGAGGCCCCAGAAGAGGGGCTTCATGAAGAGCTTGTCCCAGCGTCCCGCAATATGCTCCTCGTCCATCAGCGCCACGATATCGGCCTGTTCGAGCCACATCTTGCGATGCGCATCGACCGGCAGGTCGTGCGCCAGCGCGCGGGCGAGCAGAACGCCGTTGATACCCCCGGCGGACGCACCTGCAATCGTGTCGACGAAGACGCGCAGTTCGAGCGACTGGCCGATCGCCTGGATGAGCTTGAAATAGAGTTCCTCGGTGTCCGTCTCGCGGTCGGGGTGGTCGACGTCGAGATAACTGGCATCGGCCTTGTGCGAGCGCTTCAGGTCGTGGTGATAGACGCGCGAGGCGCGGACGAGCTTCAGGATCTCCTTCGTCACACCATGCATGTAGATGGCAAGCGATACCCCGCCATAGCAGACAAGCGCGATCCTGAGTTCCTTTTCCTTCATGGCCTGCCGCTGCCCGTTTCTGGCTGAAGTCCGGATGGAGCGGCCTGCCGTCCCATGCCCGATGCGCGGCCCTTGCCGCTGTCCGATGCAGTCTAGTGGAGCAGGGTTTCACGACCAATTAACGATGATTGCCCTCCGCATCGGCGCGTTTCTGCGTACGATACAACCATATGATTTTATTGAGAAAAATGGTGGACGGTACTGGACTCGAACCAGTGACCCCTGCGATGTGAACACAGTGCTCTACCAACTGAGCTAACCGTCCGCTGCGCGAAGCGCGCGCCCTCGGGCGAGGGAGCCCGTCTATAGGCTTGAGGCCCGCGCCAAGTCAAGCACCTGTCAGCCGAAATGGGCGGGCAGGAGCCGGGCGAGCGCCGCCGGAAATTCGTCGAAATGGTCGATGGTCGCTTCCGCCCCGAGTTCGGCCACGGGGATGCGCGTATAGCCGAAGGTGACGCAGATCGAGAGCAGCTTCGCGTTCTTCGCGGCATGCACATCGGTCTCGCTGTCGCCCACCATGACGGAATGCGCATTCTCGCCGCCGAGCCGGCGTATCGCCTCGAACAGATGCTCGGGATCGGGCTTTTTCACGGGCAGCGTGTCGCCGCCGATCACCACCGGGAAATAATGGTCGATGGCGAGCATTTCGAGGAGCTTGCGCGACAGGTCCTCCACCTTGTTGGTGCAGACCGCCATCAGCGCGCCGCGTTCGGAGAGCCTGTCGAGCTGATCGCGCACGCCCGGCCAGAGCTTCGTGTGATCGGCAATATGCCGGCCGTAATAATCGAGGAATTCGTGGAAGCTCCGGTCGAGCAGCGCGTCGCTTGCGGGCTCGCCTGTCTCGCGGAAGCCGCGTTCCAGCAGCAGCCGCGCGCCGCCGCCCACGAGATGGCGCACCCGCTCCTGCGGCACGCGCTCGCGCCCGTGAAGTTCCAGAATGACGTTCAACGTCTCGCAAAGATCGGCCGCCGTATCGGCCAGCGTGCCGTCGAGATCGAAAAGAAGGGTGGGACGGGGCATGGGCATCCGGGGGCGATCAGGGGAACCGCGCCTGTCTCGCATGGCGCCCTGCCTCTGGCAAGCCCGAGCATTTTCCGCCATGATTTTTCCATGTCGGTTCGTACCCGTTATCAGTTCCGCATGGCCATGCCCGGCCGCGACGAGACGCTTCTGGGACGCCTCACGGTCGCCTGCTGGCGGGAAGCCTATCCGGGCATGCTGCCCCGCGACATTCTCGACCGGCTCGACGCGGGCCGCGAGGCCGCGAAATGGCGCGGAAGCCTTCAAACAGGGATCGCCTGGATCGCCGAACAGGCGGGTGAGCCTGCGGGCTTCGGCCACATGCGGGGAGCCGAAATAACGACGCTCTATCTACGCAAGCAGGACTGGGGCTCGGGGCTTGGCGCCGAACTTCTCTCCCGGCTCTTTGATGAGATCGCCTGTCTCGGCCGGCGCGAGGCTTTCCTCTGGGCGCTGGAGAAAAACGCCCGTGCCCGTGCCTTTTACGAGCGCATGGGAGGGCGCTGCGTCGCCCGCCGCCCGGTCGGCTTCCCTCGGCACCCGGAGATCATGGAGGTCCGGTACGACTTCGTGCTGGATTAAAATGGACATACGTCATTGACGTATATGCGTCAATGACGTATATGAGGTGTGGAAGTGCAAACTGTCGTTGAAACGCCGACCTATTTGAACGATGCGAAAGCCGCAGGAACCGATACGGAAGAACGCTTGGCGATTGTGAACTTTCTGGCGGAGAACCCGATGGCGGGTGCGCCCATTGTCGGCACGGGCGGGGCTCGAAAGGTCCGGTTTGCAGGCCGGGGTAAGGGAAAGAGCGGCGGCTATCGAGTCATCACCTTCTATTCGGGCGACGATATGCCGGTGTTCCTGCTCAACATGCTTTCGAAGGGGGAGCGTGCGGACTTATCGCAAGGCGAACGGAATGAACTTCGCGAGGTTCTGGCCGAACTCGCTGACACTTATCGGAAGAAGAAAACCAGATGAGCAAGACCGGGAAGAGAATTCTGAAAAGCGCACGGGAAGCGCTGGCTTATGCGCGCGGCGAAGCCGATACCGGCTTTGTTGCGCATGTGCCGGATGGCATAGATGTGAAATCCGTTCGGGAGCGGACCGGCCTCTCGCAGCCCAAATTTGCGCAGCGCATCGGCGTGCCTGTCGGGACATTGCGAAACTGGGAGCAAAGGCGTCGGGAGCCGGAGGGGCCAGCGCGCATATTGCTGGCTTTGCTCGAAAAGCGTCCGAATATCGTTGAGGAGCTTCTCTCCGAAGCTGCCCCATGAAGACTCAATCCGCCGCCTTGAGCCCTTCGCGCGACCAGCCGGCAAGGCCATCGAGCGTCCGCTCGTAACAGGCAAGTCCGTTCGCGATCACATTTTCGCGCCAGGACTGGCGGCGGGGCGCATAGTCCTCGCGAATTTCCTCGAAATAGCGCGCCGCTTCCGGCGCGTCGAAACCGCCGATGAAGCGCAGCCACCGTTCGAGCATCGGCACGCGCATGGCCTTCGCCGCATTGTTCTTCGGCTGTGCCGAGCGGAACTCGATAACGGCGCCGCTGAATTGGGCATGCGGCGCCAGCATTTCCTCGATGCCATGGAACATGGTGCCGCGCCGCGTCGGCCGCTTCGATCCCCACATGGCCTCGACCGTCTTCGGATCGAGCGCCTCGCGCCCCCACCATTGCGCGGCGCGCTGGAAGCCTTCGCTCCCGGGCTCCGAATAGCACAGATAGATGAGTTCGCCGTCGCCCACAGGGCCCGAATGCCAGTCGACGAAGCCGACGCGATGGGCATGGGCGAGATCGCGCGCGACGATGCCGCTGAGCGTCACATTCGACCATTCGGGCGCGGTGCCGCCGAAATGATATCCATCCGGATGCGTGTACTGGCCGCGGCTGATCGCATCCTCAAGCGCCCATTGGCCGTATTTCTCGACGAAACGGGCGCCGGCGGAGAGCATTTTCTGCACTGCTTCCTCGCTCATCGAATCCGGGCAGAGAATCCTGTGGATCTCGCCATAGAGCGGATTCTCCGGATGCGGTTTCGTGTGATCGAGAAAATTGCGATTGAGATCGACATTGTTTTCGGTACCGCGCAGACCCCAGGCGAAGCCGAAAGGATTGACGGCATGAACCATCAGCAGGGCGACGCCTTGAGGCAATGCCGCCGGGCCCATCTCGCCGATCCATGCCGTCTGCGCCGCCGAGCCGCCATAGCCCTCGGCGCCGTGCGTGCCACTCACATTGAGCAACACGGTCTCCGCATTGGCCGGGCCGAACCAGGCCGTATCCATGAAAAGCCGCGTGCCGCCGGGACCGCGCGCATTGCCGTTCTCGTACGATTCAATGTGGGCGCCAGCCTCCGAGGCGGCGGCAAGAAAGCGCTGCCGCGCTTCCGCATAGGATTCGGAGAAATAATCGCTGGCCTTCATCCGCATCAATGTCCTTTCGGGGCCTTTCCGGCACCCGCCGCGAAATGCTAACAAGGGGTGGGCCCGCCGCCGGGCCCGGCCTTGCGCATAATCTTGACCTATATGACGCGGTGAGACGGGCAAACGCAAGAAAGCCCGACGGACGCGCCGGATTTCGGGAATTTTCATGACCCTTGCCACGCGCCTCAAGGACAAGACGCTTCTGAAAACGTGTTGTTTCATCAATGGGGAATGGGTGGGCGCGGATGCGCCGCAAATCGATGTGACGGACCCGGCAACCGGCGACCTGATCGCCACGGTTCCGTCGCTCGGGGCGAAGGACACCCGCGAGGCGATCGACGCCGCGCATCGCGCGCAGAAGGACTGGGCCGCCCGTCCCGCAAAGGAACGTGCAGCCGTGATGCGCCGCTGGTTCGATCTGATGATGGAAAATCAGGACGACCTCGCCGCAATCCTGACCGCGGAACAAGGCAAGCCGCTCGCGGAAGCGAAAGGCGAGATCGCCTATGCGGCCTCCTTCATCGAATATTATGCCGAAGAGGCAAAGCGCATATACGGCTCCATCGTGCCTGCGCCGACGAGCGACCGCCGCATCGTTGTGCTGAAGCAGCCGATCGGCGTCTGCGCCGCCATCACGCCCTGGAATTTTCCCGCTGCCATGATCACGCGAAAGGCCGGCCCCGCGCTTGCCGCCGGGTGCTCCATGGTGGTGAAGCCCGCAACCGCGACACCGCTCTCCGCATTCGCGCTGGCCGAGCTTGGCGCCCGCGCGGGACTGCCTGCCGGGCTTCTCAGCGTCATCACCGGCAAGGCAGGCGCCATTGGCGGCGAAATGACCTCGAACGCGCTGGTGCGCAAGGTGACGTTCACGGGTTCGACCGAAATCGGCAAGGAGCTGATGGCTCAGTCAGCGGCGACGGTGAAGAAGGTCGCGCTCGAACTCGGCGGCAACGCGCCTTTCATCGTTTTCGACGATGCCGATATCGATGCGGCGGTCGAAGGCGCCGTCGCCTCGAAATACCGCAACACCGGCCAGACCTGCATCTGCACCAACCGCTTCCTCGTGCAGGCAAAGGTGCATGATGCCTTTGTGGAGAAACTCACCGCGAAAGTGGCGGCGCTCAAGGTTGGCTCCGGTTTCGAGGATGGCGTGGCGCAGGGCCCGCTGATCGACATGGCCGCCGTCGAAAAGGTCGAGGAACATATCGCCGACGCACTGGCCGGCGGGGCGAAAGTGACGACCGGCGGCAAGCGCCACGCAAAGGGCGGTTCCTTCTTCGAGCCGACCGTCATTACCGGCATGAAGCCGGAGATGAAGGCCTCGCGCGAGGAAACATTCGGTCCGCTCGCGCCGGTCTTCCGCTTCGACACGGATGAAGAAGCGATCGCACTTGCAAACGACACGCCCTTCGGCCTTGCGTCCTATTTCTACAGCCGCGATATCGGCCGCGTCTGGCGCGTGGCGGAAGCGCTGGAATACGGGCTTGTTGGCGTCAATGCCGGGCTGATCTCGACGGAAGTCGCGCCCTTTGGCGGTTTGAAGGAATCCGGGCTTGGCCGCGAAGGCGGGCCGTGGGGCATAGAGGAATTCCTCGAAGTGAAATATGTGGCGATGGCGGGGCTCTGACCGATGAATGCTGACGAACAGAAAAAGGCGGCGGCCATTCGCGCGCTCGACTTCGTGAAGCCGGGCATGAAGCTCGGCCTCGGCACGGGTTCGACGGCGGAACATTTCGTCCGCGCATTGGGCGAGAAGGTGAAGCAGGGGCTCGATATTGTCGGCGTACCGACATCGGAGCGCACGGCGAAGCTCGCCGAAAGCCTCGGCATCCCGCTTTCCAATCTCGACGACACACCGCATCTCGATGTGACGGTCGATGGCGCGGATGAACTCGATGGCGAACTCCGCCTCATCAAGGGCGGCGGCGGCGCGCTGCTGCGCGAGAAGATCGTGGCGACGGCATCGGATCGCATGATCGTCATTGCCGATGCATCGAAGGTGGTGAAGACGCTCGGCGCCTTTCCGCTGCCTGTGGAAGTGGTGCCCTTCGGCGCCGCCGTCACGGCGCGCAAGATCGCGGAAGTGGCGGGCGCGCTCGGCTGCACCGGCAAGATGTCGCGCCGCGCCGATGAATATGGCGAGCCCTTCTTCACCGATAACGGCAACTTCATCTATGACTGCGATTTCGGCACGATCCCGGATGCCGACGCGCTGGCCCCGGCCCTGAACCGGATTCCGGGCGTGGTGGACAATGGACTGTTCACGGGCATCGCCACGCTCGCCATTGTCGGAACGCCTTCGGGTACCGATATCATCGAGAAGCAGTAACGCAAAGAGCGACCGGAAGCACCGCCATGGCCAAATACGACTACGACCTTTTCGTCATCGGTGCGGGCTCGGGCGGCGTACGCGCGGCGCGCATCGCGGCGACTCATGGCGCGAAAGTGGCGATCGCCGAAGAATACCGCGTCGGCGGGACCTGTGTCATTCGCGGCTGCGTACCGAAGAAACTCTTCGTCTATGCGAGCCATTTTTCCGACGAGTTCGAGGAAGCGGCAGGCTTCGGCTGGACGGTCGAGGGTGCGCGTTTCGACTGGAAGACGCTCATCGCCAACAAGGATAGGGAAATCGACCGGCTGAACGGCATCTATATACGCAACCTCGAAAAGGCGGGCGTCGAGATCGTGAACAGCCGGGCGACGGTGAAGGACGCGCATACGGTTCATCTCGAAGCGGAAAAGAAGGATGTCACGGCAGAGCGCATCCTGATCGCCGTCGGCGCCACGCCCTTCCTGCCGGATATTCCCGGCATCGAGCACGCGATCACCTCGAACGAAGCCTTCCATCTCGACGAACTGCCAAAGCGCATCGTCGTTGTCGGCGGCGGCTATATCGCGGTCGAATTTGCCGGCATCTTCAACGGGCTCGGCGTCGAGACCATGCAGCTTTACCGCGGTTCGCTCTTCATGCGCGGTTTCGACGACGATCTGCGCGAACTTCTGTCCGAGGAGATGCTGAAGAAGGGTGTGGACCTGCGGATGAACTGCGACATCGTCTCAATCGAGAAGAAGGATGGCGAGCTGCACCTCATGCTCACCGATGGCGACGTCATATGCACCGACTGCATCATGTATGCGACGGGCCGTGCGCCGAATACCAAAGGCCTCGGGCTTGAGGAGGTGGGCGTGAAGCTCGGCGAGCGCGGTGAAGTGATCGTGAACGAGTATTCGCAGACCGATGCGCCGAGCATCTATGCGGTCGGCGATGTGACGGACCGCGCGAACCTCACGCCCGTCGCGATCCGCGAGGGCCATGCCTTTGCCGACACGGTCTATGGCGGCAGGGACGTCAAGGTCGATCACTCGATCATTCCGACGGCGATTTTCTCCCAGCCGGAAATGGGCACGGTCGGTCTGACCGAGGCGCAGGCGCGCGAGAAATACAAGGAAGTCGATATCTACAAGACCGCCTTCCGCGGGCTCAAGAACACGCTGTCAGGCTCTCAGGAACGGACCTTCATGAAGCTCGTCGTGGATGCAAAGACCGACAAGGTGCTCGGCGTCCATCTCATGGGGCCGGCCTCAGGTGAGATGATCCAGGCGGTCGGCATCGCCGTCACCATGGGGGCGACCAAGGCCCAGTTCGACGCCACCATCGCAGTCCACCCGACCGCCGCGGAAGAGCTCGTGACGCTCCGCGAGAAGTGGCAGGCTCCGGTGGTGAAGGCGGCGGATTAACCGCGATTCCCGCGTCC
>PNMC01000076.1 GCA_013823365.1 Parvibaculum sp. | reverse complement strand
CTACAATCCCGAAGGCGTGCGCATCGGCCAGAAGGAAGGCCGCCACGGCAAGGCCGTGAAGGTCTGGGACAAGCGCGAATATAAAAACCTCGACGACCAGGTCGAGCTCGGCACCCGCAACATCAAGGTCGCGCTCAGGCGCCTGCGCCGCTTCGCCCGCGAAGGCGCGCCGAACGAGCTCGACCTCGACGGCACGATCAAGGCGACCGCCCATCAGGGCTGGCTCGACATCAAGATGGTCCCGGAGCGCCGCAACAAGATCAATGTGCTGATCTTCTTCGATATCGGCGGCTCGATGGACAGCCACATCAAGCTCTGCGAGGAGCTGTTCTCCGCCGCGCGCACCGAGTTCAAGAACCTCGAATATTTCTACTTCCACAACTGCCTTTACGAAGGCGTCTGGAAGGACAATCGCCGCCGCCACTCGGAAAAGCTCAACACCTGGGACGTGCTGCACAAATACCCGTCCGACTACAAGGTGATCTTCGTCGGCGACGCCACCATGTCGCCCTACGAAATCACCTATGCCGGCGGTTCGGTGGAGCACTGGAACGAGGAACCGGGCGGCATCTGGCTCGAGCGCGTCAACCAGATCTATGAAAGCTGCGTCTGGATCAACCCGATCCCGGAGCGCCACTGGGAATACACGCCCTCTCTCCAGATCATCAAGCAGATCATGGGCGAGCGCATGTTCCCGCTGACCCTTGAAGGCCTCGACAATGCGATGCGGGAACTCTCCCGTTAACGCCTGACGTCGCTGTCGATCCGCCCATCGACCAGATGGATGTTGCGCGGCGCCGAATCCGCGAAGTCCTTGTCATGCGTCACCGCGATGACGGTGCGCCCCTGCTCCGCTGCAAGCCGGGCGAAAATGCCCTGCACGATCTCGCTGTTGCGCATGTCGAGATTGCCGGTCGGCTCGTCCGCGAGAACGAGCGGCGGATCGTTCGCGAGTGCGCGCGCCACGGCGACGCGCTGGCGCTGCCCGCCCGAAAGCTGGTCCGGGCGCTTGCTAGCCTGATCGGCAATCTCGAAATCGGCCAGCAGCGCCATGCCGCGCTCGTGAATTTCCTTCTCGCCGAGCCGCCCGAGCCGGAGCATCGGCAGCGTCACATTGTGCAATACCGTGAATTCCGGCAGCAGGAAGTGGAACTGGAACACGAAGCCGAGCTTCTGGAGACGGATATCCGCCAGATGGTTCAGGCTGAAACCGGCCGTGTCCTCGCCGTCGATCAGCACATGGCCGTGTGTCGGCAGGTCGAGCAGCCCGAGTAGATAGAGAAGCGACGACTTGCCGGAGCCGGACGGTCCCGTGACGCTCACGAATTCGCCCCGATGGATCGTGAGGTCGATGTCGCGCACAAGCGTCACCGGCACCGCCTCCTGCAGGATGCGCGTCACGCCTTTGAGCTCAACAATGGGCGCATCGCTCATGTCGCCCCCCGGATGATATCGACGGGCCGGACCTGCGACGCTTTGCGCGCCGGTATCCAGGCCGCCGCCACGGCGGAGACGAGCGCGAAAAGCCCGCCCACGCCGAACTGGAAGAAACCGCGCTCCAGGGGCAGCTTCTGCTTGTCCATGAGGCCCGGCACCGTGATCTCGACGGTGCCGAGCATCTGCAGCAGAACGAGGCCGAGCATCCAGCCCATGATCATGCCGATCATGCCGACAAAGACGCCTTGCACCAGAAACACCCATTGAATGTCGCCGCCGCGGAACCCCATCGACATGAGAATGGCGATGTCGCGCCGCTTCTCCATCACCACGGTGGAAATGATGTTGAAAATGCCGAAGGCCGCCACCGCCATGATGGCACCGACGATCGAATAGGTAATGATGTTGCGGACGACGAAAAGGCCGAGAAAATCGCGGTTCACTTCCTGCCAGCTTTCGGTGCGGTAGCCCCAGCGGCTTTCGAGATCGGCGGCAACGTCTTCCGCCATGTCGGGATCCGCGATCTTGATGCGAATACGGTTCGCAACGAAGGGCTTGTCGAGCAGCACTTGCGCGTCCTTGAGCAGCATATAGACCTGCCCCTCGTCGAGCAGCAGGTTGCCCGTGCGGAAAAGCCCGACCACCTTCATCCGGCGCACAAGCCCGGTGGGCGACACCACGGTCGCAAGATCGTCCATGCCGAGGCCGAGCCGGAGCGCCATCCCCTCGCCGATCACGATGCCTTGCGACGCCGTCCTGAGCCGCATCAGACTGCCTTGGCGCATGTCCTCTTCGATGGTGGTGAGGAAGCGCTCCTTCTCCGGATCGATGCCCGTGATACCGGCGCTCACATCCTTCGCCGCATAACGCACGATGGCGGTGCCCGTCAGCGCGGCGGCGGCGATCACGCCTGTCTGCCGCGACAGTTCCTCGACCTTGGCGCCGTGGTTCTTGACCCCGCGCAGATATTCGCGCGGCTTGGTGTTGGAAAGCGAGACCGCGCCCTGCGGATAGACCGTGAAGACCGGTTGCGGCGCGGCGGTGCGGAACTCGTCCTTCACGGTGATATGCGGCGCATTGTCGACCAGCCGCTGCACCATGTCCTGTTCCGAGCCGGACATGAGCGCCGAGGTCGCGACGAAAAATCCGACGCCAAGCGCCACGCCAAGCGTGGAGACGATCGTCTGGCGCCGCCGATGGGCAAGCTGCGCCGCCGCAATGCCGATGCTGACGCGCCAGAACATGGACTAGCCTTCGCTGCGGCTTCGGCTGCGCAGCCGCTGGCCGTCTTTCAGCCCGGCGGGCGGATCGAGAATGACGGGCGTATCGTCATCGAGGCCGGAAAGGATTTCCACCTTGCCGGTGCCGACCGCGCCAAGCTCGACGGGAATACGCGCCGCCCGGCCCTCGCGAAGGGTCCAGACCGAATTGCCCGATACCGAAGGCAAGGGCACCAGCAGCGCATTCTCCTCATGCCGCACAACGATATTGATCTCGGCCGTCATGCCCGGAACGAGCGGCGTGTCGCCGGGCAGCGAAATATGAATGCGATAGGTGCGGCCGACCGGATCGCCGAACGGCGTCATGCGGAAGACGGCGCCTTCAAGCGCGCGCCCGGGAAAGGCATCCGCGCGGAGAAGCGCCTCCTGCCCCGGCCGGACCTTCACGATGTCCTCCTCGTCCACCTCCGCATCGACATAGAGTTCGCTCGCATCGCCGACCATGTAGAGGATCTGTCCCGGCTGCACCATGTCGCCGGTCTTCACCTTGTATTCCGAACGCAGCACCTCGCCCGCGACAGGCGCGGTGATGAAATGGTCGTCGAGCCGCGCCTTCGCGCCGCGCAGCGCCGCACCTGCCGCCGCCTGCGCACTGCGCGCCTGATCGAGCGCCGCCACGCTCACATTGCCCGACCGGCGAAGCCGCTCTGCGCGGTCGAACTCGGCTTCGGCAAGCTGCAGCCGCGCCTGCGCCTCCTGAAGCTGCGAATAGCTTTCCGTGACGTCGATAATGGCGAGTATGTCGCCTTGATCGACCTGCTCGCCTTCCTGCTTCAGCACATTGGTCACACGGCCCGCGATTTTCGAGCCGACCCGCGCATAGCGCACGGGCTCCACCGTGCCCGTCGCATAGACGGCCTCGACAGCCGTGCCGCGCTCCGGCGTTGCGACCTCCACCGCCGCCGGACGGAGGAACATGAACAGGAGAACAAGGACGAGAAGAACGACGCCGGCTCCGCCAATCCAAACGATACGCTTGCTCAAATCGCCTCTCCGGGGTTCGCGCGGCCTTGAATGGGCTGTCTACAATAGAGGAAGATTATGCGAATGTGGGCAAAACACGAATACGAACGGCAGAATGCCGCATAAGGGGAAAAAGGAATGCTGGAACGGATTTTCAAGAGGGTCGCCTGGGCTGATCTTGCCGTAACCTTGCCTTTCGCACTGCCGCTGATCGCGGAAGCATTGATCGTGCTGATCTATCTGGTGGATGGCTGGCTCGGCTTCGGCACGCCCGGACTTTATTTCGAGGCGGGCCCCTTCGGCATGATGTTCGTTCACATCATGGGCGTGCTCGGCGTCGTCTGGGCCATTGCGCGGCTGCGCACCCCAACGGCGGACCTCGCCCGCATCGACGCCATTGCAAGACTCGCCGTCGCAGCCCTCATTATTTATGCGGTTGCCTCCGGCGCGACCCCCGTGCTCTGGCTTTTCGTTGCAACGGAAATCGGCGGCAGCGCGCTGCAATTCCATGCGTTGAGGAAGGGCCGTTCGTAGGGGGTGCTTGAGACTCCGGTCGCGCAGATCTCCGTCACTCGCTTTGGGCCCACCCTCCCCCTGCGGGAGGGTCGAAAAATTCAAGCGAAGCGCGGAATTTTTCGGGGAGGGGTGAACGGGAGACTGATGACGAGCCACTTGCTGCGAACGGAGTCCCCCTCCCCAACCCGCTTGCGCGGTTTGACCCTCCCACAAGGGGAGGGTGGGCCCGACGGTGAGGCCCACGCATGGCGCACAAGCTCAATGAAAATCGCGGCTCTTCGGCACGAAGCGTGCCGCGCGCATCCGTTTCTGTTCTTCCCGGCTGTGATTGCCGTCGCGCGGGTCCTGGCCGGGATGCTTCACGCCATCCGCGCGGGCGATCGCCGCATCGCCGAAATCTTCCGCCGACAAAAGGCCGAGCTCGGATGTCCAGTCTTCCAGATCGTCGGCCACGACATGGATGACGATGCCTTCCTTCTGCACCCGCCCGCGCACGAAGAGAAGACGTGAGGTGAGAACGATGCGCCGGCGCTTCTCGTAAAGCTTCGGCCAGATGATGATATTGGCAACGCCGGTCTCGTCCTCGAGCGTGGCGAAGATGACGCCGCTCGCCGTGCCCGGCCGCTGCCGCACCAGCACAAGCCCGGCCAGCGTCACATGCCGCCCGGCCTCGACTTCCTTCAGTTTCACATTGGGGAGAATGCGCTGCGCAGCAAAGCGCGGACGCAGGAAGGAAACGGGATGCGCCTTGAGCGAGAGGCGGAGCGTCGCATAGTCATAGACCACATGCTCGCCGGGCGGCATGGCAGGGAGCTTCACATCTTCTTCCTGCTGAAAGCCCTTCTCCTCATGCGCCGCGAAGAGCGGCAGCACGGCGGGTGCCTTGCCACCCTCGCCGCCCCCATACCCCCCAAGCCCGCGCACCGCCCAGAGCGCCTCGCGCCGGTCGAGCCCGATGGAGCGGAAGGCATCCGCATCCGCAATCCTTTCGACGATCCGCGGCGGAAGCGCCGTCCTCGCCCGGAAATGGCGCACGGAATCGAAGCCCCCTCCTCTCCCGTCTTCGATGAGCCGCGCGGCCTCCTCCGCCATGCCCTTCACCTGCCGGAAGCCGAGCCGCACGGCGCATCTTTTGCCGCCCGTCTCCTCCAGCGCGCAGTCCCAGCCGCTATGGTTCACATCGACCGCGCGCACTTCCACGCCATGATCGCGCGCATCGCGCACAAGCTGTGCCGGCGCGTAGAAGCCCATGGGCTGCGAATTGAGGATCGCCGCGCAGAAGGCATCCGGATAATGATATTTGAGCCAGGCCGACACATAGGCGAGCTGCGCGAAGGCCGCCGCATGGCTTTCGGGAAAACCGTAATCGGCAAAGCCCTCGATCTGCTTGAAGCAACGCTCGGCAAAATCCTGCTCATAGCCGTTGCGGATCATGCCGTTGATGAATTTCTCGCGGTAAAGGCCGATCGTGCCTGACTTGCGGAAGGTCGCCATGGCGCGGCGCAGCTGGTCGGACTCGCCCGGCGTGAAGCCCGCCGCGACAATCGCGATCTTCATCGCCTGCTCCTGAAACAGCGGCACGCCATAGGTCTTCTTCAGAACCTCGCGCAACTCCTCCTTCGGATAGTGAACATCCTCCTCGCCGTTCCGCCGCCTGAGATAGGGATGCACCATGTCGCCCTGAATGGGCCCCGGCCGGACGATGGCGACCTCGACCACGAGGTCGTAGAAACAGCGCGGCTTCAGCCGCGGCAGCATCGACATCTGCGCCCGGCTTTCCACCTGAAAGACGCCGATCGCATCCGCCGCGCAAAGCATGTCGTAAACCTGCATGTCGTTCTGCGGCACGGTGGCAAGATCGAGCTTCCGCCCGTGATGCTTCTCCACGAACTCGAATGCCTTGCGGATACAGGTAAGCATGCCGAGCGCCAGCACGTCGATTTTCAATATGCCGAGCGTGTCGAGATCGTCCTTGTCCCATTCGACGAAGGTGCGGTCTTCCATCGCCGCATTCTGGATCGGCACCACTTCCTCAAGCGGGCCATCGGTGATGACGAAGCCGCCGACATGCTGCGAGAGATGGCGCGGAAAACCGATCAGCTCGCTTGCAAGCCGGAGCGCGAGACGAAGCTCCCGGTTCTCCGGATCGAGGCCGATCTCTTCCGCATCCTCCGCCGAAACACCGCTGCTCGACCAGCCCCAGGTGGAACGCGCGAGCGCCGCGATCACATCTTCCGAGAGGCCGAACACCTTGCCGACATCGCGGATGGCGCTCCGCGAGCGATAGGAAATGACGGTAGCGGCAATGCCCGCACGGCGCCGCCCGTATTTTTCATAGATATACTGGATCACTTCCTCGCGCCGCTCATGCTCGAAATCGACATCGATATCGGGCGGCTCGTTGCGGTCGCGCGAGACGAAGCGCTCGAACAGGAGATCGACCTCGGCGGGATTGACGGAGGTGATTTCAAGGCAGAAGCAGACGGTGGAATTCGCCGCCGAACCGCGCCCCTGACAGAGAATGCCCTGCTCGCGCGCATGGCGCACAATGTCATGCACGGTGAGAAAGTAAGGCGCGTATTTCATCTCGGCGATGAGCGCGAGTTCATGATCGATGGTCTTGCGGAGTTTCTCGCTGACGCCTTCGGGGAAGCGCCGCGCCGCTCCTTCCCATGTCAGCCTTACGAGAAGTTCCTGCGGCGTCTCGTGCGCCGAAAAGACATCGGATGGATATTCGTAGCGAAGCTCGTCGAGCGAGAAGCCGCAGCGGCGCATGATCTCCTGCGGCGTGGCAAGCGCCTGGGGGAAAGCGGCGAGAAGCCGCGCCATTTCCTCACCGCTCTTGATATGGCGTTCCGCATTGGCGGCGAGACGGAAGCCCGCTTCCCTCAGCGTGCAATGCTCGCGGATGCAGGTGAGCACATCCTGCATCTTCTTGCGGTCGGGCGCGTGATAGAGAACGTCGTTCGTCGCGAGAAGCGGCACCCGCGCCTCCGCCGCAAGCTGCGCCAGCATCCTGTGGCGCCGCCTGTCGTCGGCGCGGTAAAGCGGCGTCAGCGCAAGCCAGACAGAGCCGGGGAAAGCATCGTTCAGCCTGTCGAGGCTTGCACGAAAATCATTGCCCGGCACGGACGGCGGCATGGCGATGAAGCATTGCCCCTCGCCTTCGGCAAGAAGATCGTCCATCCAGAGATGGCACTCGCCCTTCTTCGCCCGCCTGTTGCCGCGCGTGAGGAGCCGCGCAAGACGGCCATAGGCCGCGCGGTCCTGCGGATAGGCGATGACCTCGAACCCGTCCATCAGCACGAGGCGCACGCCGGGCAGGAAACGGATGCCCGCTTCCTTCGCCGCCGCATGGGCGCGCACGAGGCCCGCCATGGTGTTGCGGTCGGCAACGCCGATGGCGTCGAGCCCTTGTGCGGCGGCCGCCATGACGAGTTCCTCGGCATGGGACGCGCCGCGGAGAAAACTGAAATTGCTCGCCATGGCGAGTTCGGCGAAACCGCTCATTCGAAGATGCCGTGCAGAAACCAGCGCGGCCCCTCATTGTCGTTGCGGTAGAGCCCGTCGCGATAAAGCCAGAAGCGGCGCCCGTCGTTGTCTTCCACGCGGTAATAGTCGCGCGTGCGCTGCCCGCCGCCCAGCCACCATTCCGGCGTGATGCGCTCCGGCCCTTCCGCGCGCGCGACCTGATGCGCGATCTTGCGCCAGCGGAAAAGCCGGGGCGGCCCTTCCGGCACTTCGGCGACCGCCTCCACGGGCTCGGGGGCCGGCAGGAGGCGCAAGGGGCGCGGCAGGCTGCCGCCGAGAAGAGCGGCCCTGTATTCCTCGCGATGCGTGGCCCAGCCCCGCATGGCGGGCGTAAGGCCCTGAAGCGCGGGCACGGCCGCAACCGCGCGCTCGGGAATATGGCTCGCGCGCGGCTCGAGACGGAGAAGACGCTCCGCACCGAAGCGATTGCTGATGCGATCCACGAACCGGTCGAAGGCGGCGTCCCGGTTTCCCTTGCCGTCGAAATCGTCCTGCGCGGGGAGAAGCGGCTCCACCGCGAGACAGGACAGCATGATCGCCTCGATGCCGAAGCCGGGGTCGAAATCGTCGCCGAGCAGCATGAGCTTCTCGCGGAAGAGCCGCGCGAGATGCGCCGCCTCATGCGTCGCGATGCCGGTGCCCGCGCGAAGCCGCGTCACCTCGCCATCGACGCGGAAAAGCTGCAGCTCCATGCGCCGCGCGCCCTTGCGCTCGCTCGCCAGCACCGCGCAGAGATCGCCCGCGATGCGCGTGACCGCTTCGAGAATATGCGCCTGCCGCGTCAGCCCTTCGGCGAAGGAAAGGCTCGCGCGGAACGGCACGGGCGCACGCGCGGGCGAAACGGGCTCGGGCTCGGCGCCCAGCGCCTCGTCGAGACGGCGCGAAAGAGAGGCGCCGAAACGCGCGGTGAGCGGCGCGCGCGGCCGACCGTAAAGATCGCCCACCCGTTTGAGCCCGAGCCGGACGAGCCCGCCGGCCTGCGCGGAAGAAAGCCGCAGCGCCGCGACGGGAAGCCCGCGCAGGGCCTCCACCTCGCCGCCCTCGGGCAGCACGAAGGCCGCCTCCTGGCCGAACCGTGCCAGCGCCCAGGCCGCGCCCGGCGTGGAGGCGATGGCGATGCGCGCCGTGAAACCGAACCGCGCGAGCCGCCGCCCGATCTCGGAGGCAAGCGCCGCCTCGCCGCCGAAGAGATGGGCGCAGCCCGTGATGTCGAGCAGGATGCCGTCCGGCTCCTCGTCAAGGCCCACGGGGTCCGCCGCCGTCCAGGGCGTCCAGCGCCGGCACCAGCCGGCAAGCCGGTTGAGCGCCTTGAAGTCGCCCGCCGGATCGGCTGGATGGATCTCGAGCTTCGGGCAAAGTGCCATGGCATCCGGCACGAGCTGGCCGGGCGTAACCCCCGCCGCTCGTGCCGCCGCATCGCAGCCCGTGAGCCTTATCCCGCCCGCCCCGGCCCGCGCGAGCGCCCTTGGCCTCTCCGCCACCGGCAGGGGCGCCGCCTGCCGCGCAAGCTCGCGGTAAAGCCGCTCCACCGGCCAGGCCGGCAGAAAAAGCGAGGCAATCCGGCGCTTTTCAGTGAGACGGGACATGGGTCGGGACCAATCAGAACAAAACAAGAACTAATGTGCCCGAAGCTGCCATGCAAGGCGAGTCCAATCGGGAAAATGCCTCTTTCTTGCCTGAAAGAAGGATAGGATTACTTCATGGGAGCAAGGTTCCCCCCCGATGTCAGGAGAAGCGGCATGCTGAAACGGCCGAAGACGAAGATTCTGCTCCTCGCTGCCGCGGCGGCAGGCTTCATGCTTGCCGCCTGTACCGACCCGGTGGCCGAACAGGCGCGGCTCGATGCGATCGACCACCAGAACTGCACCGAACTCGGCTTCCAGCCGAATACCGAGGCCTATGGCAATTGCCGCCTCAAGATGAAGGAAATCCGCGCCAAGGAAGAAGGCCGCCGCTCGCCCAATGTCGGCTTCGGCGTGGGCATCGGTGTGAGTAAGGGATTCTGACGGCAGGGAGTGGTCATCATGCGTATCGTGAAAACCGGCCTGACGCTTGCGGCACTTCTCGCGCTCGCCGCTTGTGCAAGCCCCGAGGAACAGGCCGCGCGCGCCTCCGCGCAACTGCAATCCGATCAGGCCGAGTGCCAGCGCATCGGATTCAATCCGGGTACGGAGGCTTTCTCGAACTGTCTCCTGCGGCTGCGGGAGATCCGCGCGCAGGAGGAAAACACCCGCGAACTGCGCCGCGCCAGCACGCCCTCGCCCTGGTGGGGGCCTTACCCGGGCTATTACCCCTATCCTTATCCCTATCGCCGCTGGTGAGCCTCAGCCCGCCTGCATGAAGGGAAGCAATGTGCCGCGCTCTTCCGGGGCGAAACCCGCCTCGCTGTCGCCGTGGAACGGCGCGAAGGAAAGCGCGGCTTCTTCTTCATTCCATGAAGTGAGCCATGCCCCCGGCCTGCCGCCCCGGCAGCGCATGAGCGACACCGCCCAGCGGGGCGCGCCCGGCAATCTCTCGCCCGCCTCCATGCCCGGCACATCCGCGCCCGGCGCCGCCGCCACATGCCAGCGCGTGACGGCGACGCTCGCCGCCGCCTTGCCATGGCCGGTGAAGAGAAGCGCCGGCGTCTCCGTTTCCTCCGCCGCAAGCTGCAGGCGCCGCGTGGCCGAAAGCGTGAGCGCAGCGGAACGCCCGTCCACCTCGCCGATCACCGCCGCGAAGGCCTCTGCGCGCAACGCCTCTTCCATGATCCAGAGACAATCCGTGTCGGAAGGCGGCAGCGCGACGAGGAGCCGCGCGGGGTCGATCCCGAAAGCGGCAAGGCCGGCCCCGTAAAGCCGCCCCATGTCGAAAGGCGGCCGCGCCGCCTCGCACCAGAGCACGGGCAAGGCCGAATGCTTCATCGCCGCCGAAGCGAGCGCCGCCGCAAAACCCGTCGCCGCGCCCATGTCGCGATAGGCCGCCGCCGCCACCTCATGCAGCGCGCCCTTGCGGAGCCCGCCCCCCGGCAACACGCCAGCAGCCTCCGCCCCGAGCGGGATCAGCCCGGACCCCGAGGCCCCTTCCCCCCCGCTCCCGGCAATCCTCGACTTCAGATCGGCAATAAGGGCACGCCTGTCCATATCGCCAAGATATGAGTTCTTGTTTTGTTCTTCAAGGCATTCGGAGGTTGAATAGCGAAAAGCAGGGGTGGATTGGCTCCACAGCGCATGGCATGCACCGGCACAGCTGCGGTTCAAGCCAATTTCCGCCAGCCACCATGTGAGCTATCGTGAACGCATGACACACAGCTATGTAGCGCTAATAGACGAATCTGGCGACGACGGCCTTGGAAACTTTCGAGAGCCGGGGCAACAAGGTGGGGCCTCTAGCTGGCTGATAATATCGGCCTACTTGGTGCGCAACTCACGTGAGCTGGAAACCGTAGGGTGGCGCGATGAGATTCTGGACCTTATGCCTAGGCGTAAAGAGCGCAGCATTCATTTTTCGAAGCTATCGCATGGCCAAAAACTCATGGCTGCCCAAAGATTGGCGCAGAAACCTATCCGCGCGATCAACATCGTCGCGAATAAACGGGTAATCCCTGAGGGCATATATCGCGAGAAGAATCAGCTCTACTTCTACATGACTCGCTATCTGATTGAGCGCATCTCTTGGTTATGCAGGGATATGCGACCGCAAGTTCCAGAGGGTGATGGCCGGGTAAGGATAGTGTTTTCTCGGCGCGGTGGTATGTCGTATCCAGATTTCCGAGCCTATCTGTTAAGACTGCAAGCGACTGAGGATCGACAAATAAATATCCATTGGCCAGTCATAGACGTTGACGCGATCAGTGCTCGTGACCACTCAACAAGCGCAAGCTTGCAACTGGCAGATACTGTTGCATCCGCATTTGCATCAGCCTTCGAGCCTGATACATACGGTAACTGTGAATGGCGATACGCCGAGGCGCTTAAGCGTGTGGTTTATGAGAGGCACGGCAACTATCTGAGTTATGGATTAAAGCTCGTGCCGCGCATTGAAGACATCCCGCTAACCGATGATCAGCGCCGTTGCATCGACCTCTTCAGATGAAGGCGGCAGGCCCCCGGCCCATAATTGCGATCACTGATCGCCTGCAATCTTTCGAGTGCTCTGGGTTGTTCCGGCGCATGCCTGCCTAAAGAAAAATAGGGGATTCTATACAAACAATCAAGGAGTTGGTCTAACTCCTTGATATTAGGATTCTTTATTGGGTACGCAACTTTTTCGAGAGATGCACCCAATCAAAATGCAGTTCTCCCTTGGTGCATTTCTTCCTCCCGCCCCCCTACCGCATCAGCGCCTGGAATTCCTCGGTGGAATTGGTGCGGGGGAACGGGGTCTCAGGCACGGGCACGCCGAGGAAGCGGCAGAGCGGGTCCCAGCCTTCCGCGACATTGAAGACGAGGAGGCGGTGGGCGGGAATCGTGCGCTTCACTTCCGCCTCATGCGCCGCCAGCACATCGAGCACATGCGCCTTGTCGAGATTGCCGCCGAACGTCTTGTCGCGGACGACATAGGACGCCATCTGCAGCACATCGCGCGCCGGGCCTTCGGGCGGAAGTTCGCTGCCGACCGCA
>PNMC01000075.1 GCA_013823365.1 Parvibaculum sp. | reverse complement strand
CTCCCACATGTCGCGGCGAAGCTCCACGTCTACGCCCGCCGTCGGCTCGTCAAGAAAGAGAATCTTCGGCTCGTGGCTGAGTGCCTTGGCGATCATCACCCGCCGCTTCATGCCGCCCGAAAGTTCCATCACGCGGTTGTCTCGCTTTTCCCAGAGCGAGAGATCGCGCAGCACCTTTTCGATATGCGCATCGTCGCGCTTCTTGCCGAAAAGCCCGCGGCTGAATTTCACGGTCGCGATCACGCTTTCGAAGGATTCGACGGTGAGTTCCTGCGGCACGAGGCCGATCAGCGAACGCGCCGCGCGGAAATCGCGGATGATGTCGTGGCCCGACACGTGAACCGTGCCGCCGCTCGGATTGACGATGCCGCAAATGACGCTGATCAGCGTCGTCTTGCCCGCGCCGTTGGGCCCGAGCAGGGCGAAGATTTCGCCGGAGCGAATGTCGAGATCGACGCCTTTCAGCGCCTGAAAGCCATCCGGATAGGTCTTGGAAAGTCCTCGGACCTCGATGGCGGGAACGGGTGCATGCATGGGGGGAGCTATGGCGCTGGAGGTAAGCCGGGAAATCGGTCCGGTCTATATGGGGTCAGGTAGTTTGAATTAAACCCTTCTCGCCGTTGCGGAAATGATTCTTTTTTCGGGGCGCCGGCTGCCGGCCTTCCATGCCAAAAATTAACTTTACCGGAAACAAGTCGCGCCTGGGCACCTTCCGGCGCCCCCTTTGCGTTGCGGCCGGCGCTTCCTCTCCGTAACAATGGCCCGATGCAACGGGGCAGGGAACCCGTTCAGGGGCGGGCACATGAAATCGCGCATCTTGCTCTACGGCGTCGACAATTTCGCGGGCGCGCTTGCCTCGCGTGCGGCCATGCGGCGCGGCCTGTCCCATATCGCCGCCGGCCGCAATATCGCAGGCGTCGCCCAGCATGCGGCGGCCATTGCGAAGGAGGCCGGCAGCGCGATGGCCGAGCCCCGCACCTTCACCCTGGGCGACAGGAAGCGCGTCGCGGCGCAGCTCGACGATGTCGCGGTCGTCGTGAATTGCGGGCCCCTCGGCAGCGAAGGCCTGCTCGCGCTTGTCGATGCATGCCTTGCGACCGGTACCCACTTTATCGACATGACGAACGACCGGGCCGAGGTCGCCGCCCTCGCCGCGCATGACGAGGTGGCCAGGCGCGCGAAGACCATGGTGATGGCGGGTGCGGGCTTCGACTATGCGGCGGTGGATGCCGTCGCCGAGCGCCTCGCACAGATACTGCGCGGCGCCCGCGCGGTCACGATCGCCGTGAAGCAGGGCGCGCCGACGCTTGCCGAGGCGCGCCGTCTCGTCGCAGCGCTCAAGGCGAAGGGCGAGACGGTAAAGAACGGGCAATTCGTGCCGGCAAGGGCAGGGGAGCGCGCGATCGAGATCGATTTCGGCGCCGGGCCGGAACGGGCCTGGCTCGCGCCCTGGCGCGCCGAGGCGACGGCCATGCGCCATCGCGGCACCTATTCCACCATCGAAAGCTACGAAGTCCTGCCGGAGCGCGCCGCCCGCGTCTTCGCCAAGGGAAAGCTCGCCACCGCGCTTTTCAATCGCGGCTGGGGCGTGCGCCGGCTGGAGCACCGCCTGTCGAAAGGCAGGCTCTCGCCCACGGCGCTCGAACTCGCCAATGGCCGTGCCGTTGTTTGGGGCGAGGCACGAACGCCGGAAGGCATCCGCCTCTGCGCGCGGCTCGAAACGCCGGAGGCTCATCTCTGGTCGGCGGAGGCGGCGGTGCTGCTGGCGCGCTGTGCGGTCGAGGGCAGGGCAAAGCCCGGCTTTCAACTGCCCTTCGCCATAGCGGGCGCGAGCCTCATCGAGGAAATTCCGGGCACCTTCTGGCGCGAGATCGCAGACCCTGCGGACCCGATCGAGCCGGAGCCGGTGCCTCTCGTCCTCGCCGCCCTGGCGCGGGAAAGCGCCTGACCGCGCTCAGCGCGGCTTTCGCCCGCTCCAGCGGTCCCACAAGGCTTCCGTGCATTCCCTCGCCGTCATCTGGCTGGTAACGAGCCGCATGGAACTTTCCATGCTGGACGGCACATCGTCCGGGTCCTTGCCGACAAGCTCGGCCAGCGGCCCATAGGCCTCATGCGCCATGTCCTTGGCCAGCATCCGGCAAGGGTCCACCTCGCCGTAGTAAAGAACGGGGAAGGCGGCAGCGGCGGCCAGCGCCAGCAGGATCAGTCCGAGAATGAGGCGCATGAAATTCCCTGTCTGAAAGATTCGAGTCTGAAAGATTCCGGTCTGACTTATTGCGGACCGGTGCCCCGTCCGCTCGTGTCCGGCATGCCCATGGAGCCGCCGCCATCGCGGATGCGGCAGGCGGAATAGCCCGCCCGCCAGCCGGCATTATAGGCCTTGTCCGCCTTCCAGGCCTCTTCGTTTCGCGTCACGGTCGAAGGGTCGCCCGGGACCTGCGAGGTCGCCGTCCAGCAGCCATCCGAATAGCCGGCCTTGTAGTTCGGTTCGTCGGCATATTCGCTCTGTCCGAGGCCGCAACCGGCCAGAAACGCGGCAAGCGCCAGGGGCGCAATCAGACGGAAAAGGCGGGAGATGGGCATGGTTCCTCCGGGGCGTTCGGCGGCCCGGAGGATAGGGCGGCGTCGGCCGGACCGCAAATCGGCGCATGCTTTACGGCACGTTAAGACCGGGGTGGTGAGATGCCCCTTCCGGCAGGGCGGCCGGGTATCCGGGACGATCGAAATGGCGCTTGAACGCTACAATGCGACTGCAATGGTGGAGGATGGCCCCCGTGCCCGCGACGCGGTGCTGCGGCGCCTTGCCGATGTTGCGCTGTTGCCCGCCTCCCGCACCTCGCCGCAGGAACGCAGCATCCTCGACAGCGTGCTCGCCTATGCGGTTGCCCGGCTCGACGACACGGCGCGGCTTCGTCTTGCCGAGCGTCTTGCGCTGCAGGTCGAGGGCCCGCGCGAGCTTGCCTTGTCGCTCGCGCTCGACAGCAAGGAAATCGCCCGCCCCATTCTCACCGAAGGCATGCTCCTGAAGGATGGCGACCTCGTTCATGTCGCGCGCGAGGGAGGCGACGATCACCGCGCCCTGCTCGCGGCAAGGCGCGATCTTCCCGCATCTGTCGCCGATGTCCTGATCGAACTCGGCGACACCGCGCTCATCGTCGCCCTGCTCGAAAACCGCACCGCAGAGCTTTCGCACCGCGCCGTCGAGGCTCTGGCGCGCCGCAGCGCCGCCGAACCCGAATTGCAGGTGCCGCTCCTCGCAAGGCCCGAACTCAGCCTCCGCCTCGCGCATCTCGTCTTCTGGTGGGTGCCGCCGCAGATGCGGCTTGAAATCCTGACCCGCTTCACCGTGGAGCGGCAGAATATCCATGACGCGATGGAAGACCTTCTTTCCGCGCAGCTCGGCGATGTTCCGCTCGAAGCCGTGCTCTCCGTCGTGCGCCGCCCGGCGCCCGTGGCGAGGCAGCGGCTTGCGTCCATCCTTGCCGGTCGCGACGGCGATCTCGCGGAAGCGCTCGCTGCCGAGGCGAATATCCGGCCCGAGACCATGTTCCGTATCCTGACGGATCACGACGGTGAACCGCTCGCCGTCTTCGCCAAGGCCATAGGCATGAACCGCAAGGAATTCGGCGATCTCATCGTCGCCGCCGTCGACTTGCGCAAGGGCAGCGCCATTCCTGCCAAGGCCGATCTCGAACGGATCGGCGAACTCTTCGATACGATCTCGACCGACCGCGCCGATCTCGCGCTTCACTGCTGGGATACGGTGCTGGCGAACGAGATATTGCGGCCTACGGCACTTTCCGCCGAGGCTTGAAATCACTCGGCGGCGTTTTGCGGTGCAAAGCGCAGGACGGTTTCATCCTCGGGCAGGGCGCGCGCCGCCGCCGGCATCGGCTGGAAGCCGGGCCCGGAAACGATTTCCTCGAGTTCCCGCCGCGCCTGCCTTGCCGTGCCGATAATGTCGCCTTCCGCCCGGTCCACGAGATCGAGAACGGCGCGAACCCCGTCGAGAATGCCATCGAGCCAGTCGGCCGAGCCGAGCCCTTCCGCCTTGAGCGACACGGCGTCCGAGGCAAGCGTCGTTACCGCACGCCGCACGGCGGCGGTGTCGAAGTCGGAGGGGCCCGTCACCAGCAACACGATCTTGCGGATCTGCGCATGGATGCCGTCGAGAAGCGCCGCGCGTTCGCGTGCGCGGCGGTCTTCCTCGTCCACCGGCGGCGCGAGATCGTCGAGCGAGACCGAGAGCACCCGCGCAATGGCCGCCATGGTACGGAAAGTCCCGTCCTTCTTGCCGGTTTCGATCTCCGAAAGATAAGGCGCGCTCATGCAGGCGGCCCGCGCGAGTTCGATCGCCTTCAGGCCGCGATATTCGCGCCAGACCCGGACGGGGTTCTCGCCATCGGCGATGCGATGCGCGACGGTGGCAGGCACCGGCGCCGGTCCCTCGGAGCCGAGCGCGAGCGTCGTGCCCGCGGCCCGCAGATCTTCCATGTCCTCGGCGGCGCGGCGCAGCGCTTCGTAGTCCTTCGCTGGCACGATCACGAACAGGGGCTCACCGTCCGGCCCGGCAATTTTCTGATATTCCGGCTTCTTCTTGTCGCTCATGCCGCTCTCCCGCCGGTCAGCGCCAGCACGGAGGCGAGCATGTCGCCGCGCGTGAAGACAACGCGAATATCAGGCCCCGCATCGCTGCTGAAAATACCGGGCGCAACCTCGCGTTGCGCATCGGCAAGCGCGGCGAGATGCACCAGCCTGCGCAGCGCGGGATCGAGCTTGAGGAATGTCTCGTAGGCGGCGCGCGAAAAGACGACATCGCAGTCATGCGCGACATCCCTTTCCGTTTGTGCCGTCAGGGCGCTGTCTTGCATAGTGAACCCGGAACCAGAATGGTCAGCCGGTCCGGAGCCACCGGATTCCCGCTGAACCGTCTTCGCCGCTTGCTATGGCCGTTGCAACCGGCGGCTCGCCACGCGCGAATCGATCAATGAATCGGACCACAGGGAGAGGCAAATGTCCAACGAGCCCGCAGCGAAACCCGGCATGAGCATTGCGCGCCTGAAGGAACTCGTGCGCGAGCGGTCGAAGCGTGCCGAACTGCCTCTCGCGGAGCGCCGCAAGGTCATGGATGGCAACGCGCAGCAATTCCCGATGCCCGCCGGCGTGGCGGTGGAGGCGGCCGATCTCGGCGGGCTTCGTGCCGAATGGCACATCCCGGCCGGCCTTGCCGGGGAGCAGCGGACCATCCTCTATTTCCATGGCGGCGGCTATGTCATGGGCTCGCCCGTCTCGCATCGGCACATCACCGGCCGCCTCGCGCTGGCGGCTCAGGCCCGCATCCTGAGCGTCGACTACGCGCTCGCGCCGGAGCATCCCTTTCCGGCTGCGGTGAAGGACGGGGTGAAAGCCTATCGCTGGCTGCTGGATCAGGGGCAGGCGCCGCATCTCATTGCCATTGCCGGCGACAGTGCGGGCGGCGGCCTCACCATGGCCACGCTTCTTGCCGCGCGGGACGAGGGGTTACCCATGCCCGCTGCGGCTTCCCTGATCAGCCCCTGGACCGATCTCACCTGCGGAACGGGGACTTATGTCAGCCGCGCCGAAGCGGACCCGATGATCACGCCGGACGGCATCCGGGAACTCGCCGCCATCTATCTCGCCGGGGCCGATCCGCGCGATCCGCTCGCCTCGCCCAATTTCGCCGATCTCAAGGGCCTGCCGCCCATGCTCATCCAGGTCGGCGATGACGAGGTTTTGCTGGATGATTCTCTTCACCTGGCGGCGCGGGCCCGCGAGGCCGGCATCGAGGTGCGTCTCGACGTCGCGCCCGGCATGATCCATGTCTGGCACGCCTTCTACCAGATGCTGCCGGAAGGCGAGGCCGCAATTGTCAGCATCGGCGATTATTTGGCCGCACACTGGAATGTCGAGCGTCAGTGAGCCCCTATATCCGCCAAAAATCATGCAGACGCTCATTATGCGAATGTCAGCCGAATATTTCGCACAAATAGACTATTTGTACGGAATGAGAAAAAATCCTGCGTCTTCCGGGGGTTGCATTGAATCCGGGCAAAACTCGCATCAATAGCCTGAACGTTACGTAAAAGAAGTCGGCATTCGACTGCGCACTTGATTGTCTATCGATCAAAGAGCTATAGAATCCCCCGAATATTGTTTTGGTTAACGGCATGAATTCGCTTCCGCGAAGGGGTGAGTCAGCGTCGAATAAAACGAGGCGCCGGTGACGGAAAAGGCGGAACTGATCGATATGACGGCCGAGATCGTTTCGGCCTATGTCGGACACAATATGATCGCACCCGACGAGCTTCCCGGTCTGATCCACAAAGTATTCGCCGCGCTGACCGGGGCTTCGACGGGCCAGTCCGCCGTTGCTGCTCAGGCGTCGGAACCTGCCGTCCCGGTCCGCAAGTCGGTGACGCCGGACTATCTGATCTGTCTTGAAGACGGCAAGAAGTTCAAATCGCTGAAGCGCCATCTGCGGACGCATTACAACCTCAGCCCCGAGGAATATCGCGAGAAATGGGGGCTCCCCCGCGACTACCCCATGGTGGCGCCCAATTACGCGCAGGCCCGCTCCCGCCTCGCCAAGAAGATGGGGCTGGGGCAGGCCGGGCCGAGCCGCCGCCGCTCCGCCGGCAAATAGAGCCCGATCTCCCGTCTTGCGCCATGGCGCGGCGGGGCCCAGACTCGGTTTGGGCGATTCGGCCTTTTGCCGCGTCGCGGCCACTTTCGGGGGACGGACTGCTGAGCGCGACCGACGAGGCCATCAGGGCGCAATTGATTGTGCCGGAGCAGCGTGAGCTGTTCGACTATTGGCGCGGCAAGGCCGGTAACGGCACTTATCCCACCCGCGCCGACATTCAGCCCGCAGAGTTGAAGCGCCTGCTTCCCTCGCTCAGCATTATCGAGCTGGTGGAGGGCGATGCGCCGCGCCTGAGGGTTCGCCTCGCCGGCACGCGGCTTCGCGATTATCTCGGCGTCGAGATCACCGGTCATTATCTCGATGAATACGATCTCGGCGATCAGACCGATTATTGGGATGCGGCCTATCGCGAGGTCATTCTCGGCGGCCGGCCTGCCCAGGGCGTGGTGCCGATGACGCCCTGGCAGCAGCCCAATATCTTCCAGTTCTGGCTCCGGCTTCCTTTGGTGGATGCCGAGGGACGCATCGTCATGGTGCTCGGCCACGATGCCTTCCTGCTTTCGGAAAAGGCTCATGCGCTCGCAAGCAAGGCAAAGCTCCGCATCGCCTGAGATATTCCTGCAGGATTGATCGCAGAAGATTTCCCGGTGCACACTCTCAAGGGGGACATGAGAGGGACTTGCCGGGAGGGCGTTGCATCATGCTGTTTTCAGTTTCGGCCAGAGGCGCGGCTATTCTCGCCGCCGCGATCGTCATTCTTCCGCTCGCCGCCATGCCGGCAAAGGCCGCCACGCTGCAAGGCGGCACCGTCACGCTCTCGGAAGGCGAAAGCGCGACCTTCCCCATCGACGGCGGCAAGCAGGGCCCTGAAAATCTTCAGGCGCAATGCGATATCGGCGATGTCGGCGGCACGGCGAGCATCACCTTCGACGGCGAGAACTACGTGCCCCTGTCGGATCCCTCCGTCGGAACCCTAATGACCCTCTCGCGCGGCGATACGCGGAGCTACGCCCTCACCGGCGTGGTGGATGCCTCGCGCGGTGGAGACGCCTATATCGCCTTCCACTTCACAGGCGCTCCCGCGCCCATGTGCTTTCCCGGCATGGATTGCGCGGGCGCCGAAGGCAAATCCGGCAGCGTGACCGTCACCTGCCGGGACGGCGCGGACTGACCGGCGAAAACTGCCGGACAAGCAGGATGACGGGCGCGATCCAGTCCGCCCTGTCGAGCGCCACCGCCGCCGCCCCCGCTTCGGGCGGCATGAGGAGGCAGCGCCCCTCGTCCAGTCCCGCGAGCCGCCCGAAAACCTGCCGCGCATTCATGTCGGCGGCGATGCAGTCCCGGCCGAGCCAGGCTTCCGCGTCTTCCGCCTCCATCCGGTCCGCGATCAGCATGTCGCCTGCCGCATAGCTGCCCATGTCCTCCGCCACGCGGAAGGCGAGCGGCTCGCGCGCACCCTCCGCCAGGGCAGGCGCCAGCGGAATCCCCTCGGCGAGCATCGCCACGCGCCCCTCGCGCCGCAGCTCCGCCTGACAGACAAGGCTCCCCCCCTCAGCCCCTAGAAGGTCCCGCACCTGCACGCCAAGCGCGAGGGCAAGCCTTTCGAGCCAATCCATGGAAACCGTCATGTCGGCGGTTTCGAGCCGCGACACGGTCGCAGCCGTGGTCCCCAGGGCCTCGGCAAGCTCTGTCTGGGTGAGCCCCCTTGCCTTGCGGAAATGCCGAATCCTCGTGCGCATCGGGTGGCCTCCCAATGTGATGATGAAAAATATTACACGACTTATCCCCGCTTTGTACAGAATAAGTAAAATGGCCCTCAGGAACCTGAAAAGCGAAGAGGGAGGCGGCGAATGTACCGGCGGCGTTTCGAGGATCGGGAGAAGGCGGATTGTGTGGCCGTGACGCAGGAGGCGGTCGCACGTGCCCTGAAGGTGCCGATTGCGGAGTTGCGTGCCCCGACCCGCCGCTGTGCCTCCGTCGCCGAGGCGAGGCAGGTCGCCATGTATCTGTCTCACGTCGTTTACGGCGTGAGCCTCGCTTCCGTCGGCCGCCAGTTCGGCCGCGACCGGACCACGGCAGCCCATGCCTGCCGCCAGATCGAGGACCGGCGCGACGACATGCGGTTCGACCGCTTGCTCGACGAGATCACAGATGGCCTGCGCCGCCCGCGTGCGGCACGGAGGCCCCAGTGAAGGGCGCAGAGGAGAGGGCGGAACCCGAGACCCGTTTCCTCGCGCAACACCGCATCCCGGGCCGCCGCCAAATCCGGTACGAGGGCGAGACGGTCACGGTCGACGTCAACGAGGGCGAGTCGCCGCTCGGCTGGCTGCGCCGCCGCAAGGGTCCGGGCGGCAAGCCGCTGCTCTCCCTCGCGCAATTCGCCGCCGGCGAGCGGCTCCGTCGCGACTTCACGCTGGGCCAGATGATGCCGCGCCTCACCGCGGACCTTATGTGCCCGGTCCAGGACCATTCGGTGATGCCGCATGACCAGGCAGCGATCACGGATAACGCGCTGGCCGCGCGCGAGCGCGTCGCCCGGGCGCTCAGGGTCGTCGGGCCCACGCTTTCCGACATTCTCATATGCGTGTGCTGCCATCTGGAGGGGCTGGAAGCGGCGGAGAAGAATTTCGGCTGGCCCCGCCGGGCGGGCAAGCTCGTGCTGCAGATCGCGCTCGACCGGCTCGCCGTCCATTACGGCATGAAGAAGGAGGGTTAGGCGGTTGCCGCGAGCGCCGTCCGCGCATCGGCCTGAATGCGGGCCACCATCGAGTAGAGTCCGTTCGAGCGCTGAGGCGTCAGATGCTCGTTGAGACCGAGCTGCGCGAAGACCGACCGCGCATCGATGTCGAGGATTTCGGCGGGCGTCTTGTCGGAATAAAGGGTCATCAGGATGGCAATAAGGCCGCGCACGATATGGGCATCGCTGTCGCCGCGGAAATGCAGCACCGGCCGGCCTTGCCCGTCCTTGCGCAATTCGTCGACAAGCCAGACCTGGCTGACGCAGCCCTCCACCTTGTGCTCGGCCGAATGTTCTTCCGCGCTCAGGGGTTCGAGCCCCTTCCCGAGCTCGATCACATAGCGATAGCGCTCTTCCCAGTCGTCGAGAAAGGCGAAATCGTCGATGAGATCCTGAATAGCCATTCCGTCCTGAACCGTTTTCGGAGCCGTTCGGAAGGACATAGCGGCAGGGGCACCAAAGAACAAGCGCCCCACGGGCCTGCCCGCGGGGCGCTGTTGGCCGCCGGGACGCCCGTAGAGGGCGTCGGGAAGCCGACGGGCAACCTGCTGGGTGAGGTCAGGCGCCAGTCATGAAGTCGGGAGCGGCAGGAGGCCGGGCGACGAAGCGCTGGCCTGTTTCATCGGTGGTGCCGTCTTGCTGCCGCTCCTTTGCCTTTTCGGTCAGCCAGACGATGGCCAGGCTGCCGTAATAGGTCGTTTGCCGCATCACATGCCCTGCGATTGCATGGCTTTTCTCGCAGACGTCGGGGTTGCGGCTGCAAAACCCCATGACGTCCTGCGCGGAGCGGGCCGCGAGCGTCAGCGCCTCTCCGGCGCCGATGTCATTGCCGCCCGCCGCGCTTTCATAGCTGGCGGACGTGAAGCCGCCCTCGAGGGCAGCGGATTTCGAGGCGCCTTCCTCTCCCGCGCCGGGCAGAAGAAAGGCGAGAACGGTGAGCCAGAACGCGGCCCTGAGTACGAAAGACATGACGAGGATCCCTTCCCAAAGATTTCGTCGTTGACCTGGGGAGGAGTCTAGGAAGCTGTCTCCTGTCGAGTGGTTAAATGGATTAGTAAAATTGAAGAAAAACAGGAAATTATACTTCTGAAAATTTGAGTTGGTTTATTCCGATACTACAACTGCCAAGTAATTAGAGTATAATTCAAATAAAAATCAAAAAAAATACGCCTCAAATTAGAGGCGTATTTCATTCAAATCGGGAGAAGATTCGATTCAAATTGTCCGGGTTCGCGGGCGGGCGGCGAACCGCCCGGCCGCGGCCCTTGTTACTGTGCCGCCAGCACCGAGGCGGGCACCGCCTGCGCCCAGCAGCCGCGGACTTCCTCCACCGCATGCTTGCCGGCGCAATAGGCTTCCTCGGAGGGGAAGCGCGCCGCCGCAAGGCACTGGTCGAGATTGAGCCGCGCCCAGTTGAGGCAGCGCCCGGTCGGATTGCGCTCCGCGGTGGCACCGGCATCCATCGAGCCGTGGATCACCTGATAGGAGGCAAGCGTGAGCACCCGGTTCATCACGCTGGGCGAATAGGCCTGCGCGGGCGTGACCGGCGAAAGCGTCGCGAGCACGTCCTTGGCGCGATCCATGAAGCTGCGGTCGTCCGCTTCGGCGGTTTTCGTCTCGCCCTGGGCGGGCAGGGGATCGGTCATCCCCCAGCGCTGCTTCTGGAACGAATAGGAGAGGTCCTTGAAGCGCGCGGAAAGGGTGGCCATCCGCGTATTGTCCGCGCGAAGCGCGGCAGTGACGGCCTCCGTCGCGCTGCGGGCGCCGCGCACCGAGAGGATATAGGTGTCGTCGCTCTCGATCGCTTCGAGAACCGCCGTCTTGCCGCGATGGCGCACCTCGTCGCGAAGGCCTTGCGCGAAGGCGGCATCCTGCGCGGCGATCATGGCATGCGTCGCATACCAGCCATCGGCCAGCGCGTCGGGCTGCGTCACGCGCAGGCTTGCAAGTGCCCTGCGCACATCGCTCGGCGTGTCGAGCTTGCTCTGGCCGACAGCTGCAATGGCCGAGCCGTAACTGGCATAAACGCCGGCGAGCTGTTGAAGCTGCGGCCGCGCCGAAAGCGAGGCGATGCCCGCCGACGGATCGACCGATGCAACCTGCACGGGCGCCTGCTGGCGCGGCGAAGGCAGCGGGATCGGAATATTGGCGGACGCGATGGAGGCGATGCCGCCCGTCATGAGCGCGTCGTTGGCGGGCGCCGGTGCTTCGGCAACCGCAGGCGCCGCCGGAGCGGCCGTCTCGTTCTTGGCACCGCCTTCGACGACGGTGCAGCCGCCGATGGTCAGGGCGGCGGCAAGAGAGAATCCGAAAGTGCGAAGTGAATGCCCGAGAATCTTTGTCACGCTGATACCCCTCATAGCGGCAGCCTCCCTTTGCCCAAAGGTGGAGGCGATTTGCCGGCCAGATTGTGCCCCGCCCGCTTGTCTTAAAGAGTTGTTAGCGAGTCTAATGCCGCAAGCCTTTCGCCGCAAACAGGAAACGCGTTAAGGATGAATGACGCTGGCCCGCCCATACGCGGCCGGAGAGCGGGAAGGGCCGGAAGCCGCGGAAAACCGGCGTTACGGCAAGGAATGGACGAGCGATGGAACGGGCGCCGCGGCTGAAGGCGGAAATCTGGGTGAAGGCGCTGATCCGCCGCTGCGAGGTGGCCGGTGCTGCCGCCATGGTCGTCCGCCGGGGCGACACGAGCTCGGGCACCGTGCTCGTGAAGCTGAACACGCTCGACGGCGAAGCCCAGGTCCTGAGCCCAGCCCGGGACGGGGAGGGCGAACTCATCTGGATTGCCCGTCCGAAAGCGCCCGAGGCCGAGGCCGATGCCTGGATCGAAAAGCAGCGCGGTTTCGATCCCGACATCTGGGTGGTCGAGATCGAAGACCGCGAAGGCCGCCACTTCCTTCAGGAGAAAGTGGCCTGAGCCCCGTTCAGGGCAGCATGCCCCTTCAAGGCCTCATAAAAGTGAAGTCTTCGTCCGGATCGAGATGATCGGCGGCTTCCAGAAGCTCGTTGCGGATG
>PNMC01000074.1 GCA_013823365.1 Parvibaculum sp. | reverse complement strand
CTGAGAGTTTTGAAACGCCGTTCCTCCGGGAGCGGCGTTTTCCTTTGGGTTGTGCTTGAAGACTGTTTGAAAAATCCAGCAACTCCGTCATTGCGAGAAGCCGCATATGCGGCGACGAAGCAATCCAGGAGCGGCAAAACTCTGCGCCTGCCGCCCCTGGATTGCTTCGCTCCGCTCGCAATGACGACCGCATGTTTAAGAGCGAGCGTGGATTGACGACCTTTCAAGCGGTCTCTCAGGCCGAGAGCCCGGCCAGCGCGCGGGCGCAGGTCTGGCGGGCCGTCGCCGTCACCTCGTCCTTCCAGTCGTCGGCATCGACATAGAAGGCATCGCGGATGAGTTTGCCGATCTCCGCCGCCTGCGGATTGTCGTGCCCGCCATTCTGGTGAAGCCAGTTGTCGGATTGCAGCGCCACCGTCACCTCGGCAATCGGCACCGTGCCGAATTCGAGGCCGCATGAAGTGACTTCGCGGCCCTTCAGTTCGTCGGCGAAGCAGACCGGGATCGAGCCCGGCACGTCGGACGAGATCGAACCGCCGCCGACCGTCGAGCGCACGGAGGGGCCCCACCAGTCGACCATGCGCCTGTAGGCATCGCTCGTTTCGGGCTCGGTGCAGATGATTTCCGCGGCGCCCCGTGCGCCGAGGCCTGAGTGCAGATCGACGAAGCCGACGCGCCTTGCCGCCGCCATTTCGGCACGGATGATCGCGCGCAAGGTGCGGTTCGACCAGACGGGCCCATGGCCGCCGAATTGTACGCCTTTCGGGTGCGTATATTGCCCGGCGCTCAGCGCATGCTGCATGGCGCGGGGCCCGTGTTCCGCCGCATATTCTTTCATCCGTGCACGGCACTTCGCCATGGTCCCGGGCGAGAGGTCGGGCGGGTTGATCGCATCCGCCAGTTCCTCATAGCCGGGATTGGCCGGATAGGGCTTCGTGTGGTCGAGGAAATTGCGATTGAGGTCCACATTGTCCTCGTTCACGCGGCGGTCCCAGGCAAAACCGTAAGGATTGATCGCATGAATGAAGAGAACGGCCATGTCCGGCGGCAGCTCCGCGGCGAAGCCCTCGCGCAGAAGCGCGGTCTGGATGCCGGAACCGCAATAGCCCTCGACGCCATGCGTGCCGGACCCGATGCCGAGAATGCGCGCGGCATCGAGGGGGCCGAAGCGGGCGACATCGGTCGCAAGTTCCTCGCCCGACGGGCCTTTCAGGGGGTGGACATAATGGCGGATGGCGGCGCCGGCCGCCTCCGCTGCGGCGAGGAACTTTTGCCGCGCCTCGCCATAGGACCGGGAGAAATGTTCGGCTGCGCCCGTCATGTCCTGCCTGCCGCCTCTTCGTTAACCGTCATTCAAACTTGCGGATTTCCGCCCCTCGAAGCGGGTTATGGTACCGGAAACTGTGCTAGACTGGCACAGAAGAGGCCGGACCACGGGGGCAAGAAGGGAAGTCTGACATGTTTCGCACGCTGCCGCTGATGGCATTCGCCATCATCGCCTACAACATCATCGTCTATCTGACCGGCCTGTCCATGGAGACGCAGGTCTTCTCGGTCTCGCTCATCTCGGGCGCGATGTGGACCATCGTTCTCGGCGATGTGATCGTCTTCGCCGCGCTGCTCCTGCTCTTTCTCGAGCTTGTCAGCTCGACCCAGACCGGGACCTCGACCATCGTCAATCACGGGCTTTCCATGTTCGTGCTGGTGATTGCGCTGGTACAGTTCATCGTGCTGCCGGAATTCGGCACCTCGACCTTCTTCGCCCTCGTGCTCTTCGCCGCGTTCGATGTGATCGCGGGCTTCACCGTCACGATCACGGCGGCGCGGCGCGACTTCACCGTCGGCGAATGATCAGTCCTCCGCTGCCGCGGCGTCGAGCAATACCTCGTATGCCGCGGCCAGCCGCGCTGTCATCGGGTGGGCGGGCACTTCCCGCCCGTCGATCCGCGACACGGGAACGAGGCCCATCAGGCTGTTGGTGAGGAAGACGCCGGAAGCGCGCAACAGCCGCTCCGGCGCTATCTCTTCCTCGCGCGTTTCGATACCGATGCCCGGCGCGAGTTCGAGCAGCGCCGCGCGGGTGATCCCGGGCAGGATCGCGCCGCGGTCGGCCGGCGTGAGAAGCCGGTTGCCGTCCCAGACGAAAATATTGGCGGCGCTTGCGCAGGCGATCATGCCGCCCGTGTCGAGCATCAGCGCATCCTCGGCGCCCTTCTCGCGCGCCTCTTCCTTCGCCACCACATTGTCGAGATAGGTCAGCGCCTTGAGGCGCGCCGACGGCGACCAGGGATTGCGCCGCGCGGAAACGGTGGCGAGCGACAGGCGCTCGGGCGGCGGGCCGGCGGGCGCGGTACCGATCAGAACCGTGGGCTTGGGCTCCGGCGGCAGGCTGAGGCCGCGGGGGCCCGTTCCCCTCGTGAGCGTCAGGCGGAGCGAGGCGCGCGGTGCATCCTCAAGCCCGTTCGCCCCGATCAGGTCGCGGCAGGCTGCGCGGATCTTGTCCGGCGCATAGGGCATGACCATGCCCGTCACCTCCGCGCCCTTCATCAGGCGGAGCAGATGCTCCTCGAAGAAAACCGGGCTTCCGCGCCGCACGAGCAGGGTTTCGAAGAGACCGTCGCCCAGAAGTAATCCCCGGTCTGCGGGGTCGATGCGAATATCGCCTGCATCGGCAATGTCGCCGTTCAGCCAGAGCTTCATGCGCTTTGCCTCTCTTCGCTGATGCGCCCTGTCCGGGCGAGATCGAGGAAATTGCCGAGCAGCCTGTGTCCATATTCCGTGAGGATCGATTCGGGATGAAACTGAACGCCAAAAACCGGCAGCGTCTCATGGGCCAGCGCCATGGGTACGCGGTCTTCCGTCCAGGCGGTGAGGCGGAGCGGCCCGCCGGGCGGCGGCGGGGCGATCAGCGAATGGTAGCGGCCGGCCATGAAAGGGTCCGGCATATCCGCAAACAGCGCGCTGCCATCGTGATGGATGGCGGAGGCCTTGCCATGGACCGGCTGCGGCGCGCGCGAAATCTCGCCGCCGAACGCCGCGGCGACCGCCTGATGGCCGAGGCAGACGCCGAGAAGCGGAATCCGGTGCGCCGCCGCCGCCCGGACGAGGTCGACCGATATACCGGCCTTGTCGGGGCCGCAGGGCCCCGGCGACAGAAGAATTGCCAGCGGTTCGAGCGCCAGCGCCTCCGCGACGGAGATCTCATCCGTCCGCACGGTGCGGCGCTCATGGCCGAGTTCGCCGATATAGCGGGCGAGGTTGTGCACGAAGCTGTCGAAATTATCGATGATGAGGATCATGCGGTTTCTCCCGCAAGCAGCCTTGGCGCCGCATCGGCATGGCCGAGAGCCTCGCGCATGCTGCGCGCCTTGGCGAGCGTTTCCTCATATTCGGCGGCGGGATCTGAATCCGCCACGATGCCGCCGCCGGCCTGGAAGGTGATCCGGCGGCCCGCGATCACCATGGTGCGGATCGCAATCGCGCTGTCCATGCCGCCATCCGCGCCGAGCCAGCCGATGGCGCCGCAATAGGGTGCGCGCGCCGTGGGTTCGAGTTCGGCGATGATTTCCATGGCGCGGCGTTTCGGTGCGCCGGTGATGGAGCCGCCGGGAAAACAGGCGGCGAGCAGATCGGCGGCGCTCATGCCGGGCCGCAGCCGCCCCCGAATGGTGGAGACGAGATGATGCACATTGGCGAAGCTTTCGAGAGCGCAGAGTTTCTCGACCTCGACGGACCGGTCCTCGCAGACGCGCGAAATGTCGTTCCGCAGGAGATCGACGATCATCACGTTCTCCGCGCGGTCCTTCTCGGAGGCGAGGAGGTCGGCGGCGAGGCGCCGGTCCTCGTCCGGCGTGGCGCCGCGCGGCCTGGTGCCCTTGATCGGTTTCGTTTCGACATGCCCCTCATGGAGCGAGAGGAACCGTTCGGGCGAAGAGGAAGCGATCGCACCGGTGCCGAAATTGAAGAAGGAGGCGAAGGGCGCGGGGCTCGCCGCGCGCAGCCGCAGATAGAGCGCATAGGCCGTGTCGCCCTCGGCCAGTTCCGTCTCGAAGCGCTGCGAGAGATTGGCCTGAAAAATGTCGCCCGCATGGATGTAGTCGATGACGCGGGCGACGGCGGTCTCATATTCGCTGCGGGTGAAGTTCGAGTGGAGCGGGCGCGCGGCTGCCGGGGCGGGCGAACGGGCGGGCACAGGCCGCGCCACCAGCGCGCGGAATTCGGCGATGCGCGACATGGCGCGCGCCTTTCGCCTTTCCTCGTCCCTTTCCGGCAAGCCGGTCGAGAGAATGAAGGCGCGGCGCGCGGTCATGTCGAAGGCGAGCACCGCGTCGTAGAAGCCGAGCGCCATGTCGGGCAGGTGCTGGTCGTCGGTTGCGAAAGGCGGCGCTTCCTCCGGCAGGCGCTCCAGCGTCCGGCCGAGGCCGTAGCCGAGAAAGCCCGCCGCGCCGCCGGTGAAAGGCGGCAGGCCCTCACCTGTCTCGACGGGCGGCAGTGCCGCGAGCTTGCGCTTGAGAAGATCGAACGGCTTTTCTCCGGCGTCAATGCGAAGCGTCAGCGTCTCGAAGGGCGATATGGCGATGAAGCTCCAGCGCCCGTGAAGGCTCGCCTCCCTTTCCGGCCCCGCGGTCGCGCTGTCGAGGAACATCGCGAAGGGTTCCGCCGCGAAGTTTGCGAAAACTTCGTGCGGCAATACCCATCCGAGCTCCTCGACGAGCGGCTTCATCGCAGATCAGACTTTCTTCTGCCGTCAGTTCTCTTCCGCGGGGTCGATGCCGCAGCTCGCGCAGCGGCGCGACTCCATGCGCGCGAGCGGACCGCGCGGTTTCCCGCCGGCGCCCGGCGAGGTCAGCCGCGCTTCCTGTTCGCCGAGGAAGCGCAGGATCAGCCCGCCGACCAGTTTCGGATCGGCCACGCCGATCGTATGGCCCATGCCGGGATAGGAGCGGAGCTGCGCCTGCGGCACGAGTTCCATCAGCCGTTCCGAATGCTGATAGGGAACGACATCGTCGGCCTCGCCCCAGATCGCGAGAACCGGCAGGGAGCTCGCGCCCACGGTGGCGTAGTAGGGGTCGGCCGTTTCGAGCGGGTAATGCCGCATGGTCGAGAGCAGCGCATCGCCATAGCCGCGATATTGAAGCTGCCGGTTGACGGCGGCGAGAAGCGGACCGGAATTCGGGATGTTCTTCGCCTCGTCTGCCGCGGCGGCATAAAAGAGCTTCGTGCCGAACAGGCGGACGATCCAGTCGCCGATCAGCGGACGCATCATCATGTCGGTGCGCGCATTGGAGAGTTTGCCGAGCCCGGCGGGCGCGATCAGCGTCATCGAGCGCACGCGCTCCGGGTGGCGCGCGGTAAAGACGGTCACGATGGCGCCGCCCATCGAATAGCCGACGATGTCGATGCGGCGGTTTATGCCGAGCTCGTCGAGCAGGCCGGTAAGCTGGGCGTCGAAAAGGTCGGCATCGTAGATGGTGTCCGGACGGTCGGAGAGCCCGCGGCCGAAATTGTCGAAGGCGAGGACGCGGTAGCCCGCATCCGTCAGCGGCTTCATATACTCCGCCCAGATCACCGAGGGCGTGGCGAAACCATGCACCAGAACGACAAGGCGTCCGTCCTCGGGGCCTTCGAGGCGGTAGTGAACGGTCCCTTGCGGCAGGTCGAGAAAGCTGTAGGCGACACCGTCGGCAAGGAGCTTGTCGCGGACATCCGCATCGAGCGCGGGGCGTGCGCGGCCCGCCGCCCAGTAGCTCATCAGCATGATGAGTGCGATCGCCGCGAGAAGAATGCCCAGGGCTTTCAGAAATTTCATGGAATCCTTGCCACCGCCGTTTTGGGTCGCCGGGGCTTCCCTTGGGGAAGCCCGTGCCGGCGCAGTCTAGAGCTTCGTCAGCCGCGCCACAATTGCTCCCCGCAGGGTTGCGGGCGGTCCGAAATGCGGGCTTGATGCGGGCAAAGCGGCCGGGGCCGCACGCTGTAAGGGAGACGCAAAATGGCGGATGTATTCAAGGAAAAGGCGCTGGCAGGCAAGGTGGCGTTCGTCGCCGGCGCATCGAGCGGGATCAATCTCGGGATCGCGCAGCATTTCGCGCGGGCGGGCGCGAAGATCGCGCTGATCAGCCGGAGCCACGAGAAGATCACGGCCGCCGCGAAGACGATCGCCGACGAAGGCTTCGATGCAATCGGGCTCGCCGCCGATGTGCGCGACTTCAATTCGGTGGATCAGGCGCTCGCGACGGCGCAGAAACAGTTCGGCAATATCGATATCGTGATTTCCGGCGCGGCGGGCAATTTCGTGGCGCCCGCGCTCGGCATGTCGTCCAACGGCTTCAAGACGGTCGTCGATATCGATCTTATCGGCACCTTCAATGTGCTGCGCGCCTCGTTCCAGTATCTCAACCGGCCGGGCGCCTCGCTCATCTCGATCACGGCACCGCAGGCGGTGAACCCCTCGCTCTTCCAGGCACATGTCTGCGCGGCGAAGGCCGGCATCAACATGCTGACGAAGTGCCTTGCCATGGAATGGGGTCCGGCAGGCGTTCGCGTCAACGCCATTTCGCCCGGACCCATCGCAGACACCGAAGGCATGGCACGGCTCGCGCCGACGCCGGAAATGGAAAAGGCGATCAAGTCGCGCATTGCGCTGCGCGATTACGGCACCAAGACCGATATCGCCGATACGGCGCTGTTCCTGTCGACCGACAATGCCAAGTACATCACCGGCACGATCGTCGATTGCGACGGCGGCTCGAAGCTCGGCGATGCGGGCGCGGATGCGCTGGGGGAGTTCAAATAGAAAGACGACCGAGAGGGAGGAGAGGAAATGGCACAGGCACCGAAAATCGCCCCGGCGGATTTCACTTGTCTGCTCTATGAGGTCCGCGACCATGTGGCGGTCGTCACGATCAACCGGCCCGACCGCCGCAATGCGCTCAACCGGCGCGCCTATGACGAGGTGGAGGCGGCGTTCCGCGCCGCCTCGTCCGACCCGGAGGTGCGCTGCGTGATCGTAACGGGCGCGGACCCCGCCTTCTGCTCGGGCGAGGACGTGAAGGAGATGATGACCGGCGAACAGCACGATGCGAGCGTGACGCGGCTCACCTCCGTCAGGCCGGAGCCGACGCCCGCCGCCGTCGCCGCGCTTGAATGCGACAGGCCGGTGATCGCGGCGGTGAACGGTGCCGCCGTCGGCTGGGGCATGGAGCTCACGCTTTTCGCCGATATCCGGATTGCGTCCGAACAGGCGAAGTTCGGCGAGATCTTCATCAAGCGCGGCCTTGTCAGCGATGTCGGCGGATTGTGGCGCCTGCCCGCCATTGTCGGCCCGGCCAAGGCGGCGGAGCTTCTTTTCACCGGCGATGTCATCGACGCGGCGGAGGCGGGCCGCATCGGTCTCGTCAGCGAGGTCGTACCGCATGGCGAGTTGATGGAGCGGGCGAGTGCGCTTGCCGCCCGCATCGCCGTCAATCCGCCGCTGGCGCTGCGCTACATGAAGGAAGGGCTTCGCCGCACGTCCTATGGCGATCTGCGCGAAATCGGTAGCTGGGTCAGCGGCACACTGGGTAAACTCTTCCAGACGGAAGATCACCGCGAAGGCGTACGCAGTTTCCTTGAAAAGCGGGCGCCCGAGTTCAAGGGACGCTGATATCGGCATGGCGCTTTTCTTCGATCAGGAATGGTTCGACGCGAGGCTGAAAGAGGCGGGGCGGACACGCGACGATGTCGCGGCGGCGCTCCGGCTCGCCCGCGCCCAGGTCGATGAAATCTGGAAAGACCAGCGCGAACTCGCGCCGCAGGAGGTCGGCATCCTCGCCGGACTTCTCGGCGAGACGCCGGCGGCGGTCGCGAACAAGGCGGGCGTTTCGACGCCCGTGCCCGCGGCGCCGCAGGCCGGCGATGCCGCGGTGATGGCGAAGCTCGCCGAACTGGATGCACGCCTCGTCCGCATCGAGCGTGCCATCGCCGATCTTCAGTCGCTGATCCTCGCAACACGTAACAACTGAGTATCCGATGCGCGATTTTCACGTTCCTGGCCGGTCGACCGTCCATGCGGTCAATGGCATATGCGCCACATCGCAGCCGCTGGCCGCGGAGGCGGCGATCTCGATTCTGCGCGCGGGCGGCAATGCCGTGGATGCGGCGGTGGCGGCGAGCGCGGTTCTCTGCGTGGTCGAGCCCTACAATACCGGAATCGGCGGGGACTGTTTCGTGCTGCTCTCCAAGGGCGGCAGCGGCGACATTATCGGATTCAACGGGTCGGGCCGTGCGCCGAAAGCGCTGACGCTTGAAAAGCTGAAAGCGGCAGGCGGCGTGCTGTCTCTCAACAGCGTCCATTCGGTGACGGTGCCGGGTGCGATCGAGGCCTGGGCCCGGCTTGTCGAGGATCACGGCAGCATGGAACTCGGCCGCATCTTCGAGCCTGCCATCCGGCTTGCCGAAGAGGGCTTCGCGGTTGCGCCGCGTATCGCGCGGGAATGGCGGTTTCTCGAAGGGCATCTTGCCCATGATACCGATGCGGCGGCGCAATTTACGAATGCCGGCAAGGCGCCGGGGCTCGGCGAGAGGTTCCGTCTGCCCGTGCTCGCGCAAACGCTCCGCGCGATCGGCGAGAAGGGCCGTGCCGCATTCTACGAAGGCGCGCTGGCGGAGGACATGGTATCGAAGCTTCGCTCGCTTGGCGGATTTCACACGCTGGAAGACTTTGCTTCCCACCGGGGCGACTATGTGACGCCCATCCGCACGCAATATCGCGGGCGGGATATCTGCGAAATTCCGCCGAGCGGGCAGGGCATCACGGCACTCGTCATGCTGAACATCCTGTCGAGGCTCGGTCTCGACAAGCTCGATCCGCATGGGCCTGAGCGCTTTCACTTCGAGATGGAGGCGGCGCGGCTTGCCTATGACCTCAGGGACAGGCATGTGGCCGATCCCGGCTTCGCGGATGTGCCGGTCGACTGGATGCTGTCCGATGCCGTTGCGGATGAGCTTGCCGCGCGCATCGATCCCATGCGGCGGATCGGCGATCTCTCCTCGCTTCGCGACCCGCTCAACCGCGATACGGTCTATCTGACGGTTGTCGACAAGGACCGGAATGCCGTCTCCTTCATCAACTCGCTTTTCTTCGGCTTCGGGTCCGGCATTCTTGCGCCGCGATCCGGTGTCATGTTCCAGAATCGCGGCTCCGGTTTCGTCATGGAGGAAGGTCATCCCAATTGCGTCGCGGGCGGCAAGCGCCCGCTGCATACGATCATTCCTGCCATGATGGTGGAGAAGGACCGCGCGGTGATGCCGTTCGGCGTGATGGGCGGGGCCTATCAGGCTGTCGGCCACGCGCATGTCGTGACCAACATGCTCGACTACGGCATGGATGTGCAGGAAGCGCTCGACAGCCCTCGCGCCTTTCCCGGTGCCGAGGCGCTCGATATCGAGCGCGGCTTGGCGGCGGCGACACGGGAAGGCCTTGAGGCGCGCGGCCACAAGCTCAAGGAAGCCTTTCTGCCGCATGGCGGCGGACAGGCGATCGTCATCGATCACGAGAAGGGCACGCTGACCGGCGGCTCCGATCCGCGCAAGGATGGCGCCGCGATCGGCTATTGAAGCGGGTCAGAGCTTTCGTTCGCGGCGGGGGCGGAGCGTCTCCGCCAGCAGGTCGGGCAACATGTCGGCTTCGATATAGGTGCTTGCCGCTTGGCGGCGCCGTTCCTGCTTCTGTCCCGGCGAGCGGCCGGAGCCTCCGAGCTGGTCCACATATTGTGCGAGGAAGGAGGCGACGGGACGCATCGATGTGAGATGCGGGCGCCCGAGCGCGGCGTTCGGCGCCGTTTCGTAAGCGGCAAGGGGGGCAGGGTCGCTGCGGCGCGCGCGGGAGGTCTCTTCCTTGCGACGCAGCGCAGGAAGATTTCCGCTCACTCCTTGTGCCGGCACTATGCCTGCCATGACTGTCTCCAAACGAGCCGCGCCGCCCGCGCGATCCGCTCCTTGGTGCTTCGTTCAACCTTTTGTTCAGCCTGTCGCAAGAAGCCTGCCATGAGTCTCGAGGCTTTGGGAGGCCGGATCGGCGCGTTCATGTTTCGCAACGGCACAGAATCGCCAATTAACCAGTTTATTTAAAGGTTTAGTGGTTACGCGGCTTCTCGAAATTTTAACAGCTTGAGCGCGATCATGCGCTGAACGGGCGCCAGAACAGCGCCCATGGTTGGGGCAATGGGCCCGAGTTACGAACGCGGCAGGAGCGGTGTTGTGAACTCGAAGACGCAGGACGCGCGCAGAGTCGAAATTGCGTGTGACTTCGGCATTATGGAAGCGCGATCGGAAGACGTGTTGAAAAGCGCGGTGACGGCCGTGGGCGATGCCGCCTACCGCTGGTCGATCGACGACGACTCGCTTTCCTGGAGCCCCGGTGCCGAACTGCTTCTCGGCGTTCCCGATATTTCCAAGCTCGCCACCCATCGCGATTTCGCCGCACGCATGGTGACGGAAGGCCCGAGCCGCTACGAACTCATCTGCCGGTCGCGCGAAAGCGACACGGGCAATGGCGTGCCTTACGAACTCGAATATCAAATCTCCGACGATTTCGGCGGCATGCGCTGGGTCGAGGATCGCGGCCGCTGGTTCGGGGGCGCGGATGGCGCGCCTTCCGTTGCCGTCGGTGTGCTCCGCGCGATCGACGAGCGGCACAAGCGGGAATCGGAACTCATCCGCCTCTCGACCTTCGACGAACTGACCGGGCTTCTCAACCGCGTCCGGCTGAAGGAAGCGCTTACGGAGGCGATGATCGCCTCGCAGCGGGGGCGGCAGAACTCCGCCTTTCTGCTGATTGCGGTCGATAACCTTGCGCTCATCAACGATGCGTTCGGCTTCGACGTTGCCGACGAGGTAATCGTATGCGTGGGCGAGCGGCTCAAGTCGCTTGCGCGGCGCGGCGACTCGCTCGGGCGCTATGCGGGCAACAAGTTCGGGCTGGTGCTGCGCAACTGCAACGAGGAAAGGCTGGGCGGCGTTTGCGAGCGGCTCCTCGCGGAGGTGCGCGACAAGGTAGTGCTGACGGCGAGGGGGCCGGTGGCGGTCACCGTGTCGGCGGGATCGATCGCGCTACCGGGCCATGCCTCAAGCGTCGATCAGGCGCTGGCGCGGGCGGAAGAGGCGCTCATCGCCGCCAAGCAGAGGCTGCGCGACAGCCATGTCGTCTATACGCCTTCGCGCGAGCGCGAAAAGACGCGGCTGCGCAATATCAACGTCGCCGACGAGCTCATCACCGCGCTCAACGACAAGCGCATTCGCATCGCCTATCAGCCGATCGTGGACGCGCTCACCGGCGAGACGGCCATTCACGAATGCCTGGTGCGCATGGAACAGCCCGATGGCAGCATCGTCTCGGCGGGGCACTTCGTCCCGGTGGCGGAAAAACTCGGCATTATCGGTCTGCTCGACTACCGCGTGATGGAACTGGCGGTGGAGACGCTGCGGCGGCATCCGGATGTCACGCTGTCGCTCAACGTGTCCGGCCGGACCACGGCGGACCATTTGTGGCGCGAAACGCTTGCGGCCTATCTGCAGGCCGACCGCGATCTCGCGCGGCGTCTCGTCATCGAGATTACCGAGACCGTCGCCATTCACGAGGTGGTGGAACTCACCGAATTCGTTGCCATGTTCCGCGGTCTCGGCTGCAAGATCGCCATCGACGATTTCGGCGCGGGCTACACGTCGTTCCGCAACCTCAAGACGCTCGATGTCGATCTGGTGAAGATCGACGGGTCCTTCGTCATCGATCTCGCCACCAATCCGGACAATCAGTTCTTCGTGCGGACGCTGGTCGACCTCGCGCGGAATTTCAACCTGCCGACGGTTGCCGAATGGGTGGGCAATGCCGAGGAGGTCGAGATGCTGAAGGGGCTCGGCGTCCAGTATCTGCAGGGCTTCTATCTCGGCGAGCCGGTCATGTCGCTGCCGCGCAGCGGCCCGGCGCTTGTGTCGAGCCGCAATATCGCCTGACCCCGCTTAACGGCTATTTCTTCGAAAGCGCCTCGATCTGCGCCTGCATCTGCGCGAGTTGCTTCTTCAACTCGTCGAGTTCCGTGCCGCTTGCCTTGCCTTCTTCTGCCTCCGCCTTTTCGGGCTTTGGCTGGTCCTTCGCTTCGCCCCGGCCCGATGACGGCCGGGCGAAAGGGGTGAACATGCGCATGGCATTGTCGAACATTTCGAGATTCTGACGAATCTGATCCTCGAACTGGGTCAGCCTCTCCCTTCCGCCCAGCGCGCTCGTCACGCGGTGGCGCAGTTTTTCCTGCTCCTTGGAAAAGCTGTTCATGCTCATTTCGAGATAGGAGGGAATGAAGCTCTGCAGGCTGTCGCCATAGAAGCGGATAAGCTGGCGCAGAAAATTGATCGGCAGGAGGTTCTGTCCCTTGCCTTCCTCTTCGAAGATGATCTGCGTCAGCACGGAGCGCGTGATGTCTTCGCCGGTCTTTGCATCGCGGACCACGAATTCCTGGGCCTGCTTGACCATTTCGCAAAGGTGATCGAGCGTCACATAGCTCGATGTCGCCGTATTGTAGAGACGGCGGTTCGCGTATTTTTTAATAACGATGACATCATCGTCCGTGGATGAAGTCTTTTTTGCCACGGCT
>PNMC01000073.1 GCA_013823365.1 Parvibaculum sp. | reverse complement strand
GGGCAGGGGTGGAACGGGCGCAGTCTAGCGGCGGCGCTTGCCCAAATCCATGAGCGATTTCAGCCCTGTACAGGCCCTTCTTTCGCATCGATGAGAGCCCGGGCCGGGCCCGCCGCATAGAGGCTCGCAAAGCCGAGTGCGGATGAGATGGTGAGCGCCAGAAAGGCAAGCTCATAGCCGCCCGCGGTGACATAGAGGAATCCGAGCAAGGCGGGGCCGGCCGCGTTGGCGCAGGTCGTGATCATCTGCGAGACGGAGAGGATACGTGCATAGGCCTTGAGGCCGAAGGCTTCGGCAATGATGAGCGGCTGCATCATCTGCATGTTGCCGACCGTCGATCCGAAGATCACCGAAGCCGCAAAGAGCGCGATGGGCCCCTGAACGAAGGCGAAAAGGACGAAGGACGAGGCCTGCAGCACGTAGATCGCGTAGAGATAGGTTTTCGAGGCAACGCGGGAGAGCACCGCGCCGCCGACAAGGCGCCCGGCAATGCTGGCCGCCGCCATGACGGCGACGGCGAGCGCCGCCATCTGGTCGTCGCCCGTCCGCGTCGAGACCAGGCGGAACTGGTGCGCCAGCGCGCCGACCTGCGCCATCATGGAAAAGACGAAAGCCGCCGTGCAAAGAATGAAGAAGCGGCTGCGGAGCGCTTCCTCGAAGGAAACGCCGTCGGGCGGCAGCAGGCTTCCATCTGCACTGCGGCGGGGCGGATCGCCGTCCGGCGACTGGCCGATGGCTTCCGGGCTTGCGCGAAGAACGATCAGGGCGACAGGGATGACGCCAATGATGAGGACAAGGCCAAGCCAGAAAGCCGCATCCATCAAGCCGTAGCGCTCGATCAGGCCGGCCGATAGCGGCGTGAAGACAATGCCGCCAAGCGACAGGCCGGTGGAGGCATAGGCAATCGCCTTGGAGCGCTGCCGCGTGAACCAGCGGGCGACGATGGTCATGCCTGGAATGACCGCGACGGCTGCATTGCCGATGCCGAAGAGAATGTAGAAGGCATAGAGCTGCCACATCGCGGTGACGTGACCGGCGCTTGCAAGGACAACGCCCGAAAGCAGCGCACCGAAGGTCACGACCCAGCGCGGATCGTAGCGGTCCAGAAACCAGCCGACGGCGAGGCCTGCAATGCCCGAGGAGACGAAGAAGAGCGCCGTCGCGTTCGAGGCGGCGGAGACGGTGAAGCCGCCTTCGGCGACGAAAGCCTTCAGGAAGATCGAGAGGTTGTAGAAAATCAGGCCGCAGGAAACCGTATGGATGACGAAGACGGCGGCAACGACATACCAGCCGTAGAAAACCGTGCCGCGCGGCGAAGCGCGCGGCGTTTCTGGCGCCGGGCCAGCATCCATTTCAGGGCTCCGATAGCCGGATGGGTGAATAGCGAGTTCTGACCTAAATAGCCTTTCCGGTCAGCCCGCCCAAGCGGAATCTTGGGGGCGTGTCAGTCTGCCGCCGTCAGCGCCTTCATTTCCTCGGCCATGGCTTGCCGGAAGCTTTCGCGTTCGGTCACGCGATGGTCGCCCTTCGCATAGGCGAGTGCATTTTCATAGTAGAAGCGGGCGTTCATCGTGTTCGCGATGCCGCTGTCGCGGGTCTTGATGACGCGGGCCGGGGCGCCGGCGACGATGGAATTTTCCGGGATCACCGTGCCTTCCGTGACGATCGAATGACCGGCGACGATTGAATTGCGGCCGATGTTCGAGCCGTCCATCAGCGTCGAGTTGATGCCGATCAGGCAGTTGTCGCCGATCTCGGCGCCGTGGATTGTGCAGTGATGCGTGATCGAGCAATTCGCGCCGATGATTGTGGGCGTCTCATTGCCCACATGGATCATCGCGAAGTCCTGGATATTGGTGCGGCGGCCGATGCGGACGTCGTGCATCTCGCTGCGGATCACGACATAGGGCCAGAGCGATGCGCCCTCGGCAATATGCACCTTGCCGTAGATGAATGCCGTATCGTGAATGAAGGCAGGATTGTCGAGAGTGACACCGGGTCCGAATTCACGCATGAGGCTTGCTTTCGATCAAGGCGCGGACCGGGCCGCCCGCGAGAATGAGCAGGAAGGCGACAAGCGAGGAGACCGCCATCGCGAGAAAGGCGACCTCGTAGCCGCCGAGCCATTCATAGAGCAAGCCGACGGCCGCAGGGCCGATAGATACGCCCGCCGTCATGAAAAGCTGGCTCAGCGAATAGATGCGGCCATAGGCCTTCAGACCGAACGCTTCGGCGAGCATCAGCGGCTGCATCATCAGAAGATTGCCGACAGTCAGGCCGAACAGCACGGTTGCCAGCATGAGCGCAGGCACGGTCCCGGCCCAGGAATAGAAGGCGAGGGCGAGACCCTGCCCGACGACGAGCGCCAGAACGAAGCCGCGCGAGGGAATGACAGTGAGCGCCCAGCCGCCCGCCAGACGACCGACGATGCTTGCCATCGCCATGGTCGCGACGGCTAATGCCGCCGTTTCATCACTGCCGCTTCTCGTCGCCACGAGGCGGAACTGATGTGCGATCACGCCGACCTGCGCCATCATGGCAAAAATGAAAGCAGCCGTTGAGAGGACGAAGAAGCGGCTGCGGATCGCCTCGCGGTAGTCGATACCATCGGCCGGCAAGACCGCGCCGCTCTCGTCGCGCTGCAGCGGATCGCCGTCCGGCCCGAGGCCGAGCAGTTGAGGCGAAGGCCGGATCAACAGCCAGGCGACGGGCACGATGCCGATAACGAATCCGAGGGCGAGCCAGGGTGTCGCTGCCTGCAATCCCCAGCGGTCGATCAGGTGGGCGGCGACAGGCGTCAGCACGATCCCGCCGAGCGACAATCCGGTCGATGCAACGGAAAGCGCGATCGAGCGTTTGCGGGCGAACCAGCGTGCGACGAGCGTGGTGCCGGGGATCAGTGCCGCACCAGCATAGCCCATGCCGAAAAGGACGTAGAAGAGGTAGAGCTGCCAGAGTTCGCTGACATAGCCCGCGCCGAGCGTGGCGGATGCGCTCATCAAGGCGCCTGCGGTGATGACCCAGCGCGGATCGTAGCGCTCGATTAGCGATGCGACACCGAGCCCAGCAATGCCGGAAGCGACAAAGAAGCAGGCCGTGGCAAAGGATGTCGCCCCGACCGAGAAGCCGCCTTCCGCAACGAAAGCCTTGAGATAGACGGAGAGATTGTAGAAGCCGAGACCGGCCGTCACCGTCATGATGACAAGGACGCCCGCCACGACATACCAGCCATAAAAGATGCCAGTTTGCGGAGCGCCGGGGCCGTGTTGTTCCTTGGCGCCCTCCGCGCTCATGCCTGCCTCCCTGATCGCCGGTCTTTGCCGGATTGGTTCTAGATAAACACGGAATGGGGATGCGCCAAGAACGAAAAGAGGCAAAGCGCGGTGCCTGCTGGCGCGGTGGGGGGCATTTCGCTAATCATGGAGCCATTCCGGCATTTGCAAACAGACCGGGCAACAGGGAGACAGTTCATGAAATTCTACAATTCGATCGGGCCAAACCCCCGCGTCGTCAAAATGTTCATGCAGGAAAAGGGCATCGAGATTCCCTTCGAGGAAGTCGATCTCATGCAGGGCGACAACCGCAAGGAGCCGTTCCTTGCGAAGAATCCGGCCGGCCAGCTTCCCGCGCTCGAACTCGACAATGGCAACGTCCTCGCCGAGATCACCGCGATCTGCGAATATCTCGATGAGAAGTTTCCCGGCGGTTCGCTTATCGGCACGACACCGGAAGAGCGCGCCGAGACGCGCATGTGGACGCGCCGCGTCGACCTCAATGTCTGCGAGCCGATGGCAAACGGTTTCCGTTTCTCCGAAGGCCTGCCGCTCTTCCAGAACCGCATGCGCTGCCTGCCGGAAGCGGCGGCCGGCCTGAAGGCGATTGCGCAGGACAAGCTTGCCTGGATCGACAAGCTTCTCGCCGGCAAGGAGTTCCTCGCAGGCAAGCGGATGACGCTTGCCGACATCCTGCTGTTCGGCTTCCTCGATTTCGGGGCCGTTGTCGGCCAGCCGATCAACCCCGAGCACAAGAACGTTGCCGCCTGGTTCGAGCGGATGAAGGCCCGTCCTTCGGCTGCTGCTTCTGCGTGACTTTTGCCGCCGGATGCCAATCGGTATCCGGCGGTTCCATATTTCCTCTTGCGGGCCGCCATAATTCCGCCAGAATAGTAAAAACTAATTACTATTATCGGGGGGAGTTCATCGTGGGAGGAGGAACCATGAAGTATGTTGTCCCGCTCTGTCTGGCGGTCGGGCTGGGGGTGCTTGGCCTGAGTTTCAACGGCGGCAGCGCGCAGGCGCAGCCGGTGCCCGAATGCATCGACAGCGAGAAGACCGGCAATCCGCAGGCCACCGCCGCGTGGTGGGGCCGGCGCTCGGCCGAGGAAAAGAAGTATATCAGCGAGCTTCCCTGCGAGCAGCGCTACATTCCGATGGTCTGCATCTTCCTCTGGGACCCCGACCTGCGCGGCTGCACCAACAAGGGTGTCGCCGAATATCGTGCGGACAAGGCTTGCGCGGCAAAGGGCCACGCGATCCTCACCGAAGCGCATGAAGCCTGCAAGGCGGACTTCAAGAAATCGTTCACGCCGCCATTCCCCGCCGGGTAAGCCGCACGTCCTGATCGTTACGGGCGGCCGGAAAAATGCTGCAAATTGCATCGCAATGGCAGCTATAGTCCGGCCGCCCGTTCGCATGCCGAGGATGCACGCGTTCAGGTCGGTCGGAATGTCTGGAGAATGCGGTATGAGTGAAGCAAGCGCCGATAACCCTGCTCTCGATCCGGATTGGGAATCGCCCGCGGCGGTGACGCTTGGCAAGCGCGTTCTCGAGAAGGATGCCGCGCGCGGCTACATCAAGGCGTCTTTTGTCGCCGGCGAGAATTTCGTGAACCGCGGCGGCCGCATCTATGGCGGTTTTCTCTCGGCGATGCTTGACGGGTTGTGCGGTCACGCGGTGAGGCTCACGCATGAAAAGGCCGGTACACCGCAAGTAACGCTTGAGCTCAAGACGAGCTTCGTCGGCCGCGCCGACAAGGGGATATTGGTGGGCGAAGGCTGGGTCCGCCATCGCGGCAAGTCCATCGCCTTTGCCGAGGCGGAGCTGCGCACCGAGGCGGGCGATCTCGTAGCCAAGGCCAGCGCTACCTTCAAGATCGGCACTTGAGCCGTCTTTCCTGTTGAGAGAGCGCGCGCCAGCCGATAGTCAGTGCATAGGGAAGGGTGGCCGAGTGGTTTAAGGCACCGGTCTTGAAAACCGGCGTGGGTTTACGCTCACCGTGGGTTCGAATCCCACCCCTTCCGCCATTTTTTCCGCATAAGATATTGATTTTATTGAATGATTTACTCGTTTTCCAAACATGTTTATCAAATTGATTATCAAGTAGGCTCGGCCTTCACCCGCCCCTAATGTGGCTTGGTCATTTCCCTTTGTTGCGATGTTTGCCGGTGCTAGCTTCGCAGGTGAAGCACTTACAAGGGGCAGGGGGCAAACGGTATGGCAACGCTACTTGGCGCAATTAGCGTCATTGTATTCTTTGTCGGCATCGCCGCGCTGATCCGGCCCATTCCGAAATTGAAAGTGCGAACGCGGGCAAATGCCTTGCTGGTCATAGCAGCCAGCTTTGGCATTGCGCTTCTTTCAGGGCTTTTCGTTGAAGCGGATTCGGGCGGTGTCTCTAGCGACGTAAAATTGGCGCAAGGCGGGGAAGCGCCCATTCCGGACTATGAATTTGTCAGCCGGGCCGAATACGTTGGCGGAATTGGAGTGAAAGTGCGAGTGCCGACCGGGCTATCCCAAGAAGAGGTCGCTCGCGTAATTCGTGACGCTGCGGACAAACACGGCGGCAATGAAGAAGTGACGGTTTGGGTCTACCGGGAGGGGGATGACGTTGGCGTCTCAGGCTATACGGTTGCGATGGGTGAACGGGTGGCAAGTGACAGTGAATTTACACTCGCATTTTCGGATGCCTACTTCGCAAATGAGACTGGCGCGGGACACGGGCCGAACCCAGATGAGCCAATTACTTTCGTTCGTATTCAAGAGCTAGTGGCGAATGATGATCAGCTGGCATGGGTATTCGAAGGTCAATCAGCCGCCCCCCGGCTTGAACTGGAAGAAAGCTCCAAACGGACAATTTCCGTCTCGGTTTATTTGAATAAGCGAAAAGATGGTGTTGATGCTCAGGCGATTGGCGAGGGAGTTGTCCGACTGATTATCCGTGAGTTGCTTGAGACGGGAATCGATCCGAAAGCGAATCACATGCTCATTCGAGCAAGCGTTAAAAGCGAGGATGCACCCGATACGGTCACAGGTCGGGCGCAAATCGTTTATTTTGGGCGTGCCGTTTACTTTGACTTTACGGACGCAATTCAATGGCGCACAGATTTGTGACGGTTGCTCTACCTGTTGAGCTACTGCGGCCTACTTATCCGCCTTCAATTCTTCGGCGTAAATCCGCGCCGCCTCTTCCGGTGACATATCGGAATTGATTGTCCGCCATACGCCAGCGCCCGGCGTTTCGTCCTTCACTCGATTGACGTAAAAGCCCGCTGCTTGGCCTCTTGAGCGTTCGGCTGCGACCGCAGGGCCATACTGCCCATCCCGTGCCGCCGCATCGCGTATCACTGCGAGTGCATCCAAATGAGCCTCAAGCGTCATTTGGGCCTCTGCGACCGCTGGCGCGCGAAGTTCCTGCAAACGGGCCGCGATCTTGCCGTTGTCCAACAAGTCCTTTGCCTTGCGATGTATCGTCTCGGCTTTCATTCCGCTGGCCTCATATGATTGTCTGTAGGCGTCGCTCGCATTTCCGCATTTCAGATAGGCTATGCAAAAGGCATCCTGCTTGGCTGTCAGTGTCATGATTTCAGTTTCCGGTGAATAATTTTACGAAGACATTCGCATCTCGCAGCTAACCGATTGCTAGTGGGTCGCGCATTACAGGCCGGACCGTTGCTACACTTGCTACAATCGCTACCCGGGGCGGGGCTTCGGCCAGATTTGTAGCGTGTGTAGCAGATGTAGCAGGCGGTTGCCCCGCGATTTCCGCAAGCTTGGCGCGTGCATCAAACCACATTGCCCGCCCCTTTCACGATTGACCAAGCTTCAGCCCGAGTCTTGCCGCGCACCACAGTTCCAGCTTCCAGCGGCGTCAGCCATCCGTGCTTTTCGAGAATGATCAGCGCTGCCCGAGCCTTCGGAGTTTCGCGCAACGGGTTAGGCCCAAACTGCACCACATCGCGCGCCATCACATTTGCGTGCCGCCAGCTTTCCAGCAGCCATCGTCGCAAGGCTTCGGCCCGGTCGATTTCGGCGGACACGGTTGCAGCGCTTGCCAGCCGCGAAGCCTCCGAAAGATAGAATTGCGCCAGTTCGATTGCGTCGGCCATGTCATCGGGTTCCACCTTCGGGGCGTCAAGGTCGCGCCACAGGGTCAGCGCGCCAGCGATGCGCGCCGCTTGTTCCGCCGCCTTTGAAGCCGTGCCCGTAATATGGGCCAGGTCGCAACCGGGGGCTTGTGCCGCCTCAATAGCGTCAGAAAAGGCCACCAGCAGCGTTCGGGCTTCGGGCGCAAGGGTCAGGGTGCGCGGTTGCAGTTCGCGGGTTTCAGGGTCCATTGGAAGCGGCGTGTCGAGAATGTCGCGTAACCGCCCCCCAAAGCTTGCCAGCGCCGTTTCATCGTGCCGGGCATTGCGTGCAAAGCGGGTTCCGATTGCGCTGGGCGGTTCGCATATCAGAAAGCGGGGCAGAAAGCCCGTATCCGCCGCCAGCGGGTCAGCCATAAAGCCGCGCGCCACCGTCGGTTGCACCATCAAATGCACCGCAAGCCGCCGCCCGAATAACGTCGCGTGCCCATCGCCCGCGCGCGTGCGCCGTATCGGGTTGCCCTGCCACAAGTCATTGAAAGCGGCCAGCGTCTTTTGCCGGTTTTCCGAGTTCATCGCGTGCCCGCCCAGAAATTGCCCCCCTTCATCCGAGAAAAGCCCAAGGCTGGGTTGCCCGAAAGCAAACAGCTTTGTGAGCCCTTCGAACGTGGGTTCGGTCACGGTTCGGTCAGGGGAAGGCGGTGCCTCAGGTTCCGGCCCGAGTGCATTAAGGTCGGCTTGCGCCGCCGTGCGCTTTTCGCCTTTGCCTGATTTCGCTTGGTTCAATATACGGTCGCGCTCGACCTTCCAGAGCGCGTGCGCGTTCGCCCAGCGTTCCATTTCATCGCGCCGGGCTTTGGCCTGGTCCCGCTCATATTCACGCAGCCCGGCCATAAGGGGGGCATCGCAGGCGGATTTTCGTTCGCCGGAGCGGGCCACCGTCAAGGCATAAAGCGAAAGCGGGCGCGTGCCACCCAGCGTTTCCACATCGGCGAAGCCTTGCACCGCCAGCGATGCCACCGCCAGCGCCGATTGCGCCGGGATTGCCACAGGGGCTTGCGTCATGCCTTGCACCGCTTCCACAGCCGCGCGCAGCGGCCCGAGCGCCTGCACCGGATAGGCTTCACCGGGGGCAATTTCACGTACCAGCGGTTGCGGCCCTTCGTGGCCCACAACCTGCACAAGCGCCGCCGCAACATCATGCCCGGCGCAAGCCATATCGTTAAAGTCTGTCGGCACAGTGGGGAAAACAACGTCGCATCGCGCCATATCCGCCGCTGCGGTGGCCTTAGCGCGTCCGGGGTTGCCTTCGGTGTTTACATCATCATCGCCCGCAACAATGAGCCGTGCTTGCGGGTGCGCTGCCTTAGCGGCCTGCGTCACGTCTATGAGGTTTCCGGCATTGAACGCGACATAGACCGTTGCACCTGTCGCCTCTGCGATGGTCGCGCCAGTGGCGAAGCCCTCGCATACATACACGGCGCTACTGCCGTTGGGCGTGTCAGTACCCGGAATAACATAGTAGCAGCCTCGCATTTTCCCGCCGGTCATGAAGCGTTTCTTGTCCGGCCAGATATATTGCAGGCTGACAATGCCGCTGGCATCGCATACCGGGATAACGAGTGCATCGCCCTTGATCCGCGCGCCATGCGGCCTGATCCGCTTCGCGTCTAGATATGGATGCGCCGTTGCGGGTTGCAGCGTTTCCCATTCCGCTTTCGCCATTATCGCGGTATCGGCGTGTAGTCTGGCCTGCGATTCCTCGCGTAGCCGCTTGGCTTCTTCTATATGGCCGGAAAGGGCGGCGCGCTCTTCATGCGACATGCTTTCGGCGCGCTTGCTAACCCACGTCTCGCGCTCGCCCGTGCGCCAGTCGCCATAGACGCCAACTCCGATATTACCGCCGGGATTGAACGTGTCGGGGAACTCGTAATAGACCGCCCAACCAGCATCGCCGTTCGGCTTGTCGCCCGGTGCGGGAAACCGGCTGATATCTGTCCGGCTCAGGAATGTCGGGGGGAGATAACCGCTCTCGCGCAAGTGATCCACGAAAGCCGCGCGCGGATCGGTCATTGATACGTAGGCGGATTTTTTTGGGGGCTGGGCTTTGAAGCCTCCTGGAAAGGCTGTTGCGAGGGATACCATTAGGCGCGGGCCTCGCGGCTTTCGATCCACGCCGCAATGTCTGCGGAATGCCATCCCACGGCACGCGGGCCAAGTTTCACCGGCTTCGGGAAAGAGCCTTTTGCGATGAAGTCATATATCGTGGAGCGGCCTAGGCCGGTAAACCGTTTCACGTCCGGAAAGCGTAGGATTTTGTCGGTCATATTCGCGTCCTCTCGTCGTTGACCGAGAGAACATGGCTATTACCGCCGTAGATTGATAAGCGCGAAATTCCGAAATTTGGCGCTATTCAGGTTCGAGATAGTTCTTTACTTCGTAGTACAGTTCACGCGTCACTGTTTCGCCGAGTGCTAGTCTCGAAGCTAGCTCTGCAAAAAACGAAGAGTCGATTGGCCGCTTGGGTTCGGAATTCTTCATATTCTCGGCTTCGTGCCACACTCTAAATCGGTCGCGGTTTCTTTTTGCAATGCGGTCAATGTGTGCCCCGGGAGCGTGGGGAGGCCCAAACGCTTCATCCCAGGATTTTATTTTGGCCCTCCTTACCGATCTGTATGCGGATGAATAGCTTCGACTGACCCAATCAGGCATGGGAAGGTAGTATTGAGCACACAATTCAAGGGCGGCCATGAGCGCCAGCTTGTGTCCGGCGTCAAATGCTTGGCTCAGTGTGTTCAAGTTCCTTATGGCAATTTCTTTCGTGAGAGGGGGTTCGTATCGGAATTGCTCATACATTTCGTCAAATGGGCTTTTCTTTGGCCTTGCCATTATTCGCAACCTCAGCTTCCGGTTCGAATGTGAACAATGACGGATTTCTCTTTGTGTAGCCGTTCGCAGTACCTAGACCATTCATCCATAAGACGGCGGCGCTTTTCGAGAAGGTCGCCGCGCCGGTAAGCGGCTTCCACCTTATTGCTCACAACATGCGCCAGCGCCATTTCGCTCACTTCGGAGGCGAAGGCGGTTTGTTCCGATGCCCAGTCGCGAAAGGACGAACGGAACCCATGCACGGTTATGACTTCGCCGTCTTTATTTGTGTAGCCCTTGCCGCCTGCGGCCAGACTGGCCTTGTGCATCCGGCGGATGAGTGCGGTCATTGCCATATCCGAAAGGCCCTTGCGGGGTTTTGTGCTTGGGAAAATGAAGTCGCTTTCTCTTGTTTCGGCAAGCTCTTTCAATATGGCAATCGCCCTGTCTGAGAGCGGCACAGTGTGCGGGCGTCCGGCCTTCATGTTCTCAGCCGGAACGGTCCATAGCTTCGCCTTCAAGTCGATTTCGCTCCACTTCGCCAAGCGGACGGGCTTTGAGCGGCTGGCCGTCAGGATTGCGAATTCCAAAGCGCGGGCACTCGCTCCCTGTTGCGTTCGCAAGTCCGCCATAAAGGCCGCGACTTCGCCATAGGGGAGGGCGGGGAAGTGCTTTTCGGTGGCGAGCTTGGCGCGGCGCGGAAGGGAATGGGCCAGATTGCCTTTCCAGCGGGCCGGATTGTCGCCTTCCCGGTATTTGTTGGCCGTGGCCCAATCGAGAACGCTTTCAATGCGCCCCCGGACACGCGAGGCCGTCTCTCGCTTGGTTTCCCAAATCGGCTTAATGACCCGGAGAACGTGACCGGGCTCGATGCCTCGCACGTCGCGATTGCCCAATACCGGCTTTGCATAGACCCTGAGAGTGCTTTCCCATTGGTCCGCGTGCTTTTCGTTCCGCCATGCCGACTTATGGGTTTCGATGTACGCCTCGGCTGCGTCCCAGAATGTGATTGTATCGGCCTGTGCAGCCTTGCGAGCGCGCTTGTGCTCAATGGGGTCCGTCCCCGCCAAAAGCAGCTTACGGGCCTCAAGGGCCGCTTGGCGCGCCTCTGCCAGCGACACCGTGTCTACCGGCCCTAACCCCATGCCACGGGCCTTGCCATTGCTCATGTAGCGGAAAACCCATGAGCGCGCGCCTTGGCTGTTAACCTGCAAATAGAGATTATTGCCGTCGCCATAGAGGCCGGGGGCCGTTTTGCTTGCGACCGTTCGGGCCGTCAGCCTGTTTGCCTTGCGTACCATGAGATTTCCCTGCCCAGATTCAATTTATCAAATTGATTATCAAATATGAGCCGGATTTTGGCAATCCATATTGGACGATTTCGGACGCTAATCGGCATAAATGACTGTAAAATATAGACTTATCGAACCTTCTAAAACCGCGCCGGATGTAAGTTCTAAAGACACCCCTTCCGCCACGCACCGCCGCTCACACAGGAACGTATGTCAGCCTGATCACATCTGCGCCGATGCGGTCGCTCGCTACTGTAGCGCGCCGCGCGATTTGGCACTTTTTTGCGCCTGATTTGGCACTTGAAATCGCCCGTTGAACGGCCTGAAAATCGGTGTTCCATGCCCGGCTTTGGCGGCTCAGCGCCGTCTTCGGACGGCTCGGACGGCCTATTTCAGCTCTTGAGCATCAAGCCTTGACCCGTCGGCAAAGCGAGGATCGCGCTTCCTTTTTCGGCCGCGAAGGCGTTCCACATCCGGTGCTGGGCTTCGTGTCCCACGAAGCCATAGTCGTCGATGACCACGACTGCGCCCGCGACCAGGCGTGGCCACAGCACGTCGATTGTCTGCCGCTCGTAAGTCGCACTGTTGAGGTCGATGGACAGATAGGCGATGCGCGCCGGCGTGTCTCCGATGCTCTCCGGGAGGTTTCCGCGCACCAGTGTCACGTTCGGAAAGCTGGCAAAATTCGCGATCGCCATCTCGAAACAATCGAAATACAGGCGAGCGTTGATGTTGTCGGCCAGTGCCCTTTCCTCGTCGGCGAGCGCGCCGGAAGGAATACCGGCGAAGGTGTCGTAAAGGTAGAACTGTCGGTCGAGTTTTTCGAACCCAAGAAACCGGCACACGGTCATTGAGAGTATGCCGGTGTGAACGCCGCACTCAACGAAGTCGCCGTCCAGTGCGAGGGCGTTCTGCGCCGCCCAGCAGCATGTCAAGGCTCTCCATTGAATGCTGGGTACGGTCCCGCGCCATCCGGCGAGATTGGCGTCGTGTGCGAATTGCCAGGCGGCAGTGAAGGCTGGGTCCATGAGCGGCGAAAGAATTTTTCCGCGTAGCCCCATGCCGTCGCCGTAGTACTCGAAAGCCTTGCGCTTCTTTCCAATTCGCGGAAAAATGGATCGAAAATGCGGACGCACGCGCCGCTCTATGGTTCTCAGCATCTTTGTCCCCAACCGTCCGGTGGACTATCT
>PNMC01000072.1 GCA_013823365.1 Parvibaculum sp. | reverse complement strand
TTGATCGCGTGAACATCGTTTCCTCCTACGACACGCTGGTGCGCTCGCCCAATTTCGAGATGCGGCTGCCGAGCGTCGTCTCGCTCAAATCCTACATAAAGCCCGCGCGCTTTCCCGCCTTCACGCGATTCAACCTGTTCCTGCGAGACCGCTTCACCTGTCAGTATTGCGGCGCGCGGCACGAACTCACCTTCGATCATGTGATCCCGCGCTCGCGCGGCGGGCAGACGACTTGGGAAAATGTCGTGACGGCCTGTGCGCCCTGCAATCTGCGCAAGGGCGGCAAGATGCCGAAGCAGGCGGACATGCACCCGATGCAGGTGCCCTACCGGCCTTCCGTCGGCGATCTGCACAAGAATGGCCGTGCCTTCCCGCCCAACTACCTGCATGAAAGCTGGCAGGACTATCTCTATTGGGACAGCGAGCTGGAGCCGTAGGATCAGGCCTTTTCGGAAATCCTGATGGCAATCCGGCAGGCGGCCTTGATCGCGCCGGACAGAAGCGGATAGGCGGGGGCTTCCTTCGCACCGGAGGCGATGGCCTCATCGCGATGCTCGACTTCTTCGAGGCGGAATTTCTCGATCGTGTCGCGCAGCGGCTGCTCCGTCTCGCCCATCTCATCGAGGCGACGCACTTGCGACTGGTAGTGCTCGTCGATCACTTCTTCCACGGCCGCGGTGCAGGCATGGGCGGCCTTCTCGCCGAGCAGCGCCGTCGCCGCGCCGAGTGCGAAACCTGCCACGTGCCAGACCGGCGCAAAGGCCGTCGGGCGCACGCCGCGCTCGTTCACGATTTCGTTGAAGCGCGCGAGGTGCACTTCCTCATCCTTCGCCATGTGTTCGAGCTTCGCGACAAGTTCTTCCTTGCCGGGCGCATTGCGCAATACGGCGAGCTGGCCCGCATAGATTCGCACCGCGCCATATTCGCCCGCATGGTCGACGCGGATCATTTCCTCGATCGCTTCCTTGCGCGCGCGGCCCGGCTGCGCCGAGACGCGGGCGGTTGCGGTTCCATCGGATGCCGTCATGCCACTTCTCCTCTGCTCTCCCGGAAATAGCGCCAGAGAGGCAGCGCGGAAAGGCCTGCGAGTACAAGAGTGATGATGAAGTTGAATCCAGCGAGCGAGATGCCGAAAAGCGTCCATGCCGCCTCGTCGCAGCGCGGCGCCTTCACGCCGCGTTCGAGCGCCGATTGCAGGTCCTGCAGCGAGCCCGCGACGCTGCCGCCGATGGCGCCGCAATCCTCCGGCCCCGCCCACCAGCCATATTCGACCCCCATATGGTGGAGCGAGATGCCGGCGCCCCAGAGGTACAGCGCTGCGCAGATGCCGAGGAAGATCAGCACCAGAATGCCGATATTCGTGTTCCGCGAAAGGATGCCCGCAATCAGCGCGGCGCCCATGGCGTAGTAGTGGGGCTGGCGCCCATCGAGGCAGAGCGCACAGGGGATATAGCCCAGAACATGCTCGAAAAAGAGCGCGCCCCCGATCGTCGCGGCGCTTGCAGCGAGCAGGATCCAGGGAATGACGTTCGAAGGCAGTCGGTCGAGCATGGCGCTATTCAAACATGACAGGCGGCGCTTGTCCCGCGGCTCAAGGCCGCGCCGCCGGATACCCTATCATAGTGAAATAGCGGTCTCGATGAAGGCCGATCTTGTCGATTTCCGGTGCCGCGGGGGCCCGCACCTCCTTATGCTGCAAGGGAGGATTCGCAGCGGGGTTCCGGCCCGGGGGCGCTGCCGAAAAGCGGGAGGAGACGATGACACCGGCCGCCGGGAAGTCCGTTCTGCTTGTCGAAGACGACGCTCTTGTCGGGGCTGTCCTGCGGGAGATGCTCTCCGCGCTTGGCTATCGGGTTCTCGACGTTGCGCGCGGCGCCGAGGCGATCCGGATTATCGAGGGCGATTCACCGCTCGACATATTGCTTACCGATCTTTCCCTGCCGGGCGGCATCTCCGGACTTGCCATCATAAAAAGCGCAAACCAGCATCGCCCGGGTGTCCGCAGGGTGCTGATGTCGGGGTTTCTCAGCGGGCAGGAGGCGAGCGAACTCGATCTGCTTGCCGATGTGCAGCTCCTTCCCAAACCCTTCACCCTGGGTCAGCTTCGGGAGGTGCTCGGCCCGTGAGTTCAGTGGGGCAGGCAGTTGTCGATTTCCCGCCTCATCTGCTTCATCGTGAAGGGTTTCGGCAATATCGCATCGGCGCCGAGCGCCTGCGAGGCGTTCAGATAGAGCGGGGCATTCGCATCCGGCCATCCGGAAATGGCAATAACCGGAACCCTCGGCGCCGTCTTCTTCAGCCGCCGCAGGAGAGCAATTCCATCCGTGTCGGGCATTACGATGTCGGTGATGACAAGCGAGACATCGTCGGTGCGGAACTTGCGTATCCCTTCCTCGCCATCGGCTGCGGTTATCACTCTGAAGCCCCACGCCTCCAGCATGTCACGCAGCATGTCGCGCAGCATTCTGTCGTCATCGACCACGAGTATGGACTGCATCTTGGTCTCCTCCTCCGGTGTTGCGCGGCAATCGTCCTCATTGCTTGCAGCCTAGCGCCAAAGAAGCTTCCCGGACCTTATGATTCGGCTGGTTTGCAAAGACTTATTCGTATTCGCCTCGCCATGCTTTCGTATGTATCCGGCGGCAAATATGCCGCTCTGCATACCTTCGTATACATGCTTCTCCCGCAAGCACTTTTCAGCCGTTCTTAACCCTGTCAGCCGTCTTCTGGGGTGCGACACGGCGCGTTCGAGCGGGAGGTTCGAGAAGGACATTCCAGGTGGACAGGGATAGCGCCGGTATCGCGTGGAGGAGGGATTCCCGATGAACCGTATCGTTGCGCCGAGCGCGAATATCTGGCCGCATATGGATGCAGAGGACGAGATCGACCGGATGGATACTGTGTCAGCCTTTGCGCTCAGCACGGCGATGCTTTCCATCGTCGCCGGATGCGTCGCGCTTCTTTCGATGGCGATCGCGCCGCATGTGAGCCTTGGCCCGGTGAGCTGGGCGCATGCCGATTTCCAGCATCAGGACCTGCAGACCGGCAGCATTGCAAGTCTCGGCAGCATGACGATGGTTCATCCCGAACTGCTCGTCACTCACGCAGCCGCGACGGACCTCGATGTCCTTCGGACCCGACTTGAGTCTCCCCTGACTTCATGCGCTGCCATGTAACGGCAGGGTGGCCGATCTTCTTGCGAAGAAACGTATCACGCACAAGAATGGGGCGCGGGCCGGAACGTGCCGCGATCCGCAGCGGCGGCAGTTCGCTACGCCTTATGGCAGCGTACTTGCGGACGCGGCATTCAGGCGTCAGGCACTATCCGAAAGTCGAGTGCGATGGACAGCAGTCAAACTGCGGAATTGGATCATGTGCGCCGGTTCGTGCGGGTTCTCGCCCATGATGCCAACAACCTCACCGGGGCGATCCTTGCGCTTTCCGAACTGCTTGAGATTCCTCAATTCGCGACCCCCGAACGCACGGCCGATATCGCATCGAGAATCCGCAAGGCATCTTGGCATCTCCAGGTGAAGATCAACCAGCCTGTGGCGGTCGATCATCTGGTGGCCGGGCGGCGCGGAAACGTGTCGATGCAACGCATGTACGAAATCGCCCATGACTTTGCCTCGTCGCTCGCGACCCGGAAGATCGCGATCGATGTAACGCCGCCTGAGGGGGATGCACGCTCCGTGGGAACGCCGCTTCTCTTTGCGATCGTTGTTTTCAATCTGCTGAGAAATGCCATCGAAGCGCTGGGGGACAGCGAAGGTGGGATTACTATCGGTATCTCATCCTGCCAAGGTGCGGAATCTTCAAAGGCTGGTCTTCTCGCACAGCGCGGCACACTGGCCGCGGACCGGCGATACATTTGCTTGTCGGTCGAGGATACGGGCAGCGGGCCGCTCCCGGATCTGGACGGCCAGATGTTCGTTCCCTTCATCACCTCCGACCGAACGGGCCGGCGGCTTGGGCTCGGGCTTCATTATGTGGAGACGATCGCGGTGGGACTCGGCGGTGCGGTGCTGGTGCGACGAGATGCTGCGCGCACAACCGCTGAAATATTCGTTCCCGTGGCGGGCGAAGAAATGAGCAAAGCGAGAGAAGACAGCGAGGGCTCGGCCGATGCGCTTCGCCATGTCGCCGTCATCGCGGGCGACGAGACCTGGGCTTCCCGTTTTACCGCATTGGCCGCGCCGCTCGGCGCGCGGGTGTCCTTTTTCGCAGATTGGAAGGGGATCTCGACGGCGGACATCGAGAATGGCTGCTACTCCGCCATCGTGATCGCGGATGCTCGCGTCGATCCGGCGTTCGTGAAGTGCCTGAATGATGGCCGGCTTCCGTTCCTTGTCGTAACGGATAGCGCGGAGGCGGTGCTCGGCGATTATCCCGAAGATATCCGACCGTTCAACATTATCGCGCCGGCAGATAACGTGGCCGCGGAAGTGCTGCACAGGCTGGTCGCGTTCGGTGCGGTACACTGACGGATCAGTGCGATTCCAGCAGCCCGTCGGAAAGCGCGAGAGATACGGCCTGGACCCGGTTGCGCACACCGAGCTTCGCGAAGAGCCGGCTTGTATGCATCTTGACCGTGACCTCCTGTAGGCCGAGGCGACGGGCGATCTCCTTATTGGTCAGCCCTTCCGCGAGACAATGCAGAACCTCAACCTCGCGCGCGGTGAGCCCGCTGACCGGCCTTGTACTCCCGTTCGGTTTTGAGTGCGCTGCGGGTGAGGCCATAGCCGCTTGCGCCGGCATATAGGTGCCGCCATTCAGCACCACCGATATTGCGCTTGTTATGGCCTTGCCGCTCATGGATTTAGGGACGAGGCCCTGCACGCCGAAGGAGAGAATTTCTTCGATCCCGATAGAGCTTATGAAGCCGGAAAGAATGACCATCGGAACGGAAGGATAGCGTTCGCGTAGAACGCGAATGGAAGGCAATCCTTCCATGCCCGGCATATCCCAGTCGAGAACGAGCATATCGACATCGCCAGCTTCGAGCCGGGCCAAGACGCTGCCGAACGTCTCCACGCATTCGCATTTTGCGCCGCTCAGCGAGTTTTCGATCTGCTCCGCAATTGCTTCCGAGAACAAGGGATGATCGTCAGCAACAATTACTCTTAGCCCACTTTCCACGACTGCCTCCCGGCCGCCCAAACCAAACTCCCCCTGTGCAATTCCTCCCCCCGATAGCTCTGCACTGTTCCCGATGCAGAGATTCAAACAATCATGCGCTTAAAAGAAGGTTGGACCAAGATTTTTTATGCAACCAAGCAGAAAGAAATGCCGCGAACTACAGAGCCCTACTGTATTCCGGGCGCGATTACAGTGAGGCCTGGGTGCTGACAATCCTGTTCGGTCTTCTAAAATCTTGGTTCTGCCGGTTGTGCACGCAGTTTTGATCTGCACCTATTTGTTGATCACCGGAAAATCAGCTTATTCTTCTCATGGCCCTCGGGACGCATGGCGGGTGGCCACGCAACTTCGGGGGGGCCCGTCGTCATTGGCTTCGGTGCATTTTTTCTGGCGTTTCAGCGGCGGCGAGGGGCGAAGCAGTTCTCTGCACCTGGCTCCGGGGCGGATCGCAGTTGCATACAGCGTGCTCGGCTGCCTCTGGATCGTTTTGTCGGATATCGCAGGCGCGGCGCTGATCGACAGGGAAATTACCCTCCAGCTCTTCTTCCAGATGAAGAAGGGGCTTGCCTTTGTTCTCGTCACGAGCCTCCTCCTCTATATGTTGCTTCGGGCCTTCGCCAACAGGCTGCTCCGGGCCGAGGCGCAGCTTGAAGAGCAGACTGCGCTGGCGCGAGCCGGGGCGCGTGCGGCTCATCTCGGCGGGTGGTCCGTCGATGTAAAGACGGAGCTTCTCTCCTGGTCGCATGAGGCGGGAGCCATCCTGGGCTTTCCTCCCGATGAAACCACGACGCTTGAGGAAGCCAGTACATACTTCGTGGGCTCTTCGAAACGGCGTATCAGACGCGCGGCCGACAGGTGCATGCGTCACGGGGCGCCTTTCGACGATGAGTTCGAGTTTCGACGCGCCGACGGAACGCATATCCGGTTGCGCATTGCAGGGCAGGCGAGGCAGAGCGGGCGAGGTGAAATTTTCCGCGTCGAAGGCGCCGTGCAGGACATAACGGAGTTCAGGCAAACGGAAGCCTCGCTTGCGGAAAGCCGGCGGCATTTTCGGGAACTCAGCAATGCCATGCCGCAAATCGTCTGGACGGCAAGTCCCACAGGCGAGGTCGATTTCGTCACGCGGAGGTTTATCGACTATGCCGGCGTGGGCGACGAGAGCGATGCCCGCGCGAGATGGATGGAGGCCCTTCATCCCGATGACCGTCAGGCAGCGGTCGATGTCTGGAACGCAGTCTCGGAGACAGGCGATCCCTACCGTGCCGAGTTCCGGCTGCGCCGCCGCGATGGCGAGTATCGCTGGCATCTCTTCACGGCGGAGGCTGCAAGGGACGACCGGGGACGCATTACGCGGTGGTTTGGCTCGGCAGCCGACATTCACGACCGCAAATGCGCCGAGGAAGAACTCACCTCCCTTGCGCGGCGTCTGACCGATACGCTTGAGAGCATGAGCGATGCCGTGCTGGTCATCGACCGCAACTGGATCGCGACCTTCGTGAATGGTCAGGCGGAACGGTTGCTGCGGATCAAGCGCAAAAGCGTTATCGGACGCAATGTGTGGGAAATGTTTCCGGATGGTAACAGCTCCCGCTTTCGCAGAGAGTACGAGGCGGTGCTCGAAACGCGAAGGCCTGCCCACTTCACGGAATATTTTCATCCTGTACGGGGCTGGTTCGACATACATGCCTATCCGACCCAGGAAGGCATTGCGCTTTACTTCCGCAACGTGACGGAGGAACTTGCCCGCGAGAAACAGCTGAAGCTCCTCGAGGTGGCGGTAAGCCGCCAGACAGACCTTCTCATTATTACCGAGGCCCAGCCGCATGTGGCGGGTGCGGGCCGCAGGATCGTTTATGTGAACGAGGCGCTCACCCGCATTTTCGGGTACGCAGCCGAAGAAGTGATCGGCAAGACGCCGGATATATTGACGGGGCCGGAGACATCGTGGGAGGAACTCGGGCGACTCCGCGCCGAAATGACCAACGAGGTGCCCGCTCAAGGCGAACTCGCCTTTCGCACGAAGGAAGGTCAGGTCCTGTGGCTCGATGTGGATGTCGCCGCGGTGCATGATGAGAGTGGCGAACTCACGCATTGGGTGGCGGTCGGGCGCGACATTACCGAGCGCCGGCGGAAGGAAGAGCAGCTCCGTATCAGCGATGAACGCTTCCGCCTTGCGACGAAGGCAACGCATGACGTGATCTGGGACTGGGATCTGGTTGCCGACACGATCGTGTGGAGCGAGAACATGGCCGGCACGCTCGGCTACGATCCGGCCGATGTTCCGCCGAGCTCGGAGTTCTGGAAAAGCTGCATTCATGCGGAGGACCGTGCGCGGGTTCTTGAAGGAATCTCCCGCGTCATCGAGGGCGGGGAGTCCAACTGGAGCGCCGAATACCGCTTCGCACATGGCGAGGGGCATGCGGTTCTCGTAATCGATCGCGGTTTCGTTCTGCGCGATGCACGCGGCCGCGCGATCAGGATGGTGGGCAGCATCATCGATGTCACCGACCAGCGAGATCTCGAGCAGCGACTGAGGCAGTCGCAGAGAATGGAGGTCATGGGACAGATGACGGGGGGTATCGCGCATGATTTCAACAATCTGCTCACCGTCATTCTCGGCAATGCCGAACTTCTTGCCGATCATCTGGCCGAGGAGGAGCGGCTGAGGGCGCTGGCCGAAATGACGGCGACGGCTGCCCAGCGCGGGGCAGAGCTCACCCACCGCCTTCTCGCCTTTGCGCGGCGGCAGCCCCTCGAGCCGAAGCAGGTCGATGTGAGAGCGCTCGTTCACGGGATGGAACCGCTTTTCCGGCGTACCTTCTCCGAGGATATCGAAATCGACCTGATCCCGTGCGGCACCTTGTGGGCCACGGAGCTCGATCCCGGCCAGCTCGAGGTGGCACTCCTCAATCTTGTCGTCAATGCGCGCGATGCCATGCCGAGCGGCGGCAAACTCACGATCGAGATGAGCAATGTCGAACTCGACGGCGCGTACGCACGCCAGAATGAGGAGGTCGAGGCCGGGCCCTATGTGATGATCTCAGTGTCCGATACGGGCTGTGGAATGACAAAGGAGGTCGCGGCCCGGGCCTTTGAGCCATTCTTCACCACCAAGGAAGTCGGAAAGGGTTCGGGTCTCGGCCTCAGCATGGTCTTCGGCTTCGTGAAACAGTCTGGCGGACACGCGAAAATCTATTCGGAAGTGGATGAGGGCACGACCGTTCAACTCTATTTTCCCGGGATACTCGATGCCGCGGCTCAAGTGAGGGAAGAGGAGGCGCCTCTCGACGTCACGGGCGGGCGCGAGCATATACTTGTCGTCGAGGACGATGTGCTCGTTCGCGACCACGTCGTCGCCCAGCTTCGCGACCTCGGCTATCGCGTGACGGAAGCCTCTTCAGGCCCCGCTGCTTATGAGGCGATCAAGCGGATGAGCGATATCGACCTGCTCTTCACGGATGTCGTCATGCCCGGCGGCATGAACGGGCGCAAGCTCGCCGAAGCTGCAGTCGAACTGCGCCCGAGGCTCAAGGTTCTCTACACTTCCGGCTATACCGAGAATGCGATCATCCACCACGGCAGGCTGGACCCCGGCGTGCACCTTCTCAGCAAGCCCTACCGGCGGCGAGACCTTGCCGCCAAGGTGAGGAAAGCGCTGGAATAACAACAGGTTATTCCTGCGTGGCCGGTTCTGCCCCGGGGACTAATCGTTCATTAGGGAGTCTTCCCTAGCATAGAATTTTGCGTCATCAAGAGCGCAGGGCGAAACAGGCAGTCGGAAAAATGGGCCGCATACTTGTCATTGATGACGATTCGATGATCCGCCAGACCATCCGGTTTGCGCTGGAGCGGTCCGGATTCGACGTCGATGAAGCGGAGTCGGGCGTCGACGGATGCCGCATCGCCGGCGAGGCCGAATTCGATCTCGTGATCACCGATATTCTCATGCCTCACAAGGATGGTATCGAGACGATCATCGAGCTGAAGCGGCTGCGGCCGGGCCTGCGGATTCTGGCCATGTCCGGTGGAGGCAAGATCGATGGCGCTGAATTCCTCAACCTTGCGGCCCGGCTAGGGGTCGACGGCACCATCAGAAAGCCCTTTCCGATCGGCGCGCTCATCAAGAAGGCGGAAAGTCTCTGCCGCGGAGATGAAGAAGGCAGTGTGGCCGCCGCCGGCTGAGCCTTTCAGCCCGTTTCTTTTTCGTTGATGGCGCGTCGAAGCCCACTATGATGCGCGCCCGATGCCTCAGGGCCCCTGTGGCGGAATGGTAGACGCGGCAGACTCAAAATCTGTTGTTGGCAACAACGTGCTGGTTCGAGTCCGGCCAGGGGCACCAGCCCGCGCGCCTTGCGCTTCGGCTGGCGGGGCCGGTCCTCGCGCTTCGATGGGCACCCCGGCCTTCCTTCATGGGGGCGCTTGCATCATCCCAGCATTTTCTGCATCAGAACGAGATCGAGCCAGCGGCCGAATTTCCGGCCCACTTCCGGCATGCGTGCCACTTCCTGAAAGCCGAGGCGCTCATGGAGCCGGATCGAGGCGAGATTGCCCGCTTCGACCCCCGCCACCATGACGTGGAAGCCGTCCACGCGAGCCTGATCGATCAGTGCCGCCATCAGAGCGGCGGCCACGCCCTTTCCCCGGCTTTCTTCGCGCACATAGACGGAGTTCTCCACGGTGTGGCGATAGCCTTCATGCGGGCGGAAGGGCCCGTAGGTCGCATACCCCGCGACCTCTCCGCCGGTCTCGCCCACGAGAACGGGGAAGCCCGCGCCTGCGCGCTCCCGCCACCAGTTCCGCCGTCCTTCCAGATCGGAGGGCGTCTCGTTCCAGACGGCGGTCGTGTTGGCGACGGCGTCGTTATAGATCGCGAGGATTGCGGGGAGGTCCGCCTCGCCGGCCGGGCGGATCGAAAGGGAGGGTTTCTGCATGGAGGTCTCGCGGTGCTGTGCTGCCAAGAATAGCAGCCCTTCACCGCGAGGCGAGGGGCTCGGCGAGTGATAATTTAATTAATTGACCAATCAAATAATTTGTGGGATCGTGACTCCATTGCCGCCCTTGTCCGGAGCGCCCTCATGCGTGCCCTTGTTCTTTGTTCCAGTCCGCGCCGTAACGGCAATTCGGCAGCGCTTGCCGAAGCCACGGCGAGAGGCCTTGAGGCGAGCGGACATGAGGCGCGGCTTCTCTTTGCCGACGATGTCCTCTCGGGCTTCCTGCGCGACTGCCGCGCCTGCCGACGCCCGGATGGCGAATGCGGCATCGATGACGGATTCCGCGCAGCCTTTTTCGAAGAGTTTCTTCCCGCAGAGGGTTTCGTCGCGGCGACGCCGGTCTACTGGTACGGCATGTCGGCGCAGCTCAAGGCCTTTTTCGACCGCATGTTCTGCTATGTCGCCGCCTCGCATCCGCAATCGGGGGAGGTCGTGCCACGCATGATGGGGAAGCGGCTCGGGCTTCTCCTGTCCTCGGAGGAAACCTTTCCGGATGTCGGCGCCGGCATCGTCCACCAGATGCAGGAATATGCGCGCTACACAGGTTCCGATTTTGCGGGTGTCGTGCATGGCTATGGCAATGCGCGCGGCGATGTCGCGCTCGACCCCGGCAATCCTCTCACTCGCGCAGAGGAATTCGGGCGCAGCTTCTTTTCACGTCATTCAAGCGACTACCGGATCGATACGCCCAGGCCGGGGCGTGTCTGGGCCGGGTGTTCCCAGTAACCGGCCCACAGGAAAGCGGACATGACCGGCAAGGATCAGGCGGCGGAACTTCTGAAGAAGCTGAAAAGCGAGGGCGTCCAATATTGCTATGCGACTTATGTCGATGTGCATGGCGTTTCGAAGACGAAATGCGTTCCCATCGCGCATTTCGAAGACATGGCGCGCGGGTCGGAGCTTTTCACCGTCGGCGCACTCGAAGGCATGGGGCTTGTCGGTCCTCATTTCGATGAATGCGCTACGGTACCGGATCTTGCGAGTGCGACCATTCTTCCCTGGGACCGGCGCTACTGCTGGTTCGCCTCGGACCTCTATTTCCATGGCGAGCCTTATGCGAACTGCAGCCGCGTGATCCTGAAGCGTGCGAGTGAAAAGGCTGCGAAGCGCAATCTCGTTTTCAACCTCGGCATCGAACCCGAATTCTATGTGCTGCGGCGGACGGAGAAGGGGCTCGAACCGTTCCAGAGCGAAACCTTCCACGGCCCGACGCCTGCCTATGACCTGCATCAGATTTCTCTCGCGGGCGCCTTCCTCGAGGAGCTTACGCGCTATGTCGAAGAGCTTGGCTGGGGCCTTTACTCCTTCGACCAGGAAGGCGGGCATGGCCAGTTCGAAATCGACTTCGGCTATACGGATGCATTGACGACAGCCGACCGGCTCACCTTCTTCCGCTTCATGGTGAAATCCATCGCGCACAAGCATGGCGCGGTGGCGAGCTTCATGCCGAAGCCCTTCAGCAATGATTTCCGTTCCGGCGCGCATCACAACATGTCGCTGATGGACATCACGACGAAGGAAAATCTCTTCGACGCAGGCAAGCGGGGCGCAGGCGCGCTGGCGCAGAGCTACGGACTGCCGGTCACGGACGAGACGCTTCACTTCACAGCCGGGCTTCTCGACCATGCGCAAGCGCTCTGTGCCGTCACCTGCCCCACCTTCAATTCCTACAAAGGGCTCATCGCCCAGGGCGAGATGCCGGACATGTCATGGGCGCCGGTCCTGCGTGCCTATGGGCGGAACAACCGCTCGGCCATGCTGCGGCTGCCGATGAACCGGCCTTGCATCGAAAACCGGGCGCCGGATATGAGCGCCAATTTCTATCTCTCCTCCGCGCTCAGCCTTCATGCGGGGCTCGATGGCCTTGACCGGAAGGCCGATCCCGGCACGCCGCTCAACGACAACCTCTATTTGTCGCGCGATCTCGTCTCCCGCTCGGGCAATTTGCGCCGTCTGCCGCGCACCCTGCTCGAAGCGGCCGATGCACTCGATGAAAGCGATTTCGCCCGCTCCGCGCTTGGCAGCGAATTCGTCGATATCTATGTCGCGCAGAAACGGAAGGAGTGGGACGCACAATTCTACATGGTGACGCCGACGGAGCGTGACCGCTATCTCACCTTCGTTTGAGGAGCGTGTATGACCTCCTGGGCAAAACTCACCGCGCCGCAGATCGGCGATCTCGTGGAAGGGCAGGGCCGCCGCATGGCGGTCCTCCCCATCGGCGCGACAGAGCAGCACGGGCCGCATCTCGCCACGGGCACGGATACGCTGCTTGCCGAGACGATCTGCGGCGAGGCTTGCCGCCGCCGCAATGTGCTTCTCCTGCCGGCCATCCCCTATGGCTGTTCCTTTGGCCATGCGGATCGCTGGCCCGGCACTATTTCGCTTTCGCCGGAGACGCTCGCCAGCGTTCTCTGCGAGGTGGCGGACTGGGCCGTGCGCACGACTGGCATAGACCGTCTTCTTTTCATATCGGGCCATGCGACCAACGGGCCGAGCATCGAAAGTGCGATCCTCAGACTTCGCTATGAGCATCCGGAGGTCCGCTTCGCGACGCGGGGCCTCTGGGAGATTTCCGCGGAAGCGCTCAGGCTCTATACGCTCGACGCGGCGGACATCCACGCCAATGTCGCCGAGACCTCCATGGTGCTCGCGATCGATCCCGAAT
>PNMC01000071.1 GCA_013823365.1 Parvibaculum sp. | reverse complement strand
ATTTTCGGGAGTTTCCGTCCGGCGGGCCTTCGTTTGAGCCTTGCGGGCGTCGGGCCGTTCTGCCTGGGCGGGGAAGTCTTTTCTGGAAGGGAAGGATAGAGCGTCTATCGGGCGGAATGATGATAGCTGTCGGGAAATCTGCTTTCCGTCGCCGCACCGGCCGGGACTTTTCGCCCATTGCCGCCGGATGCGGGGGTCTTCTGGCCGGGAAACCGCCCTTCGCCTGATGAAGGAGCGTATCGGGAAGCCTGAAAAACACGCAAGGAAGGCCGCCGGAAGAAATCCGGCTTGAAACCCATATAAAGCGCGCGGCCCGGGATTTCAACTGAAACAGGAAAGGCAAAAGGAGAGGGAACAGGTTGACCCATTCACCTCCCCTTCTTCCAATGGCATCAGCTCTTGTTATTGAGCCAATCTGCTAAATCAGGGAGGTGCCACGAGGCCCAACTTCCCAGCTCAGCAACAAACAACTTGTCGTTACTGTCGACCCTCGCCTTCAGCACGTCGCGAATGGACGTTGCAGTCTTCGAGGTCTTCACAAACCAAGTGGAATCCAAAGGGTGCTTCCAAGCACCTAAGGCTTTGATGGCCTCGTAAAGGTCCGAGTAATTCTGACCCGGCTTGTTGAGATCGTAGGTAATCAGGTACGTTGTCATTGTCGTTGCCCTCCTTGGGCGATGTGAGGGTGCTCGCACGGCTTCTTGCTAGGGAACGTGCGGGCACTTTTCGTCTGTATGATGTGTCTTCGTGGCACTCAAACACCACCAATAGAGACGCCTTCATACATAGCTAACCATTTATCAAGATGCGGTATCTCGTCAATTCTTGACTTCAATATCTAGGTATTCAGTTTCGATACCTACTTATCTCTTTGTTTTTCTGTTGAAAAAATATCGAGTTCCGAGCGAAAGTAGTCTTATGGGAACTCTAAAAACCGCCTTTACCGTTGCGGAAGCTCATCAGATCACTGGGCTCCAGCCCAAAATGATCGACTATTTGTGCCGGCAGGGTCTCGTAGTCCCGTCCGCTTCCAAGAGCAAAGGCCGCGGTCGGGGGCGTATTCGTGAGTTTACATTTGCTGATGTTCTGCTTCTTCAAATCCTGAAGAAGCTGTTGGATCAAGGCATCAGCGTTTCGCGCTTAAAGACGTCCATCAAGAAGGTGCGGGGCCAATTTGCCAACGTCCCGCAAACCGGCCCGCTTATCGAGCGCTACATCTTCACCGATGGGCGGAATGCCTACTTCCGCGCCCAAGACAAAATCATCGAATTGATTGGGCACCCGGGACAGCAGGTCTTCAGCTTCATCGTGGATGTGGAAGAAACGCGAAACCAAGTGTTAGCCGTCTCAGCTTCTATGACACACGTTAAAACGGTTTCGGCACCGCCAGCAGCACGATCAGGATGACGAGGACGAGCGGCACCTCGTTGACGATCCGGTAGAACCGGGCGGGCCGCCTGTTCTCGTCCCGCTCGAACTGCTTGCGCCAACGGGAAAATTCGCCATGGATCGCGCCGAGGCCGAGCACCAGCACAAGCTTCACCTGCATCCAGTGGTCGGAGAAAAGCGCGGGATTGATCGCAAGCATCAGCCCGCCAAAGAGGAAGGCAGCCGCCATGGACGGGTTGATGATGCCCCGGAGAAGCCGCCGCTCCATCACCTTGAAGAGTTCCGAGGTCTCCGAACCGGGCTCGCTTTCCGCATGATAGACGAAGAGCCGCGGCAGATAGGCCATGCCGGCGATCCAGAAGATCACCGAGATAATGTGAAGCGCCTTGATCCAGAGATAGTATTCGCCGAGCAGATCGCTAAGAAAATCCATCTTCTTCTTTTTCCTTTACTGACGGATCGTCTTGAGACCCGCCCGCGCGGTGCAGACATGGCCTGCCGCATCTTCCGGGCAGAAGATCGTATCGCGCCCCGCCGCCTCGCGGATGAGCCGCGCAAGCCCTTGAATGAATTGCGGTTCCGTGCCGAGCGCGGGCACCCTCACATAGGTGGGGACGCCCGCCTCCTTCGCAAGATGGCCATATTCCTTGTCGAGTTCGACGAGCGTTTCGGAATGTTCCGAGACGAAGGCGACCGGCAGCACCACAAGGCTCTTCCCCTCTGCCCCGGCCCGGCGGATCTCGTCATCGGTCGCGGGCCCGATCCATTCGAGCGGGCCGACCCGGCTCTGATAGCAGGTCACCCAGTCGAGACCGGCCATCCCGAGCCGCGCCACGATCGCGGCGCAGCTCTGCTCGACCTGGGCCTGATAGGGATCGCCCTCCTCCACCACTTTTTTCGGGAGCCCATGGGCCGAAAGAAGGATGCGGAGCCCCTCGGGCCCGCCCGCCCGGGCGATCGCCTCTTTCAGAAGCGCGGCATAGCCTGCCACGAAACCCTCATCCATGGGGTAGCAGCAGACGGCCCTTGCCGGCACGGCAAGCCCGGCCTTCGCCGCCGCCCGCTCCCAGTCGCGGAAGGAGCTCTCGGTCGTGGTGGTCGAATATTGCGGATAGAGCGGCAGCAGCACCGCCTCGTCGGCACCCCAGGCCTTGGCGGCCGCTGCCGCCTCGTCCGCGAAGGGATGCCAGTAGCGCATGGCGATGAAACAGCAGAACTCGGACTCGCCATTCGCTAATTCGGCTTCGAGTGCGCGGCCCTGCTCCTCGGTGAGCGGCACGATGGGCGAGCCGCCGCCAAGCTCGGCATAGATCTCCCTTGCCACCGGGGCACGCCGCTTCGAGACGATTTTCGCAATCAGCCAGCGAAAAGGGTTCGGCACCCGGATGATGGCCGGATCGTTGAAGAGGTTGAAGAGAAAGGGCTCGACCGCCTCCGGCCTGTCCGGCCCGCCGAGATTGAAGAGGATGACCGCAACCTTCTTCTTCATCGCCTCAGCTCCGCCAGTCCTTCACAAGTTTCACCAGCTCGCCGACATGATCGGGTGGCGTCTGCGGCACGATGCCGTGGCCGAGATTGAAGATGAAAGGCGCCTGGCCGAAGGTTTCGAGAATATGCCGCGCCTGCGCCCGCATCTCATCGCCACCCGCAACCAGCAGCAGCGGATCGAGATTGCCCTGCACGCAGCCGAGCGGCTGGAGATGCGCCTTCGCCCAAGCTGGGCTCACGCCCGTATCGAGGCTCAAGCCCTCGACACCGGTTTCGCGGAAATAGCGCTCCGCCATGCCGCCCGCCCCGCGCGGAAAGGCGATCACCGGGATATGGGGAAAGCGCGCCTTGAGCTTCGCGCGGATCGCCTTCACCGGCTTGAGCGCGAAACGCTCGAAGGAAGGCTCCGGCAGCGAGCCCGCCCATGTATCGAAGATCTGCAGCACTTCGGCGCCCGCTTCCACCTGCGCCGACAGATGCTCGACGGTTGCCTCGACCAAAATCTCGATCAGTGACTGGAAGGTTTCCGGCTCGCGATAGGCGAGAAGCTTCGCCGCCGCCTGATCCGGGCTGCCCCGGCCGCCCACCATATAGGTCGCAACCGTCCAGGGCGCGCCGGCAAAGCCGATCAGCGTCACCTCCGGCGGAAGGCTTGCCCTGAGCCGCGACACCGTCTCATAGACCGGCGCGAGCTCGGCCTTGACGCCTGCAGGCGATTTCAGCGCGGCAATGCCCGCCGCATCGGTGACAGGCTCCAGCACCGGCCCCTCGCCTTCCTTGAAGGCAACCTTCTGGCCGAGCGCATCCGGCACCACGAGAATATCTGAAAAGAGGATCGCCGCATCGAAGCCATAGCGCCTGATCGGCTGCAGGGTCACTTCTTCTGCAAGTGCCGGCGCATAGCAAAGATCGAGAAAGCTGCCCGCATCCGCCCGCACCTTCCGGTACTCGGGAAGATAGCGACCCGCCTGGCGCATCAGCCAGATGGGCGGACCATCCGTCTTCTCGCCTGCAAGAGCCTTGAGAAGCTTTTTTTGCGGAGCCTTTCCGTCGCTCACTCGTTCTTTTCCTATCTCTATAAAAGAGTCTTGAAAGTAGTGGATAGTGATGGATGCCTGTGGATGGCGGGGATCAATAGCTGACGCCGATTCATCCACAATTCCCGGCTGCGCGAGGCATATCCCGCGCGGCGCGCCCTTTCTATGCCACAGCCTGTGGATGATTGCAGCCCGGCATTGCGTCGCGTCTTTATACGCAGCAACTTGGCCTGTGGATGGCCTCCCGCGCGCAATCCGTTAATCCCGTGGAAAAGCCGCGGCCCCCATCCCCCTTTCCCGGTCATACCCGTTTTCCGCAAGCCGCGCCTCGGCTTTTCCAGCGGACTCATGAAAGCGGGTACGGAATCCGAAGCACGGGTATGACCCGGTAGGGCTTCGGCAGAAAGCGCCGCTTCTCACCGTTAATCACAGCTTTCCACAGGCAGGCGCCATATATGATGGCCATGCGTTATGAGCCTTGCGGAAAAACAATTGGCCTCGCCGGGGCCTGCCCGATAGGTTTGCTCGCCGCCGGACTGAGTGTTTCCGGCGCCCGGAGAGACATGACGAACAAGCGCGTATTCCATCTTCACCTCGTGTCGGATGCGACCGGCGAAACGCTGAACATGGTCGCGCGCGCGGCCTGCGCCCAGTTCGAGGATGTGCGCCCCGTCGAACATGTCTATGCGCTGGTGCGCGGACCGAAGCAGCTCGAACGCGTGCTTGGCGAGATCGAGAATGCGCCGGGCCTCGTCATGTTCACCATGGTGAATGACGAGCTGCGCGCCCGCCTCGAAAGGCGCTGCGCCGAATTGCAGACGCCCTGCATTTCCGTGCTCGACCCGGCCATGAAGGCGCTCGGCCAGTATCTCGGCAAGGAGAGTTCGCACAAGCCGGGCTCGCAGCACACGATGGATGCGGAATATTTCGGCCGCATCGAGGCGCTCAACTACACGATGGCGCATGATGACGGGCAATCGGCCGGCGATCTCAACGAGGCGGATATCATTCTCCTGGGCGTCAGCCGCACCTCGAAGACGCCGACCTGCATCTATCTCGCCAATCGCGGCATCAAGGCCGCGAATATTCCCATCGTGCCGAATGCACCGCTGCCCGCCGACCTCGAAACGGCGACGCAGCCGCTGATTGTCGGCTTGACGACAAGTCCGGATCGCCTGGTGCAAATCAGAAAGAACCGTCTTCTTTCGCTGCACGAGAATACCGACACGGATTATGTCGCACCCGACGTCGTGGCCGATGAAATCACCTTTGCGCGGCGCCTTTTCGCGAAGAACGGCTGGCCCGTGATCGATGTCACGCGGCGCTCCATCGAGGAAACCGCCGCCGCGGTGCTCAACCTCTATAATGAGCGCCAGCGCGCGGGCTGATTGCCATGATGGAAACGGCAAAGGACAGGAAACTCATCCTCGCTTCGGCAAGCACCGTGCGCCAGACGCTGCTGCGCAATGCGGGATTGAGCTTCGAGGCCGTGGATTCGCAGGCCGATGAAGATGCGATCAAGGAAGGATTCGCGGCTGGCGATCTTGCGCCCGATGCCGCGACGGATGCATTGGCGCTGAAACTCGCGGAGGAGAAAGCGCTTGCCGTCTCGGCAAGATTTCCCGCCGCGCTCGTCATCGGCGCCGACCAGATACTCTCCTGTGCCGGCAAGCGCTACGACAAGCCGAAAAGCATCGCCGAGGCGCGGGCGAACCTTATCGAGTTCCGCGGCCGTCCGCATATTCTTCATTCGGGCCTTGTGCTTGCGGCGGAGGGTTCCATCCTCTGGCGGCATTCCGCCCGCGCGACGCTCACCATGCGCGACTTCTCGGATGCGTTCCTCGATCGCTATCTCGCCGAAGCCGGCAGCATGGTGATGAAGAGCGTCGGCTGCTACCAGCTCGAAGGGCCGGGCGTGCAATTGTTCGAGAAGATCGAGGGCGATTATTTCTCGATCCTGGGATTGCCGCTGCTGCCGCTGCTCGCCGAACTGCGCGCGCAAGGAGTGGTAGGCTCATGACCCGCAAGGCCGAGCAAGGAGCCGTTTCGTCCCGCCGCGAGGCCAGGCCATGACAAGAAGAGTCTGCGTCATCGGCTGGCCCGTCGCCCATTCGCGCTCGCCTCTCATCCATAATTACTGGATCGCGAAATACGGAATCGAGGACGCGGAATATCTGCGCCTTGCCGTCGAGCCCGAAGGCGCTGCGGAAAAGATCCGCGATCTTCCCGCCCTCGGCTTCATCGGCGCGAATGTCACCGTGCCGCACAAGGAGGTCGCCTTCGCCGCGCTCTCCCGCCACGACGCCGTGGCCGCGCGTCTCAAGGCGGTGAACACCATCGTTACCCTGGTCGACGGCACGCTTGAAGGCCGCAACACGGATGGTTATGGCTTCATCGCAAATCTGAAAACCCGCGCGCCCGGCTGGCGGGCGGACAAGGGCCCCGCGGTGATCCTGGGCGCCGGTGGCGCGGCCCGCGCAATTGCCGCCGCGCTTGAAGATGAAGGCGCGCCGGAAATCCGCATCGTCAATCGCACTCGCGCGCGCAGCGAAGCGCTTGTCGCCGAATTGCGGCTCTTCTCGGGGCGTATCGTCGCCGGGCCCGATGCAGACAAGGCGCTGAAGGAAGCGGCCCTTCTCGTCAACACGACGACGCTCGGCATGAAGGGCGGCAGCGATGTCGAACTCGATCTCGCCAATCTGCCGAAATCCGCCCTCGTCACCGATATCGTCTATACGCCGCTCGAAACCGGGCTCCTGCGCCGCGCCCGCGAGGCGGGCCACGAAGTGGTGGACGGGCTCGGCATGCTGCTGCATCAGGCGGTACCGGGCTTCGAGGCCTGGTTCGGCGTGCGGCCGGAGGTGACGGAAGAATTGCGCGAGCTCGTGCTCGCCGATATTGCGGGAAAATAGGGAGAGCGACGATGCTGCTTGTCGGCCTTACCGGTTCCATCGGCATGGGGAAATCGGAAACCGCGAAAATGTTCCGCGCGCTCGGCGTGCCGGTCTATGACGCGGATGCCGCCGTCCACAAGCTCTATGAAAAGGGCGGCAAGGCGGTGGAACCCATTCGCGCCGCTTTTCCGTCCGCCATCGCCGATGATGCGGTCGACCGCAAGGCGCTGTCGCGCTGCGTGCTCGGCCTGCCCGACGAGATGAAGAAGCTCGAGGCGATCGTTCATCCGCTGGTCGGCGAAGCGCAGATGGATTTCCTGCGCGAACACCTGCAAGCAGGCGCACACATGGCCGTGCTCGATATTCCTCTTCTCTATGAAACCGGCGGCGAGACGCGCGTCGATGTAGTCGTCGTCGTCTCCGCGCCCTATGATCTTCAGAAGAGCCGCGTTCTCGCCCGGCCCGATATGGACGAGGCGAAATTCGCGGCCATTCACGCAAAGCAGGTGCCCGACGCCGAAAAGCGCCGCCGCGCCGATTTCATCGTCGAAAGCGACAAGGGCCTCGATCATGCCCGCGCGCAGGTCGAAGCGATCGTCGAGGCGTTGAAGTCGCGCGAGGGACGCGTGCTGAAGGAGCGTCTCGCCGGCGCCCGTTGAAAAAGGGAGAGCGCATGGAACAGCGCATCAGCTTCATCACGCTCGGCGTCTCGGATGTCGCCCGCGCAAGGCAGTTCTATGAGACGCTTGGCTGGCAGGCGCTCGAGCAGAGCAATGAGAGCGTTGCCTTCTTTCAATGCGGCGGCATCGTCTTCGCGCTTTTCGGCCGCGTGGCGCTGGCCGAGGATGCGAAGGTCGCGCCTTATGGCGAAGGATTTTCCGGCGTCGCGCTTGCGCATAATGTGCGCGAGAAACACGAGGTCGACCTCGTGCTCGCCGAAGCGGAGGCCGCGGGCGGCCGCATCCTCAAGCAGGGCCAGGAGGCTTTCTGGGGCGGCTATACCGGTTATTTCTGCGATCCCGATACCCATATCTGGGAAGTCGCCTGGAATCCGGGCGGCATGATCGGCGAAGATGGCTCGTTCCATTTTTCACGCGAATAGGCGAGACTCGGAACGAAAGGCCTTCGGGGGAAGGCGCGGGCGACACGGGGACATGACATGCGCGAAATCGTGCTCGACACGGAAACGACGGGCCTGAGCCCGCAGGACGGGCACCGCCTTGTCGAGATCGGCTGTCTCGAACTCTTCAATCACGTCGCGACCGGAAAATTCTTCCACGCCTATATCGATCCCGAACGCGACATGCCGGACGGCGCCTTTCAGGTGCATGGGCTCTCGACCGAGTTCCTGCGCGGCAAGCCGAAATTCGCCGATGTAGCGGATGATTTTCTCGCCTTCATCGAAGACGACCCGCTGGTGATCCATAATGCGGGCTTCGACATGAACTTCATCAACTGGGAGTTGAAGGCGTCGGGCCGTCCCGCCCTTCCCATGTCGCGCGCCATCGACACGCTCGACATCGCGCGCAAGAAATTCCCCGGCGCGCAGAACAGCCTCGATGCGCTCTGCCGCCGTTTCAATGTCGACAATTCCGGCCGCACCAAGCATGGCGCGCTGCTCGACAGCGAGCTTCTGGCGGAAGTCTATCTGGAGCTGATGGGCGGGCGGCAGCCGGGCCTCGTGCTGCAAGCGGATTTCGGCTCGGCTGGGGCGGGCGCCGCGCGCATCATGCGCGAACCGCGCCCCGTCGCCCTGCCCTCGCGCCTCACCGATGCCGAGCGCGAGGCGCATGACGCCTTCATCGCCAGCCTCGGCGGCGAACCGCTCTGGACGACATTCGCGAAGGAGTGAGCGTCGGGGATTCTTGGTCAATCCCGGATCGTCATTGCGAGGAGCACCGAAGGTGCGACGAAGCAATCCAGAGGCGGCGAACTCAGAGCATGCCGCTCCTGGATTGCTTCGCTCCCTTGCGGTCGCTCGCAATGACGAGGATGGAAGAACCTTCAATTCGGCTTGGCGGCGCTTTCGACCTGTTCGGCCATCTGCTCGCGGCGCTGCTGATAGAGGCTCACGAAATCGATCGGGTCGATCAGCAGCGGCGGGAAGCCGCCGTCCCGCGTGATATCGGCAAGGATGCGCCGCGCGAAGGGGAAGATCTGGCGCGGGCATTCGATGACGAGCACCGCTTCGAGATCGGCTTCGGGAATGTTCACGAGGCGGAAAAGCCCCGCATATTCGATCTCGGCGACGAACATGGGCTTCTGCTTCACAAGCGCTTCCGCGCCGATCTTGAGCGCCACCTCGAAATCCGTGTCGGCCATGCGCTTCACGCCGACATCGACACGCAGATTGATCGCGGGCTGTTCATCCACCGGACCGAGGGTCTGGGGTGCATTCGGGTTCTCGAAGGAGAGATCCTTCACATATTGCATGAGCACCCGGAGCTGCGCACCCTGGGTGCCGCCATTCGCCTGATCCGACATTGAAGTCTCGCCCTTTCGCGTCGCGGAGAAGGCTGCTGGCTAGCATGGAACGGGAAGCCGGACAAGAAAGAGCCGGTCCTTACTGCCGCCAGGGTGAATCGTCGCGCGGAAGCGTGGGCTTCTCCTCGCCGATCTCCTCGGCCTCGCCCTCGATCACCGGGCCCTCGCCCGGCGGCGGACGCCGCCCCGCGCCGCTCATATGGACATGGATATGGGCGTTCTGCGCGAACCGCGCCGCCGCAAGCCGCGCCATGCCCATGCGGAGCGGCGGGATGAGAAGAAGGAGCCCCGCCGCATCGGTGAGGAAGCCCGGCACGATCAGCAGGATGGCTGCGACGAAAAGCAGCACGCCCGCGAACATCTCCGCGACCGGCGGCTCGCCGCGCTTCATGGCCTCCTCGGCGCGGCGCCAGGTCTCGACCCCCTGCAGGCGGAAAAGCGAGGCGCCGAGAAGCGCCGTGCCGATCACCACGGCAATGGTCGCCGGCAGGCCGATCATCCCGCCCAGCACGACGAAACCCGCGATTTCCGCCAGCGGCAGCAGGATGAAAAGGGTCAGGAAAAACAGGCGCAACGGAATTTACCTCGGATTATGCGGGCGGGCCCCCCCTGAAAGGGACAATAGGGCAGCGGCTCCCCGCCGGCCATGCCCGCCAATGCCTGCTCAGGTAGCAAAATGCCTTCCGGTGTCCTAGTTTAAAGGGTAGGTACAAATTACGGAGCACGCGCCGCCCGGGGCGGCGGCGCGCGGTTCCCTGCAAGCTCCTCGAGCAAATGGACGACGGCGTGACACTTCTCAATCTCATTCTGCTCGCCATCGCGGTCGGCGTGTTTCTGAAGCTCAGAAGCGTGCTCGGCCGCCGCACCGGCCATGAACCGCCGCCCTACGATCCCTATTCCTCGGACAAGGGCACATTCGATCCCGCCAAGGGCGACGACAAGGTCGTGACGCTGCCCAAGCGCCAGCGCGAAACGGCGCCCGCCCGCGACCGGGTGATCGACGCGGCGCGGGACCCCTTCGCCTCTTCCGGCCCCGCGCCCTATCGCTGGCGGGGCGTCGCGGAGGAAGGTTCGGCGCTTGCCGCAAAGCTCGACGCGCTTGCCACCGCCGACCGGCATTTCGACGCGAATGAATTCCTCTCCGGCGCCCGCGCGGCCTATGAAATGATCGTGACGGGCTTTGCCGCCGGCAACCGCGAGATGCTGAAGCCGCTCCTGAGCGAGGATGTCTACAAGAGCTTCGAAGGCGCCATCGCCGGCCGCGAGGCGAAGGGCCTCACGGTGGATCAGAGCTTCATCGGCATCGGCACGGCGAAGATCGCCGACGCGAACCTCTCCGGCACGCGCATGCGCGTCACCGTCTCCTTCAAGAGCGAACTCACCTCCTGCACCAAGAATGGCGACGGCGTGGTGGTGGAAGGCGATCCGGTGACGGTGCGCGAAGTGACGGATGTCTGGACCTTCGAGCGCGATGCACGAAGCCGCGATCCGAACTGGCTGCTCGTCGCAACCGGCGCGGCGGCGGCTTGATCCGGCATGGGCATGAAGCATGGTCTGGCGCTGCTGGCGGGTGTTGCCGCCTTTCTCGTCGGCTGCGGCACCGCTGAGATGAGCGCGGAAGCGGCGGGCCCGCAGCGGCTTTCCTTTTCCGATCTCGCGGGCTGGAATATCGACGACCAGTCGGCGGCGCTCGATGCGTTCAGGCGCTCCTGCACGCGCATCCTGAAACTCTCGCCTTCCGCGCCGCTCGACACCAAGGGCGGCGACCGGCTCTACGGCACAGCGGGCGACTGGCAGCCGGCCTGCGAGGCGGCGGCGCAAGTGGGTGCCGGCGCGGCGGCGGCCAATGCGCGCGGCTTCTTCCAGCACTGGTTCGTGCCCGTCCGCTTCCCGTCGGAGAAAGGCCTTCTCACCGGCTATTACGAGCCGGAAATGAAAGGCGCGCTGACGCGCCACGGCCCCTATCAGACGCCGGTGCTCGCCCCGCCCGCGGGCTTCCGCATGGTCGAGGGCGGCGGCAATTTCCCGACACGGGCCGAGATCGAGAATGGCGCGCTCGATGCGAATGCGCTTGCCATTGCCTGGCTTGAAAGCCCGATCGACGCTTTCTTCCTCCATGTGCAGGGCTCGGGCCGCGTCCGCCTCGAAACGGGCGAGATCGTGCGCCTCAATTTCGCGGCGAAGTCGGGCCATCCCTATACCTCCATCGGCAAGGTGCTGGTCGATCGCGGCGAGCTCGCGATGGAAGAAGTCTCCATGCAGACCATCCGCGCCTGGATGGAGCGCCAGCCCGACAAGGGCCGCGCGCTGACGCATGAAAACAAGTCCTATATATTCTTCCGTATCCTGAGGAATATCGATCCCGATCTCGGACCGCCCGGCGCCGAAGGCACGAATCTGACGCCCGGCCGCAGCCTTGCCGTCGACCGCTCGCATCATCCCTTGGGCACGCTCATCTGGCTGACGACGGAACACCCGACGGTGGACGGGCGCGATGTCGTTCCCGTCGCCCGCCTCATGGTGGCGCAGGATACGGGCTCGGCGATCAAGGGCCGCCAGCGCGGCGACATATTTTTCGGTTCGGGCACGCAAGCAGGCGAGATCGCCGGCCGCATGAAGGCCGAAGGCGAATTGATCGCACTGGTGCCGAAGGCGATTGCGCCGTAAAGGAAGAGCCGGAGCGGCAAACGGGCAGGCGGGCAGATGGCGAAGGACAAGGACGTGAAGCCGCGCCGCCGCAGCCGAAGCCTCACCGACGAGGAGCGCAAGCTCTGGCGCGCCGCAATGAAGGATGCAAAGCCGCTGAAACGGGTGAAACCCGAACCGGCCGAAGACGCCCCGCCTCCCTCTCCCGCCTCGCCGCCGAAACCGCAGGCCGCCCGCGCGCCTGCCGTCCTTGCAGCGCCGCCAAGGCCCCGTGCACCCGCCGAACCGCCGCCGCTTGGGCCCCTTGAGCGGCGGACTTCGCAAAAGCTCGCCCGGGGCCAGATCGAGATCGAGGCAGCGATCGACCTGCACGGCCATAGCCAGGAACGCGCCCATGGCGCGCTGCTCGATTTCATCGCCCGCTCGCGGGGACGGGGGCTTCGCTGCATCCTCGTCATTACCGGCAAGGGGGCGTCGCCCTATGCCCGCCACACGCTGCATGGCAGCACCTTCTATGAGGTGCCGGAGCGCCAGGGCGTGCTCCGCAGCGCCGTGCCGCGCTGGCTTGGCGAAGCCGAATTCCGGCTTCATGTCTCGGGCTTCCAGCCGGCGCACCCCAAACATGGCGGCGGCGGCGCCTTCTATCTCTGGCTGAGGAAGAAGAGATGACGCCTTTCGGCCGGAAATTGCGGGAACTCCGCGCCGAGCGGGGCATCACCCTGAAGGACATGGCGGCGGCGCTCCGCGTCACGCCTGCCTATCTTTCGGCGCTCGAACACGGGAAGCGCGGCCGCCCGAGCTGGCGCCTCGTGCAGGCGATCATCGGCTATTTCAATGTGATCTGGGACGAGGCCGAGGAGCTGGAGCGGCTGGC
>PNMC01000070.1 GCA_013823365.1 Parvibaculum sp. | reverse complement strand
CACCCCGCGCTTCGCCGGCTTCCAGCTTGGTCTCTCCTACACGCCTGAGACCTCTTTCAATGGCCCGAACCCGAACGGTCTCGGCCTGAACCCGAGCAACAGCTCGGTCGAGGATGTGGTCGAAGTGGCGCTCAACTATGCCGGTTCCTTCGGCGGTCTCGATCTCGGTGTGTCCGGCTTCTATGTCTCGGGCGACGCGCCCACGGGCATCGCAGCCGATCCGGAAGAGTGGGGTCTCGGCCTCAACCTCGGCTTCGGTGGCTTCACGCTGGGCGGTGCCTGGTATCAGTCGGAAGACCTCACCGTGACGAGCCTCCCGGTCGCCAGCGCTGCTGGTTTTGAAGAAGAAGTCTGGACGCTCGGCCTGTCCTATGCGACGGGTCCGTGGACCGTCGGTGTGGCCTATCTCGAAGACGAGCTGTCGCTGTCGGGCCTCGGCAATGCCAAGGCGAAGACCTGGCAGACGGGCGGCGGCTACAATCTCGGCTCGGGCGTCGATATCGGCCTCGACCTGCAGATGACGGATGTCGACGCCACGGGTGCCGGCTTCCTCGGTGCCGGCGCCGAATGGGATTCCAAGTCGGCCGGTATCGTTCTTTCGGTCTCGTTCTAATCGCCTCGGCGGTTCGAACCACGGATATCAGGAGAGCGGGTGGTAACACCCGCTCTCTTTGTTTTTGGCGCGTGGCTTGATAGAGATGCGCGGGAACTAGTCTAGGAGAGTAAGAGAATGGGTGCCCTGATCTGGCTCGCGTCCTACCCGAAATCCGGCAATACATGGATGCGGAGCTTCCTGCACAATCTGTTCAGGAATTCGATGGAGCCGGTCGATATCAACGAAATTACCGACTTCTGCATCGGTGACTCAGGCGCTCAGTGGTATCTGCGGCGTTCCGGAGGACGGCCTGTCACCGACCTTTCACCGGAAGAAATCGCGAAGTTACGTCCTCTCGTCCATCGCGATTTCACGACGGTGTTCCCCGACTCCGTTTTCGTCAAGACGCACAACTACCTTGGCGAATGGTGCGGTACGCCGATGCACACGATGGATGTCACCGCCGGCGGCATATATGTGCTGCGCAACCCGCTGGATGTGGTCATCTCCGTCAGCCATCACTTCGGCGAGACGATAGAAGAAGCCATCGTGCATCTCGCCAATGATCAGATGGTGACGGGTGGCACCGAGACGCATGTACTCGAAGTTCACCGCTCCTGGTCGACGCATGTGAAAAGCTGGACAGAGCATCCGAGCCCGCAGCTTCTCGTGTTGCGATATGAGGATCTGCTTCACAAGCCGCGCAAATATTTCAAGCAGGTCGCGAATTTTCTCGGGCTGAAGCCTTCGGCGGAACGCCTTGAGCGTGCGATCCGCAATTCCTCGTTCAAGACGTTGAAGTCCATCGAAGAAAAGAAGGGCTTCAAGGAGCGCTCGAAGAAGGCGGAGAGCTTCTTCCGCGAAGGCCGGGCCGAACAATGGCGCGAGGTGCTGACGCCCGATCAGGTGCGGCGCATCATTGCCGATCACCACGAGCAGATGGAACGCTTCGGCTATATCCCGGACGATTATCGCGACGCCGTACCGTCACGCGCTTCCGCCGACGCGTAAGCCGCAGAAGGGGCAGCGAGAGCATGGGCGCGATCATCTGGCTTGCCTCCTACCCGAAGTCCGGCAATACATGGATGCGCATCTTCCTGCTCAACCTGTTGCGGGACAAGGACGAGCCGCTCGACATCAACAAGATGGCATCGCTCAGCCCGATCGATGCAGGCCGCGTCTGGTATGAGCCCGATGCACGCCTGCCGCTCGAAGAACTAACCGAGCCGGACATTGCAAGGCTCCTTCCCGCGGGCCACAAGCGCATTACCGCGCTCAGGCCCGATCCCATTCTCGTCAAGACGCATAATTTCTTCGGAAGCTGGCACGGCGTGCCGCTGCATACGGCTTCCGTGTCGGCAGGTGCCGTTTATATCGTGCGCAATCCGCTCGATGTCGCGGTTTCCATCCGCGGTCATTTCGGTATGAGCGATCTCGACCGGGCGATCGAATATATTGCGAGCGAGAATATGGGGGCGCGGCTCGGCCCGGAGCGGATGCCGGAATTCTATCGAAGCTGGTCCGGCCATGTGCGGAGCTGGACAGAGAAGCCTAGTGCGAAAATTCATGTCGTGAAATATGAGGATCTCGTCGCCGCACCCGAGGTTCATTTCGCGCGGGCTGTGAAATTTCTCGGCATTCCGGCGAACGCGACACAGATTGCGCGCGCGATCCGCTTTTCATCTTTCGAGCGGCTGCAGAAACAGGAAAGCGAACAGGGCTTCATCGAAAGGCCGGAACAATCCGACGCTTTCTTCCGCGGTGGAAAAAGCGGCGCATGGCGCGATGTGCTGACGCCCGAACAGGTTGCGCGCATCGTTGCCGATCACCGCGAGCAGATGGCGCGGTTCAACTATATCCCCGAAGGATATTGAGCTTCACCCGAGAAAGCTCACACCGGCTATGCCAATGGCGGCGGTGCCCATGAGGCGGCGGGCTTCAGCTTCGGTGGCGATGCCGCCCAGCGCGTAAGGGGCCAGGCCGAGGCTTTGCGCGAGGCGGGCAAGGCTCGCGAAGCGGAGGAGGCCGATGGGCTCTGCCTGCGGGTGGCTCTTCGTTGCGAAGACCGGCGAGATCAGCACCGCATCGGCGCCCGCTGCCGCCGCGCGACGGATCGCAATTTCGGAATGACAGGCGGCGGTGAGCGCGAGACCCCGCGCAGGGCGCAAGCGCGGGATCACGTAAGGACCGCTTCGCGGGCGTCTCGTCTCGCGTTCGGGGAGGTGGAGCCCCATGATGCCTGTTCGCGCGGCGAGTTGGGGGGCGCCTGCAACGAGAAGCAGGATGCCGCGGCGACGGGCAAGCGATGTCAGGCGGCGCAGCCCATCCCTTTCCGGTTCGCCCTCATAGGCGCGCCAGATCAGCGCCGCGCCGCGCGGCAGGCGGCGAAGTGCTGCCTCAGGGTCCGGCGCCCGCTCGGCATCCGTCATCGCGATCAGCGGCACCGGGGCCCGCCCGGCGGAAAGGGCGCGGGCGGCGCGCAGCATCCTCGCGCCGTCCTGCTTGTCTCCTCCCGAGCCTGACACTAGTTTCTCTCCCGTCTCATCCGGAGTGAAACTATGACAGGCGCGGCGAGAGATACCAGTCCTGGCGAGGCGGCGGAGCGGCTTTCCGATATCGGGCGCCGCATCGCGAAGGCGGCGCGCGAGGCGGGGCGCGACCCGCAGGAGGTGACGCTCATCGCCGTGTCGAAGACATTCGGCGAGGAGGCGATCCTGCCGCTGATCGAAGCGGGCCAGCGCGTCTTCGGCGAGAACCGCGTACAGGAAGCGGCGGCGAAATGGCCGTCGCTCCGGGCGCGCTTTCCCGATGTCGAGCTTCATCTGATCGGCCCCTTGCAGACGAACAAGCTCGACGAGGCGCTCAAACTTTTCGATGTCTTCCACACGCTCGACCGCGACAAGCTCGCGCTTGCGCTCATGCGCGCGCGGGAGAAGGGGGCGGCGTTGCCCCGGCTTTTCGTGCAGGTGAATACGGGCGAGGAGGCGCAGAAGGCGGGCATCGCGCCGCAGGAGGCGGATATGTTTCTCACGCGCTGCCGGGAGGAATGGAAGCTCGATATAGAGGGGCTGATGTGCATTCCGCCGCTCGATGAAGAGCCCGCGCTTCATTTCGCGCTCATCGAGAAGATCGCGCGGCGCAACGGGCTTTCCCGGCTCTCGATGGGCATGAGCGGCGATTTCGAAACGGCGGTGCGGCTCGGCGCCACGCATGTGCGCGTCGGCAGCGCCTTGTTCGGGACCAGGGGTTGAGCGAGGTCGTGCTCCTCACATCCTTGGAAATCATCCACCCTCCCCTTGAGGGAGGGTCGAAATTTGCGAGCGATAGCGAAGTAAATTTCGGGGAGGGGGCTGGGTCTCTACACAGACTTCTTCCTCGCGATTTTGTCCTCTCACCCCTCCCCGAAAAATTCCGCGCTTTGCTTGAATTTTTTGACCCTCCCTCAAGGGGAGGGTGGGCGCAAAATAACCTTCTGCCAGGTCACGAAGTTGCCGAAACAAATCTAGCCAAGCTCGATCCGCATGATTGTGCGCGGGCCGCAGCGGGCGAGCACTTGCAGCATGTCGGGAAGGCGGAGCGCGACGCAGCCTTCGGTCGGGCGGAAGCCCGTCTCCAGTTCCTTCGCGAGGTGGAAGAAGATCGCGCTGCCCGCGCCCGGCACGACGGGATCGTCGTTCTGGCCGAGAATGACCACGAGATCGTAGAGATGATCCTCGCGCCACATCTTCTCGGCGCTGGCGCGGTAGGGATGTTTCACCGGCCGGTTGTAGTTCGGATCGTCCGGCGCGTCGCACCAGCCGTCCTGCGGCTCGATCGCGGCATAGGGAAGGGCGGTCGCAGGCGCGGCGAGCCGGTCGGCGCGGTAGCGGAGTGCGCGAAGCGGAAAGCAGCCCGCCGGGGTGCCGCCGTCGCTTTCGTGCTTTTCGATGAGAATGCCCGTGCGGCCGAGCGCGCAGTCGAAGCGCTCTCCACCCGCGATCAGCACGCCGGCCGTGCTTCCGGGCGGCGCGGTGACGAGGATTTCATCGAGGAGATCGGCGCGGGTCATGGCAGGGGGACTCTAGGCGGGATTGCCATGCGCCGCCAGATATAGCCGCTGCCCGCCGCATTATCGCGCGAGGGACTGCATCGCCTCGTATTTGTCCATCGCCTGCTGCATGGCGGCCATCAGGCCTGCATCGGCCAGCGCGGTGGCGCCCGGGGCGGAGAGGATCATGGCGTCGTCGCCGATATCGCCGTTCTCGTCGGGGCTGGCTGCCGTCAGGCGGGCTTCGGCCTCGCGGAGCGGGGCGGGGTCTGCAAAGGCGCCGAGCAGGGCGTTGAAGGCTTCGGGGCTCAGATTGGGCGCCGGAGCGGCGGCGGGCGCGGGCTTCGCGGGTGCTTCCGCCGGGCGCGACGGCGCGAGCGAGGCAGTGCGGAGCGGCGCTTCGGGGAGCGGCGCGGCAGCCGTTGCGGCGGGGGCCTCTGCGGGCTTCTCCGCTTCGGCGAGCTGTGTCCCGGCGGGTTCCTTTTCGCCACCGAGAAGCGAGGCCAGCAAAACATCGCCCGCGCCTTTTTCGCTATCGCCCGAGATCGCGAGGCTCATCACGGAAGCGACGCCGCCGATGACGCCGCCGAAAAGAATGCCGCCCGCCACGCGGGATTGCGGGCTCAATGTATCGCCCGTGAGGTGACGATAGATGTCGGAGACGACCGGGATGTGCTGCAGCGGATTGATAGTGTCGACGAGGTCGGCAAAGCTCAGCTCGCTCCCTTGCGGCGCGCGGCCCTCGGCGCGGGCGGCGCGCAGTTCCGCAAAGGCGGCGGACGCCATGTTGCGCTTGCCGGGCGTCTGGTGAAGGGCGATGGAAGGGGCGGCGATATCGGTCATGCCCCCTGGGGAGCAAGGAGCGGGCCAGGGCGAAGCGGCGGATTTCCGCGGCTTTCGGAAGGAATGCCCGCGAAGGGCGGCAAAATCTGCCGGGCAGGATGCAGCTTCCGCCGGGCAGGCCCGAAAGCGTTGGTCGCGGCTTCCGCCTGTGGCACACTCCGCCCGCATGAAACCCTCAATCCCCCCGTTTCCGTCATGACCCGCAATTCGCCGCCCAAGGGGCCCGGAAAACCCGTTCTCCCGGGCCTCACGCCGCAAGGTTTCAATCCCCAGGGGTTCAATCCCCAAGGATTCAATCAGGGCGGGTTCCGCCCGACCGTCGGCCTGCCGCCTTCGGCAAGCGGCGCGCGGCCGGCGGCGCCCGCGCCCGGCGCGGTCCCGCGGCCTGTCTCGAAGGACGACATCACCAGGCTCCTGCAGCTTGGCGGGGCGAATCTCGCGGCCGGACGGCTCGAACATGCGGCGAAGGCGGCGGCCGCCGTGCTGCAGGCGGAGCCGAAAAACCCGGATGCGATGCATCTCATCGGGCTTGTCGCGCTCGGCAAGGGGGACGCCGAAAAGGCGGAGAAGTTCATCGCCACCGCCGCCGCGCTGATGCCGCGCCATGCCAATGTCTGGGTCAATCTCGGCAATGCGCAGCGCGACCAGGGCAAGGCGGATGAGGCGCTGATCTCCTATCACCGCGCCGAGATGATCAATCCGGATTATCCCGATCTCTATCTCAATCGCGGGCAGCTCCATCAGGACAATTCCGATTATGCCGATGCGATGGACGACTACGACCGGCTGATCGAGTTGAAGCCGGACGAAGCCGCCTCCTATATGCGCGCGGCCTCGGCGGCGAGCGATGCCGGGCTCTTCCGCGAGGCGGTCGATTATTGCAAGCAGGCGCTTGCCGTGCTGGGCGGCGAACCCGCCCAGATCACGGCCATTCTGGCGACGACCTATGAGCGGCTTGGCGATCTCGATGCGGCGATCCTCTGGGCGGAGAAGGCGCTCGAAAAGCAGCCGAAGGATGCCGGTGCCTTGCGGACATGGGCCAAGGCGCGGCGCCGGAAGGACAAGAAGAACAAGGCGCTGCTCGGCGAGCTTCGGGCGCGGCTCGAAAGCGTGGCGGCGGAGCCGATGCGCGCGCCGGATGCGCGGCTTATTCTTTCCGAGCTCGGGCAGATCTGCGACGAGATGGGCGAGTATCAGGCGGCCTTTACCCATTTCGAGGCGATGAACCGGCGGACGAGCGAGCTGAAGTCGCTCGAACGCGTGGACCGCGGCAAGTTCATCGGCGAGGTGGAAGAGCTGTCGCGCCTGATGACGAAGGAGAATGTCAGCCGCATGAGCGCGCTCCCTGCCATCGGGCGGGAGCCCGGGCAGGCGGCCGGGCCGGTTTTTCTTGTCGGCTTCCCGCGCTCGGGCACGACGCTGCTCGACCAGATTCTCGATGCCCATCCGAAGGTTCAGGTGCTCGAGGAAATGCCCTTCGTCAATACGGTGCGAAAGGCCTTTGCCGGTTATCCGAAGGCGCTTTTCACGCTCGACGAAGCGGAGCGGGCGCGGCTGCGGGAGGTTTACCGGGACGAGCTTCGCGCGGCGGATGCCGATCTCGAAGGCCGCATCGTCGTCGACAAGATGCCGCTCAACATGGTGCATGCGGGGCTCATCGCGCGCCTCTTCCCGGAAGCGAAGTTCCTGCTGGCGCTGCGCCATCCGGCGGATTGCGTGCTCTCCTGCTTCATGCAGGATTTCGTGCCGAACGGGGCGATGCTGAATTTCCTGACGCTTGAGGGGTCGGCGCGGTTCTACGATCGCGTCTTCGCGCTATGGGAGCAGTATCGCACGCTCATGCCGCTCAATGTGCGGGAAGTGCGCTACGAGAATCTCGTCGCCGATCTCAGGGGCGAGGTGGAGCCGGTGCTGAACTTTCTCGGGCTCGAGTGGAACGATGCGGTGAGCGACCCGGCGGCGCATGCGCTCCAGCGCGGCACGATCCGCACGCCGTCCTATTCGCAGGTGACGCAGCCCATCTATGCAAGCTCGGCGGAACGCTGGCGGCATTACGAGGCACAGATGAAGCCGGTGCTTCCCGTTCTCGCGCCGCATATCGAACGCCTCGGCTATTCGCTGTAGACCATGAGCGCCAAGAAAAAAATCCTGCTGGTCGACGATGACGATGTGCTGCGCAACTCGCTTGCCGAGCAATTGCAGCTTCACGAGGAATTTTCCTGCGTCTCGGTCGCGAGTGCCGGGGCGGGGATCGAGCATGTGAAGCAGCATCATGCCGATCTCGTGCTGCTCGATGTCGGCCTGCCGGACATGGACGGTCGCGAGGCCTGCCGGCTGATGCGCAAGGCCGGCGTCAAGGCGCCGATCGTGATGCTGACAGGCGCCGACACCGATGCCGACACGATTCTCGGGCTCGATGCAGGCGCGAACGACTATGTGACGAAGCCCTTCCGTTTCGGCGTGCTGCTGGCGCGGATCAGGGCGCATCTGCGCAGCCACGAGCAGAGCGAGGATGCGGTCTTCAAGATCGGGCCCTATACGTTCAGGCCGAGCGCGAAAACGCTCAGCGATGCGGCGGAGAAAAAGATCAGGCTCACGGAAAAGGAAACGGCGATCCTGAAATTCCTCTACCGCGCCGGCGCGCGCGTGGTCGGCCGCGATGTCCTGCTGGCCGAAGTCTGGGGTTACAATTCAGGCGTGACGACGCATACGCTCGAAACCCATATCTACAGGCTCCGGCAGAAGATCGAGCAAGACCCCTCGAATGCGGAAATCCTCGTCACCGAAACGGGTGGCTATCGCCTCGTGCCCTAGAAAGTTTTTCCGAACTGCCGATGAGCTCAATCGTCATTGCGAGGCCTGCAAGGCCGAAGCAATCCAAGGCCGCTTGCTCCGGGCCTGCCGCCCCTGGATTGGGACGAATGCGCTCAGGCCTTCGCGGTGAGCGAGAGGCCGACGATCGCGCCGAGTGCGAGCGGCACGCCGGCGAGCGCCGCGATCACGAAGGCGCCCACGCCCCAGACGAGCGATGCCAGCACCACCGTCATGACGATGTTGAGAGCGAAAAGCGTTGCGTTGTCGATCCGGTCCATGGGCGTACCTCCCCGTGAGCTTGGGGATTCATGTGCCGCATCGCCCAAGGCTTGCCAATCGGACGGATCGCCGCATGAAAGGCGGAAGGCTTCAATTGTCGCCGGGCACCGTGGCGGTGAGCGCATAGGCCGCAGCGAATTCCGCCGGCATGCGCGTGGCGCGGCCGGTCTCTATATTGATGCAAACGAAATCGCTGAGGCCGCGGAGCAGCGTTACGCCCGTATCCGCATTCACCATCTGGAAGCGGCGGCGGAGCCGAAGTTTCCCGTCATTGCCCGTAATCCATGTGCCGATCGCCACGCGCTCGCCCTCGCGGCTTGCGGCGAGATATTCAAGCTCGTGGCGGCGCACCACCATGCCGCGATTGACCTTGGCATAGGCCGCGAAATCGAGGCCGAGCGCCTTCGAATGTTCCCAGGCCGTCTTCGCCATCCAGGTCAGGTAGACGACATTGTTCGTATGCTGAAAATCGTCGATATGCTGGGGCTCGACCCGCACTTCATGGATGAAGGGGAAGGGATGGTCCCAGGCAATGTCGCGCGTCTCGCCGCTCATTCGGGCCTCGCAAGAGAAAATCCGGTCCCGGTTTTCGCCGGGTCATCCTTCATACCGGCGCAGGCGCAGGGGCGCAAACCGGCATGGGCAGCGGGAGGCGCGACTTGGGGCGACATGGGCGCGCGACAGGGCGGGGGGTGTCCGCTATGATTTTCCCATGAGCCTCGAACCCGCCGTCGCCCTGTTGCAGAAGCTCGATCTCTTTGCCGGGCTCGATCCCGTGCGGCTGGAGGTCGTGGCCTTCACCTGCGAGCGGCGCGCCTTCGCGGCAGGCGCGACACTCTTCACCGAGGGCGAGGAGGCGGATTGCGCCTGGCTCATTCTCGAAGGCGAGGCGGCGATGCTGTCGCGGGACGAGGCGGGCGAACCGCGCGCCCACCGGCTTGACAGGGGCGATCTCATCGGCGAAACGGCACTCTTCGGGCCGGAGGCGCGGCGCACCACGCTGCGCGCCGTCACGGGTCTGCAGGCGCTCCGGATCGGGCGCGACATGTTCCAGCGGCTGATGGGCGAGTTTCCGGAAATGGCGGGCTCGGTCGCGGGCCGGGTGGCCGACCGGCTGGAAGCGGTGGGTGACGATCTTGCCGGGCTTCGCGAAAGGCTCGGGCGGGACAAGGACAAGAAAAAAGGGCGGGCAAGGGAATGAGCGAAGGGCAGACGAAAGAGGCAGGTGCAGCGCCGAAGGCGGACTGGCCGCCGAACATCCAGGCGGTGTTCAAGCGCATGGCGCCGGCAAGCCGCTATCTCGGGCTCGAAATTCTCGATGCCGACAAGGAGAACCGCACCGTCAAGGTCGCCTTCAATGCAGGTGCCGAGCTCTGCAACATGTGGGGCGGCATTCAGGGCGGCATGGTGGCGGCCATGCTCGACGATGTGATGAGCCTTGCCGTCGGCCTCGATCTCGAATGGGGGCAGATTTCGCCGACGCTCGAACTGAAAGTCTCGATGCTCAATGCCGCGCGGCCGGGCCGCATCATCGGCACGGGCCGCGTCATCAAGCGCGGCAAGTCGGTCGGCTTCATCGAGGGCGAATTGATCGACGAGGAAAGCGGCAAGCTGCTGGCAACGGGAAGCTCGACCGCGACCTTCGTCACGCTGAAGAAGAAGGAAAAGCCGGAGGGCTGAGACGCTCAGGCGTAGGCGTTCTTCTCGAAGTAGCGGCGGGCCTGTGCCGTCAGATGCGTTTCGAAGAGCGCGAAATGGTGGCGGATGCCGGCATTGAGCGCCGCCTTGTCGAGTTTCACGGTGCTGCGCGTCTCGCGCAGGAAGCTCGGCCAGTAGCGGATCACCATCCAGACATTGTCGGCAAGCGGCGCCAGCTCGTCTTCCGGCATGGCGAGGTGTCCTGCCTCTATCATGTGGCGGAAGAAGCGGATCAGCATGGCCGTCGTCATTTCATAAACGGTGCCGACCTTGCCTTCGAGTTCGGGCGAGGTGCGGCCATATTCGGCCTGGTCGCGATAGAGATACTGGTAGGTCCAGACTTCCTCGAAGACCAGGCGATTGAAGAGGGCGTAGTTCTCGAGCACGGTTTCGGGCGTCGAGGCGATGGCGAGGCGGCGGTCGATCTGCTCGAACAGGGCGAGCTGATGGGCGCGGACGAGGTCGCGCTTGGTCCGGTAGTGGTACCAGAGGTTGCCTTCCGAAATCCCCACCGCCTCGGCGATGCGCGCCGTCGTGACCGCGTCATAGCCGTTCTCGTTGAAGAGCTTGAGGCTGACGGTGAGGATTTTGTCCTTTGTCTTCAATGCCATGGAAAGTCTTCGCTGCCTCGTTCCCTCGGGCCCTGGCGGCCCTTTCCCTTGCGGCCCCTTGCAGGGCGCGGGCCGACCCTGCCCCCTTGCACCAATAGGGTCAATACCCTATTATGGGGTATCTACCCTAACAAGAAGCCCCTCCGGTCCCCCCCATGTCCGGATGGCGGCCGGACAGGTAGGAACCCCAGGAGCGGGTGGAGGCGAGGCCTCTACCCCCGAAAGCTGGCCCCCCCAGCTTCAAAGCCTCAGCGCCGCGATCACCGGCGCATGGTCCGACGCCCGCTCCCACCCCCTCGCATCTTTCCGCACATGCATGGAGAGCGGCGCATCCTTCAGCGCCGGCGTCACCCATATGTGATCGAGGCGGCGGCCGCGATCGGCGGCGAGCCAGTCCTTCGCGCGGTAGCTCCACCAGGAATAGAGCTTCTCCGTCTCCGGCACGAAGCGGCGCATCACATCGACCCAGTCATGCGAGGCATAGAGCTCGTTCATGAGGTCCACCTCGACCGGCGTGTGGCTGACGACCTTCAGCAATTGCTTGTGCGACCAGACGTCATGTTCGAGCGGCGCGATATTGAGATCGCCGACCAGCACCATGCGGTTGGTACTCTTGCCGCGCATCTTGCCGAAAAGCGAGGTCATCTCGCGCACGAAGTCGAGCTTGTGGGCGAATTTCACATTGATCTTCGGGTCCGGCTCGTCGCCGCCGGCGGGCACGTAGAAATTGTGGATCTGCAACCCGCCCGGCACGTCGAGATCGGTGACGATGTGGCGGCAATCGCCTTTCTCGCAGAAGTCGCGGCTCGCGGTCTTCCTGAAGGGGATTTTGCTCAGCGTCGCGACGCCGTGATAGCCCTTCTGGCCGTGGACGGCGACATGCTCATAGCCCGCCTTCCTGATCGCCTTCAGGGGAAAGGCATCGTTGATGCATTTGATCTCCTGCAGGCAGAGGACATCGGGCTCTTCCTCGGCGAGCAACTGCTCCACGAGATTGATCCGCAGGCGGACGGAATTGATGTTCCAGGTCGCGATCTTCAGGTCCAAGGCTTCAGTCCGTTTCTTCTTGCGCGGGCGAATCAGAAAATATTGAGGGTAAGGCCCGCAATGCCGATGGGCCAGCGGCCGCGCGCAAAGAGCGCGAATTTGCGGCGGAAGGGATGGTCCTCCTCCGCGCCCGAAATGAGCGAAAGCGCGGCGCCATGCGCGGCGTGAAGGGCGGCGCCCGCGGCGGCGTTCAGAAGCTCCAGATCCTCGACCTCCCAGAAATCGGCGGCCTCTTCCACTGCGCCGCGGAGCCGCTCGCCGAGGAGCGCCGAGACATGCGTCAGGGCGATATTGAGCGCGTCCTCGCTCAGAAGGTCGAGCGCATCGGCGGCGAGGCCCGCCCGCAGGCTTTCTTCCGCTTCCCAATGGGCGGGCTCGATATCGAGCGTCATGGCGGCATCGGCCGCCTCCGACCAGTCGCGCAGCCGCGCCGGCTCGACATCGGGAAAGCCGAGACCGTCGAGGAAGGAGCGGGCCAGCGCACGCTCCTCGCGGTCGAGCGGGCGGCCGAGCTTCGAGAACCAGGGCATGCGCACCGCCTCCTCGCCGAAGCGGCGCAGGCCGGCAAGGATCGGGATTTCCTGTTCGAGCTCTTCAAGCTCGGCATCGGAAATCAGATGGGTGGGGTCGCCGGTGAAATCGGAAAAACGAGACATGAGGCCCGGATCGTTCGGAAGGGTGGGGGAGCTTAGACGCTTCGGGCAGGGCGGTGCAAAGCATGGGCGCAAAAGAGTTGCGTTCCCCACCTTCAAAACAAGAAAGGCGGGGCGCAAAAGAGTTGCGCCCCGCCGGGGGAGGACGGGGCGCAACAGCGCATTTCGCGCTTGGCACCGGGAGGGGAAGACCGGTGCCGGATGGGGCCAAAAGCGCCGCGGGGGCGAGCGGGGGGCAGGTCACCCGGGCGGC
>PNMC01000069.1 GCA_013823365.1 Parvibaculum sp. | reverse complement strand
CCGGCCAGTTCCACGGCGTGATGAAACCGCAGACGCCGATCGGCTCGCGCAGGATGCGCGTCGGACCCTTGTCTTCCTCGAACTCGTATTTCTTCAGGATTTCGAGATTGGTGTTGATATGGGCGATGCCCATCGCGGCCTGGGCCTTTTCCGACAGGGTCTTCGGCGCGCCCATTTCCTCGGTGATGGCAGCGGCGACATCGGCATAGCGCTTCTGATAGACCGCCATGATCGACTGCAGGAGCTCGATGCGCTCCTGCTTCGAGGTCGCGGAGAATTTCGGGAAGGCCGCCTTCGCCGCCGCGACGGCCTTGTCGACATCGGCCGACGAGCCCATGCTGATGCGGGCGAAGGGCTCTTCATTGGCCGGGTTGATGACGTCGAGCGTCTTCGGCGTGACCGGGTCCACCCACTGGCCGTTGATGTAGAATTTCAGATAGTCCTTCATTGACCGTCCTCCTGTTTGATGGGGTTCCGCCTCTGGCGAGCGCCGTCTTGTCGCTTGGGCCTTCAAGGGCCCGGCGGCGGCAGCCTCGGGGGTGTTCTGTTGGGATGAAACCTCGCATGGAGCGCGCTGCCGGGTCCAGCCGAAAACGCCCTCGAAACCCGCCAAAACCCTGCGAAAATTAGGGTGACGCCGCATGCGCAGTCGCTGAAATGCCGGTTATTCGCCGCGCCCTCGGCCCAGTGGGCCCGCCGGCGAGCAATCATTCGAAGAGTTCGGCATGCGTCCCGGCCCGCTCGAAAACGACCGTGTCGCCGTCGCATGTGTAGATCAGCAGAAAATCGCCGCCGACATGGCATTCGCGATGGTCGGCCCACTCGCCCCTGAGAGGGTGATCTTTCCACTCGGCGGGCAGCGGGCCGTCATTCGCGATGAGCAGGAGCATGACCTCCTTCAGACGGCCCATATCGTAACGGCCGGTGCGGGAAAGGCGGTCCCAGTCTTTCTTGAACGCCCTGGTGTGGTCCGATGTGCGGGGCCGTGAAGCCCGCTTGTTGCTAGCGGACTTTTCCGAGGGCATTCAGATGCTCGTCGCCGTCGGAGAACCGTGCCCGTCGCGCCTTGATCAGCTTCCGGCCCTCTTTCATTGCCGTCTGCGTTTTTGCGTTGGGCGCAGTGAGGTCGAATGGAACCGCCCGCTCCCGGGCCACACGGGTGAGCGTCATGCGGATGAGATCGGAGACGGTCAGCCCGAGCTCGCCAAGCACGGCGGCGGCATCTTCCTTCACATCGTCTTCGACGCGGGCGCGAACGACACTCGTGGACATATCCGTTTCTCCTGAAAACCTGATGTCATTTGTAGCCCAATTGGGCCACAATTTCAAGCTTCGGGCAAAGACGACCAGCGCGCGAGGATGGCACGATCTGCAACGCAAATCGCCGGAAAACCTTGCTTTCTTTACGTCTACACAATATTATATTTACGTCATCACATAGAGACCGCCATGCCCCTGAACATTCGCAATGAAGAAGTGAACCGCCTCGCAGAAAAGCTCGCCCGGGCAAAGCACACGACCAAAACGGAAGCCGTGCGTCTGGCGCTCGAAAACGAGCTGCACCGCACCACCTCCGCCGTGCCGCTGCGGGAGCGGCTGCGCCCGCTGCAGCAGCGCATCATGGCGCGGCCCGCGACCGGACTTGCCGCCGACAAGGCGTTTTACGACGAGCTGAGCGGGGACGCCTGATGTTCATCGACAGCTCGGCCATCGTCGCCATCCTGACCGCCGAGGAAGATGCAGACAGACTGGCCGACAGGATCGAAGCGGCCGAAGCGCCCGTGACATCTGCCATCGCGATATTCGAAGCCGCCCTCGGCATTTGCCGCAAGCGCCACGCCACCGTCGAGGAAGCGCGCGACGACGTGCAGGCCTTTCTGGAGGCTGCCGGCATCGAGGTGGTGGGCATTGCCGAGGCGGAAGCGAATGCGGCGCTCCTCGCCTTTTCGCGCTATGGCAAGGGGCGCGGCCACCCGGCGCAGCTCAATATGGGCGACTGCTTTGCCTATGCCGTGGCGCGAACCCGCGGCACCCTGCTTCTCTACAAGGGCGACGACTTTTCGCATACGGATACCGGCTGACCCCGCCGCAGCCCCACAAAAACCCGGCAGCCGCCGCAATTCCGGCCCGAAATGGGGTAACAAGATCGTCATAATATTGCGACCCGCCCCGAGGAGACCCCGCCCCCATGTTCATCGACGGCCGCCAGGTAGAAGACGGAAGCATCATCGAGACCGACCTTGCCATTATCGGCGCGGGCGCGGCGGGTATCGCGATCGCGCGGGAACTGGCGGGCACGGATATTTCGGTCGCGCTGATCGAGAGCGGCGGCTTCGAATTCGATGCGGCGACGCAGGACCTCTATGAAGGCGAGATGGGCGGCGTCGACTATCCGCTGACAAGCTCCAGGCTGCGCTATTTCGGCGGCACCACGAACCATTGGGGCGGCTGGACGCGGCCCTTCGAGCCCATCGATTTCGAGAAGCGCGACTGGGTGCCTTATTCCGGCTGGCCGATGACGCGGGCCGATCTCGACCCCTTTTACGACCGGGCCCGCGAGATCTGCCAGATCCGCTCCTCGGGCTTCGACGATGCGTCCGAATGGGCCGATGGCGGCGCGCCGCTGCCGCTGGCGGGCGACGAGGTGGAGACGCGCTTCTTTCTCTACAGCCCGCCGACGCGCTTCGGCACGAAATACCGCCCCGATATCGAGCGGGCGGCGAACATCGCCTGCTATCTCGAGTCGAACGTGACCGAGATCGTGCCGACGGAAAACGGCGCGGAAGTCGACCATCTGAAGATCGCGACGCTTTCCGGCGTCAAGTTCACGATCCGCCCGCGCGCCTGCGTGCTGGCCTGCGGCGGCATCGAGAATGCGCGGCTGCTGCTCCTTTCGAACAGCGTCGAGGCGAACGGCCTCGGCAACCGCACGGATAATGTCGGCCGCTTCTTCATGGAGCATCCGCATGTCGGCTCGCCGGCGACCTTCCTCGTCACCGATCTCGACCTCGTGGCGAACTGGTACCGCACCTATACGCGCGTCGAGCGGCCGGGCGGCAATGTCGTCATGCGCGGCTGCCTGCTGATGAGCGAGGCCTATCTGAGGCGCGAGAAGCGGCTTGGCACGGTGCTGACCTTCGCGCCGTCCCGCCCCGTCACCGCCGAGACGGGGAAGGACAATCCGCCGGACCCGGCCGAATATCTCCACCCGAAAATATTGCAACTAGCGCGCAGCACGACCTCCACGCCCGCGACGACAGAGGAATTCGGCTGGCGCCTCGGCGTCGGCTGCGCGAGCGAGCAGGAACCGAACCCGGCAAGCCGCATCACGCTGTCGGATGAGAAGGATGCGCTCGGCCTCAACCGCACCAAGCTCACCTGGCGGCTGAAGAAATCGGACCGCGACAGCCTGCGCGCCAATCTCGAAGCGGTGGCGCGCGCCTTCGGCGGCTGGGGCGAGGGCCGCGTGCGCGTGCTCTTCCCCGAGCGCGACGAATGGACGGTGGCGGAAGGCTGGGGCAACCACCATCTCGGCACGACGCGCATCTCCGCCGATCCGAAGCACGGCGTCGTCGATGCCGATTGCCGCGTGCATGGCATGTCGAACCTCTTCATCGCGGGCTCGTCGCTCTTCCCGACCGGCTCGACCGTGAACCCAACGCTGACGCTCGTCGCGCTGGCGCTGCGCCTCTCCGACCATCTGAAGCGCCGCTTCGCCGCCGCCACGCCGCTCTGAGAAGGATCGACGACATGAACCACGACCACGATCATTCGCACGGCCATGAAGACGGGCACGGCCACGAGGCGCATCACGGCCCTGCCGTCACCCGCCGTACACTGATGATCCTCGGCGGCGCGGCCCTTGCCGCCGCTGCCATTCCCGGCCTTCTCTTCACGCGGCAGCCTGCGGGCTCGGGCGTCGCCGCGCAGGCATTCACAGCGCTCCTCGAAGATGCGGAAGGCGCCGCCTATCTCGGCCGCCGCTTCATTGCCGAAGGCGGTGCATCCGAAAGCGCCGTCATTCATGAAAAGCGCCTCGCCGATGCGCTGCGCGCCGAAGGCTGGTCGCCCGGCATGAGCGTGGAAGACACGCATCGCGCGCTCGCCGCCGCCATCCGCGCCGACTATGCCGCCGCCCGCACCGTTTCGATTGCAGAATGGCATCTCTCGCAGACGGAAGGCAGTCTCTGCGTCCTTGCCGCGATCGCCCTGCGCAACGGAGAAGGCGATGCGCATGACGCACCCGCGGAGGCGCCCGAAGAAAGTCACGGCTGAGCGTCAGCCGCAGGGCCCGTTCTCGCCCAGCACGACATGGTTCATGCGCGCGGCGATGGTGCTCGCATAGCCGCTCGGACCGGGCCTGCGCGTGAGAGGCGCCGGCAGCACGGAAGCAAGCTGCGCGGCTTGCGTCCGCGTCAGCTCCTTCGCGCTCACACCGTAGTAATGCCGCGCGGCGGCTTCTGCGCCGTAGATGCCGGGGCCGAACTCGATGACATTGAGATAGAGTTCCAGAATGCGCTTCTTGCCAAGCAGCGTTTCGAGCCAGACGGTGATATAGGCCTCCGCTCCCTTGCGGAAGAAGGTGCGGCCCGGCCAGAGAAAGAGATTCTTCGCCGTCTGCATGCTGATCGTGCTCGCGCCACGAAGCGAGCCGCCGCGCCGCATCCTTTGCATGGCCGTATCCACGGCCTCCCAGTCGAAGCCGCCATGGCTGCAGAATTTCCCGTCTTCGGCGGCAATCACCGCACGCTGCAGATGCGGCGAAATGCCGGAGAGCGGCACCCAGTCCTTTGTGAGGCCATGCCCTTCGACTGCCCGGATGAGCATGAGCGGCGTGCCGGGCGGCGGCACCACCGCATAAAGAAGAAGGAGAAAGGCGGGTGCGAGGAAGACGACAAGGACGAGCCGTGCCGCGTAAAGCAAGACGAGCCGCAAAACCCCATAGCGGCGCGGCGGCTCCGCCGGCGCTGCTTCTTTCATCCGGTCGCCGCCGGGGCCCTGGGGTGTGACGTCCTGTGTCATGCGGCCGCGATCATCCGCAGCATGCTGCTGTCGCACAAGGTTTTTCGCTCCTTTGGCCGGGACACGATGCCGGTTTCTTTCAAGGAACGCCTGGCGGCTTCATTCGTTTTCAGAATGAGCAACCATGGAGGAAAGCGTGATGACGAAAACAGCGATTGGCATGGCTGCAGCCGCCTTTCTCTTTACGGCGGGCTGCACGGATTTGAACAGGACCGAGTCGGGCGCCCTTTCGGGCGGTGCGATCGGCGCCGGCGTCGGCGCGGCGGCTGGTGCCATCACCGGCGGTTCCGCGACCACGGGTGCCGTTATCGGCGGTGCTGTCGGCGCGGCGGGCGGCGCCTATAAGGGTTGCCGCGAAGAAGGTACGTGCTGAGCCGCAAAGGCTTCGGCTTGAGGGAAGCCCGGAGGTGCCGCCTCCGGGTTTTTCTTGTGCGCCGGTCCTGGGCGCCGGGATCCATTCCATAAATGCGGCACAATATCACACTTAAAATCTGGAATATTTCACCTTAAATCGGTTCAAATATCCGGCAACCCCAGAATCTCCGGAGCTGAACCATGACCCAGGCCCTGAAACCGGACGTCTCCGGCTTTTTCGACGAGGCAACTTCGACGGTGACCTATCTCGTCGCCGATCCTGCCACAAGCAAGGCGGCCATCATCGATCCCGTGCTCGACTACGACCCCGCATCGGGCCGCATTTCCCACGACAATCTTTATCGCCTCCTCGCCTTCGTGAAGGAGGAAGGTCTGACCGTCGAATGGGTGCTCGACACCCATGCCCATGCCGACCATCTGACCGGCACGGCCGTGCTGCGCGAGAAGCTCGGCGCGAAGAGCGGCATCGGCGAGCACATCGTCGACATCCAGTCCTACTGGCGCGACGTCTTCAACATGCCTTACGTCGCGACGGACGGAACGCCCTATGACCGGCTCTTTGCCGATGGCGACCGGTTCGCCATCGGCGATCTGCCGGTGAACGTCATCCATACGCCGGGGCACACGGCGGCCGACATCACCTATGTCGTGGGCGATGCCGCCTTTGTGGGCGACACGCTCTTCATGCCGGATTACGGCACCGCGCGGACGGATTTTCCCGGCGGCGATGCGCATACGCTTTATGCCTCGATCCGGAAGATCCTCGCCCTTCCCGCCGATACGCGCATCTTTGTGGGCCACGACTACCTGCCCGAGTCGCGAAAGGACATACGCTGGGAATCGACCGTGGCCGAGCAGCGCAAGTCGAACAGACATGTCCATGACGGCGTGAGCGAGGACGATTTCGTGAAACTCCGCGAGGAGCGCAATGCGACACTCGGATCGCCGCGCCTTCTCTATCCCTCGCTGCAGGTGAATATTCGCGGCGGCCATATGCCCGACCCGGAAGAGAACGGCTCCGTCTATCTGAAAACCCCGATCCGCAAGGCAGGCTGAGGAACGCGCATGGAAAACTTCACTCCTCTCTCCGGCCTTGCCGGCGGCATGCTGATCGGCGCGGCCTCCGCGCTCTTTCTGCTGCTCACCGGCCGCATTGCCGGCATCAGCGGCATTCTCGGCGGCGCGCTGGAACAGGCCTCGGCGGACGGTGCCTGGCGCTATGCCTTTCTCGCCGGTCTCGTCGGCGCACCCGCCGCCTACGCGCTGTTCGCACCCGTCACGATCGATGTCGAGGCGACAGCGCCGCTGCTGATCGCGGCGGGATTGATCGTCGGCTTCGGCACGCGGCTCGGCAGCGGATGCACCAGCGGACATGGCGTCTGCGGCATCTCGCGCCTTTCCGTCCGCTCCATCGTGGCGACGGTCACCTTCATGGCGTTCGGCTTCCTCACCGTGTTCGTCACGCGGCACGTGATCGGAGGCTGACATGAACATGAAGACGATCCTCGCCGCCTTCGCCGCGGGCGCCATCTTCGGCCTCGGCCTCGTCATTTCCGGCATGGCGAATCCGGCAAAGGTGCTCGGCTTTCTCGACATTGCGGGCGACTGGGACCCGACGCTGATCTTCGTAATGGGCGGCGCCATCATCGTCGCCTTCCCGGCCTTCCGCTTCGCGAAACGCCGGGCGCGCCCTGTTCTGGAAGAGAAGTGGTCGCTGCCCGACCGGAACGACATCGATCCGCGCCTGCTGTTCGGCGCCGCTCTTTTCGGCATCGGCTGGGGCCTTGCCGGGTTCTGCCCCGGCCCCGGCCTCGCAGCCCTCGCACTCGTGCCGGGCGAAGCGGGCATCTTCGTTGCCTCGATGATCGCCGGTGCGCTCGTCTATCGCTTTACGCTCGGCCGTTAACCATTATGGAGACAGGGGCCCGAATGCCCCATTTCCGCCATTGTGAGGCCCCGATAGGCCGGGAGACTCTTCTGCGTCGAATCACAGAAGATGGAGACCACCGTGAAAAAGTCAGCAACGGCCTTGGCGATCGCCGCCCTCTTTCTGACGACGGGCTGCACGAATCTCAGCAGGACCGAGGAAGGCGCGCTGTCCGGCGCAGCGATCGGCGCAGGTGTGGGCGCAGCCGCCACCGCCATTGCCGGATCGAGCATCGCGGCCGGCATGATCGTCGGCGGCGCCGTGGGCGCCGCGGCCGGTGCCTATACGGGCTGCAAGAAGGAAGGCAATTGCTGATCCGGCCCGGCCGGTAGAGCTTCAAGGCCCGGCCTGAGCGCCGGGCCTTTTTCATGCCCGGGAGAAAAGCCGCGCATCGACGGCGTCGAAAGAGCCGGCGACCGGCAGAGAGCCGCTTTCGCTCCAGCTCCCGGCGGGAAGCGCCCGGTCGATCCGCACGACCTGCATGCCCGCCTCGAAGGCGGCCGCGACTTCGCCTTCATGATCGGAGAGGAAGAGCATGTCGGCCGGCGCCATGCCCGTCGCCGCCGCAATGGCGCGATAGGAGGCCGTGTCGACCTTGGCGCCGATCCGCGTATCGAAAAAACCCTCGAAGAGCGAGGCAAGCTCGCCCTTGTCAGAATAGCCGAAGATGAGCTTCTGCGCTTCTTCTGAACCCGACGAATAGACGAAGAGCCGAAGCCCGCGCTCGCGCCACGCCCGCAGGCGCGCGGCGGCATCCTCATAGACCTCGCCTTTCAGCACGCCGTCCCTGTAGCCCTGCCGCCAGATCAGGCCCTGCAGAAGCTTCAGGGGACCGGCCTTCCGGTCTTCATCCATCCAGCCGTGAAGCAGCGCGACGGTCTCGCCGAGCGAGGCCTCCGGCACGCCGCCAAGCGCACGCGCCTCGTGAAGTGCCGCCGCAACGTCCGGATCTTTCTCGTGCTCCTTCAACCAGGAAGCGAGCCGCTCGCGCGCATAGGGAAACAGCACGTCATGCACGAAGGCGAGTGGCGTCGTCGTCCCCTCGATATCGGTGACGACGGCACGAATCCCGCTCATGCCGCCTCGCGTTCGAACTTCGGAAAACGGGAGGCAATGTCGTCGCCCGTGAAATGGCCGACCCAGCCTTCCGGCGTGGTGAAGATGCGGATGGCGCAGAAATCCGGCGCGGGCCCTGTGTCGAACCAATGCGTGGTGCCGGCCGGCACGCTGATGAGATCGCTGCGCTCGCAGATCACGCGATAGACCCGGCCTTCCTTCCTGAGATAGAAGGCGCCCGCACCATCGACGAAGAAGCGAACCTCGTCGTCGTCATGCGTGTGCTCGGCCAGAAATTTCTGGCGCAGCTCCGCCTTGTTCGGATTGTCGGGCTTCACGCGCACCACATCGACGCTTTGATAGCCGCCTTCCTCCATGATCCGCGCGATATCGCGCTCATAGGCAGCGAGCACGGCATCCTGATCCGCATCCTCGGCAAGCGCGTGCGGCGCTGCCCAGCGCTCGAAATCGACGCCGATCGCGGCAAGCTCCTCGGCGATGCGCGCGCCGTCTTCGGTTTCGAGAAGAACCGTCGCGGGGTCGGTATCGGGATAAACGGTGAGATGCGTCATCTTGCGCCCTCCTCGTGCAAATATGCGTTCAGAAGAAAGTCGAAGGCTTCCATGTGCCGGATCGTATCCGCCGCCGTTCGACCCCATACATATAGGCCATGTCCGGCGATGAGGTAACCGTAGGCGGGCCCGGCCGCGGCGAGTTTTTCCTCGACAAGCGAAGCCAGCCGCTCGGTGTCCTGGTCGTTCGGCACGATGGGAATATCGAGCGCCGTTTCATGCGTCATGATGCCGGTAAAGGCCTTGAGGAGTTCCCAGCCCTCGAGCCGGAGGAAGCCCGCCTTTTCGTGCCGCCGGGAGAGGAGGGTCGCCGCCATGGAATGCATATGCGAGATCGCGCCGACATCGGGCGCTTCCGCATAGCGGCGCAGATGAAGCGGCGCCTCGGCGGAGGCCCGGGGATGCTTCGGCCCGGCGATTTCGGCCTCGATGACGCCGCTCTCGTCCAGCGCCGCCTTGTTGGCGCCTGTAGCCGTCACCGCGGCCCTTTTTTCATCCATTCTGACGGAGAAATTGCCGCTCGTGGCCGGCACCCAGCCGCGCGCACCGGCAAACCGGGCCATTTCGATGACCCCTTTGGCGGCTTCGGCAAAACCCAGAATTGGCGGCTCGGACCCTTGCATTTCCGCGACTTTCCCAGTTCGAACGGCGTTTCGCGGGCCAACATAGAGATTTTCCGTGACGATGAAAGAACATCCTCTTTCGCACCGGATCGGGGTGCTTACACTAAAAGTTCTAGGCATATATATTTAAAGTTGCATAAACCTATCTGAGTGCATCATATTGGTTGCGAGCAATCCGATTTGCCTAACCATAAGGGTCTAGTCCCATGATCTCGATGACTCAGAATCTTGAAGCGCCTGTCTTCTCGGCTTTGGTGGATCCGGACTGCGCTGCCCTGTTGAGGCGGCACGACCTCGTTCCGCCCCACGCCGCCGACACGAAGCTCGCCTGGCAGGTCGCCTCCTCCCGCGGGGCGGTGAAGGACAGGCTCCTGAAAGAGGAAACGATCCGCGTCGTGCTGATTGCGGCGAATTCGGAAACCGACCCGCTGCTGCGCGACCTTGCCCGCAATATCGACCTGCTGCGCGGACGGGCCTGGATGCATGTGGTGCTCGCCACGCAGGACCGGGTCATACCGCCGCTTCTGGCCCAGCTCCGCCATTTTGCCTCCTGGTCGATCCTCTCGCTTCCCTGCGGGACGGATGAATTCTCGGAAATCCTGCTGGAAGCGGCGGCGAAGGCGGCGGATCAGCACCGCCTCGCCATGCTCTCGACCGCGATCCGCGCGGAAGCCGAGGACCTGCTGGTCCGGACGCGCAATATCGTCGGCGCGCTGCAGAACGCAGGCACGCCCGCCGCGCTTGGCAATCTCGTCAGCATCGCCGACAGGATGAGCAATGGGAGCGTTCAGAATGGAAGTATTCAGGCGGAACCGGCTGGCATCGCACCGGAGCTCCCCCGCGCGCCGGCGCCCGTTCAGCGCCGTGCAAGCCCTGCGGGACAGGACTTCCTGACCCCGGAAGAGGTCTGCCGGGGCTGGGTGCGGACCCTGATCGACCTGTGTTCGTCGCGGCAGAATTTCTTCCCCGACGGACTCTTCTGCGATCCGGCCTGGGACATGCTGCTCGATCTGACCCATGCCCGCCTGACCGGCAAGCGCGTCTCCGTATCGAGCCTCTGCATTGCCTCGCGCGTTCCCGCAACGACGGCGCTTCGCCGCATCGGCGATCTCGTCGCCGAAGGGCTTGCCTCACGGGTCCGCGATGAAAATGACGGACGGCGCGTCTTCGTCGACCTGACGGATGACGGCTTCAGCCGCATGCTGGCCTATATCGAGCATGTCCGCGGCACTTTCTCACCGGACCAGCACGGCCTGGCGAGAAAGGCCTGACCTTCGGAAGCCGAGAGCCCTTACCAGCTCTGCGTCGACTGCATGATCTCGCCGGCAAGGCGCTCGAGCGGCAGGATCTTGACCGCCGCACCGCGCGCAATCGCTTCCTTCGGCATGCCGAACACGATCGATGTCGCCTCGTCCTGCGCGACGGTGTGAGCGCCTGCGGTCTTCATCTCTTCGAGACCGCGCGCGCCATCGTCGCCCATGCCGGTCATGATGATGCCGACGGCATTCGCGCCCGCGGACCGTGCCGCCGAACGGAAAAGCACATCGACCGAAGGACGGTGACGCGAGACGAGCGGACCGCCGCGCACCGACACATGGTAGCGCGCGCCCTGCCGTTCGAGCAGCGTATGCTTGTCGCCCGGCGCGATCAGCACATGGCCGCGCAACACCGGGTCGCCATGCTCGGCTTCCTTCACCTCGACCTGGCAGAGCGTGTTCAGCCGCCGTGCAAAGGCGCCGGTGAATTTCTCGGGCATGTGCTGGACGATCACGATGCCGGGCGCATTGGCGGGCAGCGCTTCAAGCACTTCGCGCAACGACTCCGTGCCGCCCGTCGAGGCGCCGATGCAGACGACCTTCTCGGTCGTCTTCGCCATGGCGCGGCCGCTGGGCGGCGGCAGAACGGCATCCGCCGTGAGTTTCTTCGCCGGGCCGGAACCGGAGGCGCTATAGCCGCGGCGCGGTGCGGTGACGCGGGCCTGCGCCGCTGCCTTGATGACATGGCAGATACGCGAGCCGATTTCATTCAGGTGATCGGCTGCCGCGATTTTCGGCTTGAGGATCACGTCGACGGCACCGGCTTCGAGTGCCTGCATCAGCGTTTCCGAGCCCTGCTCCGTCAGCGAGGAGCACATCACGACCGGGATCGGCCGCTGCGACATCAGCTTGCGCAGAAAGGTGATGCCATCCATGCGCGGCATCTCGACATCGAGCGTGATGACGTCGGGAATTTCTTCCTGGATGCGGCGCGCCGCAACGAACGGGTCCTGGGCGACGCCCATGACCTCGATTTCGGGATCGGATTCGAGGACGGATACAAGCGTTTGCCGGACACTGGCGGAGTCGTCGATAACGAGTACGCGGATCTTCTTCGGCATGATGCCCTCATTTGCGCCGGAAAACGGTGTTCGCGACGGTTTCGAGCGGCAGCTCGTGTCCTGCGATCGATTCCGAGTGACCGATAAAGAGATAGCCGCCGGGCGCGAGGCAATCGCTGAGGCGGCTCAGCACCTTTCCTTGCGTCGGCTTGTCGAAATAGATGAGGACGTTGCGGCAGAAGATGACATGCATCTTGTCGCCGACGTCGTAGCGCTTATCCATCAGATTGTGCCGCGCGAAGCCGATCTTCGAACGAAGCTTCGGCACGATGCGCACCTCTTTCCGGCCCGGATCTTCCGCCTGCATGACGAATTTCTGGCGCATCGGGCCGGGGACGGGATCGACATGGTCGGCGGGATAAATCCCGAGCCATGCCTTCTCCAGCACATCCGTGCTCAGATCCGTCGCAAGGATCGAATAGGAACCGTCCCGCCTGCCCTCGAAGAAGGATTCGAGGACCATGGCCATCGTGTAGGGTTCGGCGCCTGTCGAACACGCCGCGCTCCACGCCCTGATCCGCGATACGCCCTCCTGAACGAGAGCAGGCAGAACCGTCGATTTCATGTATTCGAAATGCTTCGGCTCGCGGAAGAAGTCCGTCTTGTTGGTCGTGACCGTGTCGACCAGATGGACGAACTCGCTTTCCAGGCCGCCTTCTTCGAACACATAACGGCAGTAATCGTCGAAGGTCGATATGCCGGTCGCCCGGAGGCGGCGGCGAAGCCGCCCCTCGAGCATCGTGTGCTTGGATTCGGGCAGTTTGATGCCGCTATATTCATTGACGAACTGAGCCAGACGGTTGAAATCGCGCATGCTCAACCGATTGCCCGACTGCTGCGCCTGAACGGCAGCGGTAGCCTTACCCATAATCCTTCATCCTCAACTTTCAGGTTTCTCAGGCCGCTGCCGGGGTTCCTGCCAGAAGGGCGGCTTCGCCCTCCGACAGGAGCCTCGCCAGATCGATCAGGACAACGAAGCCCTGATCGCGCCGCACCACACCTGCGATGTAGTCCGACCTCCACCGGCTGCCGATATCAGGGGCCTTCTCGATCTGGTCC
>PNMC01000068.1 GCA_013823365.1 Parvibaculum sp. | reverse complement strand
GCGCGGATCATGGCCGGGCCGCCAATGTCGATATTCTCGACGCAATCGTCGTAAGAGCCGCCCTTCGCCACCGTTTCCTCGAAGGGGTAGAGATTGACGACGAGAAGGTCGATGCCGCCGATGCCATGTTCCTTCATCGAGGCGGCGTGGGCCTGATCGTCGCGGATCGCCAGCAGCCCGCCATGCACCTTCGGATGCAGCGTCTTCACGCGGCCATCCATCATTTCGGGAAAGCCCGTCAGGTCCGAGACATCCTTCACCGGGAGCGCGGCATCCTTGATCGCCTTTGCCGTGCCGCCGGTCGAGACGAGTTCGACGCCCGCCTCATGCAACGCGCGGGCGAATTCGGCGAGGCCCGTCTTGTCGGAGACGGAGAGAAGGGCGCGGCGGACGCGCTGGATGTCGGCGGCCTGGGGACGGGCTTTGGCGGTGGGCATGGGAGGCTCCGGTCGGCGGGCGGAAGGATGGCCGGGGCAATAGCATGAAGCGGCGAGGGGGCCAAGGCGGGAGGGCGCTCAAGCGGAATTGGCCCCATGGCCTTTACCTCAAAGGTTATCGAAAGACCGGGCGAGGGCGGCTAGGCTGCGACCCCAAGACCCTGAAAATGCGAGGAAATTCCCATGAGTGCGCTGCCGGACATCTCCTATCTGCCTTTCGCCAATCTACTCGGCATCGAGCTTGCCGAAGCGACGCCCGACCGCGTTGTGGCGAAGCTGACGGTGCGGAAGGAGCTCTGCACCGTGCCGGACATTCTCCATGGCGGGGCGATCATGTCGTTCGCGGATACGGTGGGGGCGGTTGCGACCGTGCTCAACCTCAAGGGCGGGGCCACGACGACGACGGTCGAGAGCAAGACGAATTTTCTCGCCCCTGTGCCCGTCGGCGATGTGGCGACCGCGACCTGCGAGCCCTTTCACAAGGGCGGGCGGCTGATGGTCTGGCAGACGAAGATCACGCGCGGCGACGGGCGGCTCTGCGCGGTCGTCACGCAGAGCCAGATGGTGCTGGAGCCGAAGAAGGGCTAGGCGTTCACGCTATTCCCATCCCCGTCATTGCGAGCGACGAAGCAATCCAGGAGCCACTTGCTCCGCGCATGCCGCCCCTGGATTGCTTCGTCGCTCCGCTCCTCGCTATGACGTGATTCGGGAAATGCAATCACTCACCCGGCGGCAGGTCGAGGTCGGGGAGCTCCGGCACCACATCGTCCTCGCGCTTCGGATGGCCGGCATTGCGTGTCGAGAGGCGGCGCCAGGCCCAGTTCACCCGCGCCTCGCCGCGGAAGACGCGGCCCATGACGACGATCTGTTCGGCGCGGCGGGTCGTATCGCCGGAGCCGAGATAGACGCTTTCCTCGATCGCGATTTCGCATTCGCCGCCGCCCGCGCGGGCCCGGAACTGCCAGCCATCGCCATTGGGCAGCAGCACCAGCACATTGGTGCGGTCATGGGCAAGCGAGAGGCGCGCATCGGGATGGATGTGGAAGCGGATCGAGAAAGCGGGGTCTTCGACGGGCCTCTGCCAATAGCGGTGCTGCCAGAAACGGGCGCGCGTCCGGCTCACGGTTTCGAGCCGGTCCTCGCCGCGCAGATCCTCGCCCGTTGCCGAGAGGAAGAGGCGGCGGCAATGAAGCAGGCCGAAAAGGCCCGCATAGCCATCATGGCTGGTCTCGAGCCAGACGCCCGCTTCGTTCTCGTTGCGGCGGCTTACAACCTCGACCGGGCCTTCCATGATGCGGGCGCCGAGCAGCGCCCGCGAGATTTTCCCTTTCAGCATGCGCGCCGAGGATGTGTCGGCGAGAACGAGCGTCGAATGGGCGGCAGTGGCCCGGCTTGCCGCTTCCCAGTCGGGGCCGAGCACCTTGGTCGCGCCGCAATTCACGATCATGCGCGCGCGGCCGGCGCTCATCTCGAAGGAGAGGCAGCCGGCATGGGCTTCATGGCTGAAAGCGCCGGGGGGCGGGGCGCCCGTATCCATGACGAGGCTGGCGGGGCCTGCGGCGAGGCGCTGATAGCCCGAATGCGGCGCGAAGCCGAAGGGCTTTCCCTTCGTATCGTCGCGCTCCAGCGCGGCGTCGATCGCGCCGTCCGGACCCTCGGTCGAGCCGTTGAAAAGCGCGAGCCGCCCATCGCCATGGCGGAAGAAGCGCAGCATCGGCGTCATGCGGTCGATCGCGTCCTGCACCGGCTTCGGCACCTCGATGCGGCGCGCGGCAAGCGCATCGCGGAGCGAGAGAAGATCGAGCAGGATCGAAAGCTGCGCGGAAGGATTGCGGCTCACATGGCCGCCATCGGCGAGGATCTGCCGGTCGAGCTCGCGGCAGAGAAGCGCGATGCCCTTCTTCAGCCGCTTGTGGCCTTCCGAAAGGCAGAGCCCGGAAAAGGCAAGGCCCATGGCGGCGGTGATGCGCGGCTCGCCGGCCGGGGCGATCGAGGCGACACGGGCGAGATGGCGCGCCTGCCGCGCCATGTTGCGCAGGAGCGTCGAGCGATAGACGAGGTCGGTGCCGTCGATGATGAGCGCGCCGTTCGCAACCCATGACATGAGGCGGCGGCCGATCACCTGCGGACGCCAGGCGATCTCGTGCCAGTCGCCCTCGGTCTCGATCCAGTCGGCGACGAGCTTCTGCGCATAGCGCCGCGCCGCGTCGCCATTATTCGCCTCATGCGCGGTGGTGAAATGGCGCAGCCAGGAAAAGCCGTGGAGTTCCTCCGACCAGCGCTCGCTTGGCGCATCGGCGGCGAAGGGCGAGGAGCCGCCCGGCGCGCGCACCTGACCGCCGGGCAGGAACCATCGCCCCTGAAAGAGCGCATCAGCGGCGCTTGCCCGTCCCGGGCGCAGCTCCGGCGGGTAAAGCACCATGTGGTCGGGCATGGGGCCGCGCAGCGTCTGCTTGTAGGCCCATGTGTCGAAGGCGCGGGCAAGGGCTGCATTCCGGGTGCGGATGATCGCCGCGCCCGCGAGATCGCTCAGGCGGTTGCCCGCAGGGGCACGGCCTTCCCGTCTTCGCTCTCCCGGTCGCGCACTGGCCACGTGGCGGCCCTCCCCTCACGCGCTCCGCGGCAAAACTCAGGCGCCGCTGCGCAGTCTTTGAATATTCGCCGCATAGGCGGACGGCCCGCCCTTGAAGGTCGCCGTGCCCGCGACGAGAACATTGGCGCCGGCCGCGATGGCGCGGGGCGCCGTGTCGAAATTGATGCCGCCATCGACTTCGAGTTCGACGGCGAGCCCCTCGGCATCGATCCGCTTGCGGATGATCTCGATACGGGCAAGCTGACTTTCGATGAAGCTCTGGCCGCCGAAGCCCGGGTTCACCGACATGACGAGTACGAGATCGATATCGCCGAGAAGCGGCCAGAGAAGTTCGAGCGGCGTGCCGGGGTTGAGCGAAAGACCCGCCTTGCAGCCCGCCGCCTTGATCGCCTGGACGGTGCGATGGGGGTGCGGCCCCGCTTCCGGATGGAAGGTGACGATATCGGCGCCCGCCTTCGCGAAGCCCTCGATATAGAGGTCGACCGGCGAGATCATCAGATGGACATCGAAGACCTTGTCCGAATATGGCTTGATCGCTTTCAGCACATCCGGGCCGATGGTGATGTTCGGCACGAAATGGCCGTCCATCACATCGACATGGATATAGTCGGCGCCCGCTTCCGTGATCGCGCGAACCTCCTCGCCGAGACGCGCGAAATCGGAGGCGAGAATGGAAGGGGCAATCTTGATGCCGCTCGGTGTGCCGCTCATCGCTCAAAGCTCTTGTGGTAATGACTGCCCGGACACACCGCATTTTGCGGGGCGGGCTTCCTCAGTCATTAACAGCAAGCCTCACGAGGCGCAAGAATCCGCATAGAGGCTCAAGGCGGCATCGAACTCCGACGCGACCCTTTCGAGCGGGATAAGCCCATGGTCCGGGCCGCCGAATTCCTGCGCCCAGACCGTTCGCAGCCGCGGCGTGCGCGGGGCGTATTTTGCGGGCGAGTGGCGGCCATAAAGCAGGATCAGCGGCACGTTCGAGATCGCCAGCATATGGCCGATTCCGGAATCATTCGCGACGGCGAGGTCGAGCCTGCGGCCGAGTGCTGCGACGAGGAGCGGCCCTCGCGGCCCGCCGTCCGGCGCTTCCTCCTCGGGGAAGAGCGCACGGGGAAGGGCTGCCTGGATGTCGCCCGCCATGGAGCGCTCGCCGGGGCCGATAAAGAAGACGGGGCGCAGACCCGCCGCCTCGGCATGGCGGGCAAGAGCGATGAAGCGGCCGAGCGGCCAGCGCTTCGTTGCATCGCCCGAGCCCGGCGCGAAGCCCGCATAGCGGCATCCCGGCGGCAGGAGCCTTTGTGCAAGCGCCGTGTAATCGGCCGGAATGGCGACGCCGCCTTCGGCGAGCCTGGTGCGTCCATGAGAGGCAAGATCGATGAGCCGAATCAGGCCGTCGACGAAATGGGCCGGCTTCTTGCGGGTCCAGAGCGGGTCAACCTGCTGTGGCTTCACATCCGAAAGCAGGTAGTCGGCGGCGGCTCCGATGAAGAGCCGGGGCCGCAGCGCACGTTTCACGGCCAGCGAGCGCCAGAGAAGAGCCTGTGTGTCGATCAGAATGTCGATATTGCCCGCTGCGATGGATACCGGCCTCACCACCTCGCTTGGCGAGCTGCCGATCCCCGTCTCCTCGATCACGCAGGTGAGATAGGGTGCGACGAGTTCCTTCAGGACGCCGGCATAGGCCGTCTTGGCGGTCGTTATCCAGCATATCTCCGCATCCGGGAAGGTTTCCTTCAGTGAGCGGATGAAATGAAGCTTGAAGAGGCCGTCGCCGAGAAGCTCGGCGCCGGAGAAGACCGCGATGCGCCTTGCCTCTCCCGCGGATTTCATGCCGGCTTCCTGTAGGCGACGAGCGTGGTGCCCTTGAGATGGGCAAGCGGCAGTTCGCGGCCGAGCTCGTTCAATGCCCTGAAGACGCCGGGACAGCGCGGCGAATAATCGTGCCAGAGCACGACGCCACCGGGTGCAACCATGCGAAGCGCCTTGGCGCCGTCGCTCTTCACATAGGAGTAGGAATGAGCGCCATCCACGAAGATGAGGTCGACCTTGCTCTCATAAGGTTTCTCGTCGAACTTCGCGCTGTCGCCGAAATGCTGCGTCACCTTGTGCGCCACGGGTGTGTCTTCGTAGTAGAATTTATCGTAGCGCGACTCGGCGAGCACGACCTGCTTCCATTTTTCCGCATCGGGATCGCCGGCATTGAACGAGGCGTCGTCCTTGCCGTCATCGAAATAGGTGAGCGTGTCGATTCGCGCATCGTCCGGCGCGTTGCGCGCGAGAACATAGGTCGTGCGGCCGGTTGCGGTGCCGAACTCGAAAATGCGGTTCGCTTGCTTGGCGAGGGCGCCGAGCACCCATGTTTCCGTGTCGTTGATGCTGGCAAGCGCACCGGCCTGACCGATAAAGAAAATTTCGGACTGCCGGTTCGGACCGAGGCCTGTCGAGGTGAAGATTTCATTCCACCTGTCGATCGCGACGTGAGGTATGGGCGGCTTGCCGAAATTCGGGCGAAGTTTCATGCGCACACGCTGGCGCAGCGCATAACTCAGCGCGGCGGCGAAGGCGGCTGCGAAGATTACCGTCAGGGCAAGCAGAAGCCAGAAGAGGAAAGGCGAAACAGTCATCATTTCCCTGTGGTTGGTCGCCGCCGGCCGGGCCGGACGGGCGAGTTCAAAATACCGGCTACCCCGTAAAAGGAAAGCCCTGGCCGCAATGGAGGTTCCTCAAATCTTCCGGGCGAGCACCTTGAGGCGCGATTTCGGGCTCCAGATGAAACGGACCACCTCGAAGCCATGCGCCGTCAGAATGCGGCGCATGGCGTCTCTGGTGAAATAATGCAGATGCTGCGGCGGGAAGACCTCGTGCCATTTCGTGAAATCGCGCGGCACGCGCCAATGGCCCGCATCGGGCGTGGTGAGGTAGAGAAGTGCGCCGGGCCTCAGCCGCGCCTTCATCGCCTCCATATAGGCATGGGGATCGGGCAGATGTTCGATCACCTCGATCATGAAGGCGAAGTCGAAATCCTTCCACTCGGGCGGCAGGCTCTCGGGGGACCCGGCGTGATAGCGGCCGCGCGGATATTCCTGCCGCGCTATGCCGATGCTCTCCTCGCCGATATCGACACCGTAAGCGTCAAGGCCGAGCCTTGATGCTGCCTCGACCGCGGTGCCGATATTGCAGCCGAAATCGATGAAGCGCTTGCCCGGCGCCAGGCGTATATAGCGCCCGATCTGCTTCATGGCGCGCTGCACCTTGCGCTCGGCTTTCGCCGCGTAATGCTCGTTCGAGGAATATTTCTCGTAGATGGCCGCGATCTCGGACAGCGGCGGTGTCGGATGGACAAAGTGAAAGCCGCAGTTCATGCATCGAAAGATGCGGTAGCCCGATGCAATGCCTGCCGGGCGAAATTCGCCGCCGCCGCATATGATGCAGACGGATGGTTGTGGCGCACCATCCGCCCTCGCACTTTCCGTTCCGGTCATTCGCCCCTGCCCCCGCAAGCCCGCCGCCACACTGCGCGCGAGGCACGTGCCGCGTCAAGCGCAGACCAGGGTTAACGGCGTGTCAGCCTTGCGGCATAGAAGCCGTCCATGCCGCCTTCTATGGCCATGTGGCAGGGAAGGCTGCGGAGGTCGCCCTGGCCCGAGAGGATTTCCTGCAGGCCGCCGGTCTCGGCCGGCTCTATCGGAAGGCGCGCGAAGCCGGGATGGCTGGCGAGGAAGGTTTCGACCTGGCGTTCGCCTTCCTGCGGCTCCAGCGAACAGGTGCAAAAGACGAGGATGCCGCCCGGCGCGAGAAGCTCTGCCGCATGATCGAGAAGCCGGGCCTGCAGGGCGGCGAGCTTGTCGCGGTCGGCGGGCGATTTCAGGCGCAGCACATCGGGGTGGCGGCGCGCCGTGCCGGTCGCGCTGCAGGGCGCGTCGAGCAGGATCCGCTCCCATGTCCGGCCGGGCGTCCAGGCGGCGGCATCGGCAACGACCGTTTCCGCCTCGAGGCCGAGACGGGCGAGATTTTCGGCGAGCCGTTCGAGGCGCGGCTTCGAGCGGTCGAGCGCCGTCACATGGGCGCCGCGCGCGGCAAGCGAGGCGGTCTTGCCGCCCGGCGCGGCGCAAAGGTCGAGCACCTCGCGGCCCGCCACATCGCCCAGCAGTTTCGCGGGCAGCGCAGCGGCGGCGTCCTGTACCCACCAGACGCCTTTCGCAAAACCGGGCAGTTCCTCGACGCGGCCTGCCTCCTCGAGGCGGAGCGTGCCGGTCGGCAGAAGGGCGGCGCCCAGTTCCTCGGCCCACATGGCCGCGGCGCTCTCATCCTTCACCGAGAGATCGAGCGGCGGGTTTTCGTAATGCGCGCGGGCGATGGCACGGGCCGTCGCTTCGCCATAGGCGGCGCTCCAGCTCTCCCAGAGCCAGTCCGGCGTGTCGAGGCGTTCCATGTCGAGCGCGGCCAGCCGCGCATCCCCCTCGCGCGAGAGGCGGCGCAGCACGGCATTGACGAGGGCCTTGTAGTGTTTCGCGGTCGCATCCTTGTCCGCGGTCTCGACATTCATCGCGACGGCGGCATGGGCGGGGACGCGGAGGAAAAGGAGCTCGGCCACGCCTGCCCGCAGAATGTCACGCGTGGGGCCCGCGCGTTTCGGCAGTTCCTTGTCGAGGGCGCCGTCGATCAGCCGGTCGATGGTGCCGAGGCGGCGCATGACGGTTGCGGCGATGGCGCGGGCAAAGGCCCGGTCGCGCGGCGCGGCGGGGGCCAGCGCGCCCGAACTCGCCTCTTCGGCGAAGGCCTCGTCCAGCGCGCGGCGGCTTGTCAGCACGGCGCCGATCAGCGCCACGGCGCCTTGCCGGGCGGCGAGGCCGGGCATGGCGCCGCTGTTCTCGATTGTTCGTTCGTTCATGGGCCGAGGGTTAGAGCACAGGCCGCGGCCTTGCGCAAAGCCTCAGTTCCGGCCCGGTCTCAGCGCCAGGGCGCGCGCGGGGCCGTGCCGGCCGCTTCGGCGAACTTCTTCAGTTCGGCGATGCGGTTTGCGGTTGCCGGATGCGTCGAGAAGAGATTGTCGCGGCCGCGCCCGTTCAGCGGATTGATGATGAACATATGCGCGGTGGCGGGGTTTGCTTCCGCCGCCTCGTTCGGCGCGCGGCGCGCGGCCTCGTCGATCCGCTCGAGCGCGGAAGCGAGCCACAATGGGTTGCCGCAGATTTCAGCGCCGCCGCGATCGGCAGAATATTCGCGCGTGCGGCTGATCGCCATCTGCACGAGGCCCGCCGCCATGGGCGCGAGAATGGCGAGCGCGAGCGCGCCGGCAAAGCCGCCCGCATTGCGGTTGCCGCCGAAGAAGAGCGCGAAATTCGCGAGCATCGAAATCGCACCGGCAATGGTTGCCGTCACGGTCATGGTCAGCGTGTCGCGGTTCTTGATATGGGCAAGCTCATGGGCCATCACGCCCGCAAGCTCCTCCGGCGAGAGCATGCGGATGAGGCCCGTCGTCGCGGCGACGGCAGCATTGTCCTCATTGCGGCCGGTGGCGAAGGCATTGGGCTGCGGATTGTCGATGATATAGATCGCGGGCACCGGCATGTTGGCGCGGCTGGCGAGCTGCCGTACGATGCCGACATAGTTCGGCGCCGTCGTCTCGTCCACGCGCTTTGCGTTGTACATGCGCAGCACGATCTTGTCGGAATTCCAGTAGGCGAAGAAGTTCATGCCTGCGGCGACGATGAAGGCGATCATGGCGCCGCCTGCGCCGCCGATGAGATAGCCGAGCCCCATGAAAAGCGCGGTCATGGCCGCGAGCAACATGAAGGTCTTGAGCGTGTTCATTTTTCTCTGCCGGTCCTCTCGGGCGTTGTATCCGGCCGCTGGACTGGATGCGGCGGACTTCCCGTTCTATATGTAGTCACGCAAGCTCCGGTTCAAGAAAGCTTCGAGCGATGACGGATGAGACAAAGCCGCAGGAAAGCGGCGAAAGCGTGGCGGAGAGCCCGCGCAAACCGCTGACGCCTGCGGCAGAACGCGCGCTGGCCGAGGCGGCGGAACGCCGCCGCAAGGCGGATGCAGCGCCTCAACGCCCGCGCGAGATCAACGGGCGCGGCGGCAAGGAGCCCACGCGCTATGGCGACTGGGAAGCAAAGGGCATCGTCAGCGATTTCTGACATCTTTGCCGGTTTTCGGGGCGGGCGCAGCGGGGGCGCGACAGAGGACGTTCGTTGAACGAAAGATTTTCGCCCCGTATCCGCCGCCTGCTCGCCCTTGCCGGACTTGCCTTCCGTTTCCTGCTTCTCATCCTGGGGCTCGGGGCTGCGCTCTGGTTCGCCTTCTTTCACTTTCCGGATGCCTATAATCCCTTCAAGCCGCCCGATCTTCGCGAGCCGCCCAATCTGCTCACGAGTTTCAAGCTGCGCGGCCTCGCCAATGAATATGCGATCTGCACATCGGTGGTGAGGGCGTCCGGCGCGAAGGCACGGCAGAGCAGCATTGCCTCGCGCGCCGAAGGCTGCGGCATGGAGCGGGGGCTCCGGCTCGAGCAGTCGCGGATTTCCTGGGGCGGCAGTTTCGATCTCACCTGCCCCGCCACGGCGGCGCTTCTCATGTGGGAGCGGCATGTGGTGGAGCCCGCCGCGCGCGAGCATCTCGGCACGGAGGTGACGCGTGTCCGTCAGGCGGGCACCTATGCCTGCCGCAATGTAAACCATGCCGCGAGCGGACGGCGGAGCGGCCATGCGGCGGCCAATGCGATCGATATTGCGGGCTTCGACCTCGCCGACGGGCGGCGCATCACGCTGCTTGCCGACTGGGGCAAGGACACCGACAAGGGCCGCTTCCTCGCCGAGGTGCGGGACGGCGCCTGCGGGCTATTCCCGATGGTGCTCGGCCCCGACTACAACGCGCTCCATGCCGACCATTTCCATTTCGAAATGTCCCGCTGGGGGATTTGCCGGTGAGGGGTCAGAACAGCAGGTAGATCAGGATGATGATCGGAATGGGGACGCCGATGGCCCAGAGCAGGATGCCGCGCATGTTCTTCTCCTCGTTCTTCCAAATGTGTTGGGAATAGAACGAGCGGAAAGCGGGCGGGTTCCGTCGGCAAAGTTGTGGGCTGAATGCAAAAAGGGCCGCTCTTCTCGGCCAGCCGTTCGGGTAACCGGTGGTTTTGACCGGAACAAGCCAGAAGTGCTGCCTAAAATGACAGGCGGGATGGCCACTTGCGGCCGTCCCGCCTGTCATTGGATCGCGAAGAAATCTTCGTGAGGCAGAATGGCCGAGCAAGGACGGAAATCAACATCTGGTATGCCCCGGATTCCCGGCGCTTTCCGGAATATCCAGGTCAATTCCTGCCGCAATCCCACCTGTTCGAACTTCGGCAATCCGGCCAGGCCATTCGTTCCCAAGGGACGACCATGTCCTGTCCGCTGTCCGGGGACACCGGACAGCTTTCTCAAACGCAAGCGGTGCCTGCGAACGCTGTCAATAAGGCAGGCACGATGCTCGACATGGCGACATTTGATGCTGCGCGCGAGTTGATCCGTCAGAAGCACGAGAACGCTGACTTTAGCCTTGATATGCCAGATGCCTCAAAACGCGATGTGCTCATCCGATAGAGCTATTAGTTTGTTCGCGAGTTTGCCGAAATCCGGGATACACAAACGCGCCCTTGAGCAGGTCGCAGTCCCGCTCCGAGATGCCCGCGGTCCGCATCACCTCGTACCAACTATCCCGTACCCTTACTTCCATCTCGGCGATTATGGCTTCAGCCTCGGGGCGGGTAAGCAGGAACCGTTCAGCCTGGGTGAGCAGGTTCGCCGCATTGGCGAAGCGTCCCTGATCGCCGCAGATGAGGGCGAGATCGCGTTGCTCCAGGCTCACCGGCGTCGAGGGCGTCAGGTCATAGGCCGGCGAGAGTTTCCAATCCGTGTTCTTGGCGATGATCGCGTGGTTGCGTGGATGATCATCGATATTGGAGATGAGCGCGTTGAAACACATGCGACGGAACAGTTCGTTGGCCTGTCGTTTCGGCTCGGCACAGGCGCGGCGCAGTTCTTCCGCCAGCAGGACGTAGGACCACTTGCTCCGTGAACGGTGATTGTCTTCGGCGCGCAGCAGCGTCAGACCGCTGACCATGCGGGCGCGCAGGTAACCCTCTTCCGTCTTTTCCCGGTCGAAGCGCTTGACGAGCAACACGTCGCGCCCGGCGATCGTGACGACCTTGCTCTCCGATGTCGTCAGGCCGCACTGCCGGGCTAGTACGAGCATGCTGTGCTCCACCCGCGCGTAATTCCACTTGTCATCCGTGCGGTTGAACTTGGCGATCCACAGCCCTTCGCGGTCCTCGACCACGGTTTTCGGCCGAGCGCCGCCCAACGAGGTGCCGATGAGCAGTAACTCTTCGACCTGCCTGGCGACGGCATCGGGGGCAACCTCTTCCTCTTTCACCAGGGCATCGGCGATGGTTTGCAGCTTTTCCAGATCGAGCGTTTGGTTGAAGTTCCGACGAGGTCCCGGGGGTTGCGGTCCCAGGCCGAAGCCGAGTGCTCCGGCGCGGTCGTCGGGCGAATGCAGCAGGTAGTCGAGTTCACCCAATTGTGCGCGGCCGGCATGGCGCTCGATCACCCGCCGTCCCCAATAATCCGGGCCGGCGTCGCGCAGCGCGCCAAACACGCCATTCATGGCGGTGGTTTCATAAGTCCGGGGCGCCAGCCTTAGCTCGACAGGATCGAGTTCCACGGCGTCGGGTCGTTCTCGGTAGCTGCGGCCATAGACGAAGCGGCCGATGGCCGCCCCGAGGCGGTCTTGCGTCAGGATGAAGCGTCCGGCCGTCACCGGTTCGGTCTGGCCCGGCAGGGTTATGTAGACGAAGCACTCGGCCGGGCTGGCGCTAGAAGTCATCGCTCAACCCTTTCGATCCGCCAGCATTGACGCGTTCTCGCGAGCGCGCAAGCGTCTTGCCTTCGTCGTCCCGGTCGGGGTCGGCGACTTCCGCCAGTTGGTCGATGAGGCCCAGGGCCCAGAGCATCGCGGCGTAGACGGCGATCCCCGTCGAAGGCTTGCCCCTTTCGGCGGCGGAGACAACATGACGCCCGACCCCAATTTTCTGGGCTATATCTTCAATAGACAGGTTGCGGCGCAGCCGGGCGGTCCGGATATGGGCACCCAGCGTCTTCAGGGTCTGCTCCACCTGATAAGGAGGGGCTTTGAGGAGGGCGTTTTGAGCAACCATGGTATCGTGAGGCTCCATAAAATTTGATTTTGGCGTCTTAAGATACCATATGGCTTTCAGGGCATGCTTTCAAGTGAGATGGTGTCTTGAGACTCCATAAACGACATCTTTGGTACTTCAAGATACCATTATGAGGTAGCGCCCAAAAAGAATAACCGCTGATTGCTGCCCTTGGTTGGCTGGCGGTCAGCCACCAATTACCCGAACGGCTGGCTCTTCTCGGGCGGCCCTTTGTTTCGTCGCGATGCGGAAGACCTATCCCGCCGCCTTGTTCTGCCGGTTGTTTACGAGGTCGTCGACCACGGAGGGGTCGGCCAGCGTCGAGGTGTCGCCCAAATTCGAGAAGTCGTCCTCGGCGATCTTGCGGAGAATGCGGCGCATGATCTTGCCGGAGCGGGTTTTCGGCAGGCCGGGCGCGAACTGGATCAGGTCCGGCGAGGCGATGGGGCCGATTTCCTTGCGCACCCATTGGACCAGCTCCTTGCGCAGCTCTTCCGATGAGGGCTCGCCGGCATTGAGCGTCACATAGGCATAGATGCCCTGGCCCTTGATGTCGTGCGGATAGCCGACGACCGCGGCTTCCGCGACCTTCGGGTGCGCGACGAGCGCGCTTTCGACTTCGGCCGTTCCCATGCGGTGGCCGGAGACATTCAGCACGTCGTCCACGCGTCCCGTGATCCAGTAATAGCCGTCCTCGTCGCGGCGGCAGCCATCGCCGGTGAAATAGCGGCCGGGATACTGGATGAAATAGGTCTGCACGAAGCGTTCGTGATCGCCATAGACGGTGCGCATCTGGCCGGGCCATGAATCGTCGATGCAGAGATTGCCGGTCGTGGCACCCTCGAGAAC
>PNMC01000067.1 GCA_013823365.1 Parvibaculum sp. | reverse complement strand
GGAAAGGCTCACATGGCTCTCTACGAGCATGTCTTTATTGCGCGGCAGGACGTGTCGCAGCAGCAGGTCGAAGCGCTCACCGAGCAGTTTTCGACCGTCATCAAGGAAAATGGCGGCCAGATCGGCAAGACCGAGTATTGGGGTCTTCGCAACCTTGCCTACAAGGTGAAGAAGAACCGCAAGGGCCACTATACGCTCGTCAACATCGACGCGCCTGCCGCCGCCGTGGCGGAAATGGAGCGCCAGATGGGGATCAGCGACGACATCCTGCGCTTCATGACGGTTCGCGTCGAAGCGCATGAGACCGAACCCTCGGCCATGATGCAGAACCGCGGTGAACGCGGCGAGCGCCGCGGCGGCGACCGCTTCGGCGATCGCGAGCGCGGTGACCGCTTCGGCGACCGCGGGGATCGTGGCGACCGCGGCGGCCGTTTTGGCGACCGCCCGCGCCGTGACCGCGAAGAGAACGCCGAAGGAGGCGACGAATAATGAGCAGCTCAGCCCAGCCCGCGCGCCGGCCTTTCTTCCGCCGCCGCAAGACCTGCCCCTTCTCCGGCGCCAATGCTCCGAAGATCGACTACAAGGATGTGAAGCTCCTGCAGCGCTATATTTCCGAGCGCGGCAAGATCGTTCCGTCCCGCATCACGGCCGTTTCGGCCAAGAAGCAGCGTGAGCTCGCCCGCGCCATCAAGCGCGCGCGCTTCCTCTCGCTCCTTCCCTATGTCATCAGCTAAGGCCCGGAAAGGAGACTGACACATGCAAGTCGTACTTCTCGAACGGGTGGAAAAGCTCGGCCAGATGGGCGATGTCGTCAAAGTGAAGGACGGCTTCGCGCGTAACTTCCTGCTGCCCCGCAAGAAGGCGCTCCGGGCCACCAAGGCCAATATCGAGCGTTTCGAGGGCCAGCGCGCGCAGCTCGAGGCCCGCAACCTCGAACTGAAGAAGGAAGCCGAGCAGGTTCACGCCAAGGTGAACGGCCAGTCCTTCGTGGTTCTGCGCCAGGCGGGCGAGACCGGCATCCTTTACGGTTCGGTCGCCACCCGCGATATCGCAAGCGCCATGACCGAGGGCGGTTTCTCGACCTCGCGCAACCAGGTGGTCCTCGACAAGCCGATCAAGACGATCGGCCTGCACGATGTCCGCGTGGTCCTGCACCCGGAAGTTTCCGCCACGATCACGATCAACGTGGCGCGCACGGCCGAGGAAGCGGAGCGTCAGGCGGCGGGTGAAGACCTGACCCAGACGCGCGACGAGGAAGACGAGGCTCACGAGGCGGCGGAGTTCTTCGAATCCGAAGAGCTTGCCCCGGAGGATGAAGCCGAAGCCTCCAGCGAAGATGAAGCGCAGGACTGATCCGGTCCGGATACTTCGATGACGGAATGATGAAAAGGGCGCCCTTGAGGCGCCCTTTTTGCTGGAACCGCCGCAAAACGATTCGCGTTGCGCTTGCAACGGGCGGACTATTCTCTTTAGATGTATTCCAGAATGCCTGTTCGTGCGGCCTCCCCCTCCGCCTGAAGGCAGAGCAGGTCCGCGCGCAAATCTGACATGCACCCCTCGGTACGGGAGGTTCTCGATGATTTTCAGTGCGCTTCTGAACAAGGTCGTGAAACGCGGTTCCCTGACCGTGGTTGCCGCGAACGGCAAGACGGAGACGTTCGGCGACGGGTCGGGCCCGCCTGTCACGATGAGATTCCATGACAGTACGGTGGCTTATGAGATCGGCCTCAATCCCTATCTGAAGCTCGGTGAAGCCTATATGGACGGGCGGCTGACCGTCGACAAGCCGGCCACAATCTACGAACTCCTCGATCTTCTGACCGCCAATCTCGGCACCGATTTCGCCGGGCCGGTCTTCCGGGCCTATGGCGCGCTTCGGCGGCTGAAGCGCCGTATCGACCAGCACAACCCCGTGGGCAAGGCGAAGAAGAATGTCGCCCACCACTACGATCTCGATGGCGGCATCTACGATCTCTTTCTCGACCGGGACAAGCAGTATTCCTGCGCTTATTTCCAGCATCCCGGCATGACGCTCGAAGAGGCGCAACTCGCCAAGAAGCGGCATATCGCGGCGAAGCTCAGAATCGAGCCCGGCATGCGCGTGCTGGATATCGGCTGCGGCTGGGGCGGCATGGCGCTGACGCTGGCGGAAGAGACGGGCGCCGATGTTGTCGGCGTGACACTATCCGAAGAGCAGTTCAAGGTTGCACAGCGGCGCGCAGAGGAACGCGGGCTTTCGGGCCAGGTCGAGTTCCGGCTGCAGGACTACCGGACGCTGAAGGAGAATTTCGACCGGATCGTTTCCGTCGGCATGTTCGAGCATGTGGGTATCGGCCATTTCTCGGAGTATTTCGCCAGGGTGCACCATCTTCTGACACAAGACGGGGTTGCCCTCATCCATACGATCGGGCGGCTGGACGGACCGGGCGCCACCAATCCATGGATCGCGAAATACATCTTCCCCGGCGGTTATATTCCCGCGCTCAGCGAAATGTCGGGCTCGGTCGAACGCAGCGGGCTCTTCATGACGGATGTGGAAATCCTGCGGCTCCACTATGCGGAAACGCTGCGCGAATGGCGCCGGCGCTTCATGGAGCGGCGCGACACCGCGGCGCGCATTTACGACGAGCGTTTCTGCCGGATGTGGGAGTTCTATCTCGCCGGCTCCGAAACCTCGTTCCGCAATGAGGGCATGGTCGTTTTCCAGATGCAGATCGCAAAGCAGATCGACGCCCTGCCGATGACGCGGGACTACATGCTGGAAGACGAACGCAGCCTTGCGGGCTTCGATGCGCCGCCGCAAAGGCTCCTTGCCGGAGACTGAGCGGCGGCGAACCGGGCGGGTACGTCAGGCCTTGCCGCGCTTCGCGTCGAAGCTGTAGGCGCCTGCGCCGAAGGCGTAGACGTAAAGGAAGCCGCCCGCCAGCGCGAGGTTCTTCAGGAAGGACGGGTCCTCAAGGCTCGGATGGAAAACAGGGCCCCTCCCCTGCGCCATGCGACTCGGGCTAAACTCACTTTCATCCACAGGCTCTTCCCCGGAAACCTCCAATGCCTTCAACGGCTTGGCGGATTCCTGTCCATTTATACACAGGGACTGAACAAGAAATCTGTGGGTCTTCGGAGAATCTTCCGCACCGAGCGGATATTTCTCCGCGCCATCGGCTAGAAACGGGTCATGGAAAACGCACAACACGCCTATTCGACGAATGAAGATTCCGGACATGCCTATCGCGTGCCGCCGCACAATATCGATGCGGAGCAGGCGCTGCTGGGCGCCATTCTCGTCAATAACGAGAGCTACGACCGGGTGGCGAGCTTTCTCGAGCCCGCGCATTTCTTCGATGCGGTACATGGGCGGATTTACGAGGCTTCGGCGAAGCTTATTACCGGCGGCCACCTCGCCTCGCCGGTGACGCTGAAGAATTTCTTCGAGCGGGATGCGGCGCTGGCCGAGATCGGCGGGCCCGCCTATCTCGCGCGGCTTGCGGGCGCGGCGACGACGATTATCAATGCAGAAGAATACGGGCGCACGATCTACGATCTCGCGATCCGCCGCGAACTCATCAATGTCGGCACCGATATTCATAACCGCGCCTTCGACGCGCCCATCGACGACACGCCCGGCCAACAGATACTCGACGCCGAACAGGCGCTCTACCAGCTTGCCGAAAGCGGTAAGTATGAAGGCGGGTTCCAGAGCTTTCATGAGTCGCTGAAAGTCGCCATCGACATGGCGGCGGAAGCCTACAAGCGCGATGGCGGACTCTCCGGCATTTCGTCCGGGCTTCGCGACCTCGACCACAAGCTTGGCGGCTTGCAGCCCTCCGATCTCATCATCCTCGCAGGCCGCCCCTCCATGGGGAAAACCGCGCTTGCGACCAACATCGCCTTCTCGGCGGCGAAGGCCTACAAGGCGGAACATCACGCCGATGGAACGGTCGAGACGAAAGACGGCGCGATCGTCGGCTTCTTCTCGCTCGAAATGTCGGCGGAACAGCTTGCGACGCGCCTTCTCGCCGAACAGTCGGGCGTGCCGTCGGAGCGCATCCGCCGCGGCAATATCCACGAGGACGAATTCCACCAGCTTGTGGACGCCTCGCGGGAATTGCAGAGCATCCCGCTCTATATCGACGATACGGGCGGTCTCACCATCGGCACGCTCGCAGCGCGCGCAAGGCGGCTCAAGCGCCAGCGCGGCCTCGGTCTTCTGGTGATCGACTATCTGCAATTGCTCGCAGGCAGCGGCAAGACGGGCGACAACCGCGTGCAGGAAGTGACGCAGATCACAACCGGTCTCAAGGCGCTCGCCAAGGAACTCAATGTACCGATCCTCGCCCTGTCGCAGCTTTCGCGCCAGGTGGAAAGCCGCGACGACAAGCGGCCCCAGCTGTCGGACCTGCGCGAATCCGGCTCGATCGAGCAGGATGCCGACGTCGTCATGTTCGTGTTCCGCGAGGAATATTACGTCTCGCGGCGCGAGCCGACGGAGGGGACGCCCGAGCATCTTCAGTGGCAGGAGGAAATGGAACGTGTGCACGGTCTTGCCGAATGCATCATCGGCAAGCAGCGCCACGGTCCGACCGGCACGGTGAAACTTCAGTTCCAGGCGGATGTGACGCGGTTCTCGGATCTCGATCAGATTCACTCAGCCGAATTTGAGTAGGGAGGCCTCCGGCTTCGTTCCTTACACGCAATCCGCTACCCGCCTCGCCCCTTAACTGAAACAGACAGTTCTCATGCACGCCGCTGGGTGCGGCGATATATCCCGATTGGATCGTTTCTTGATGCCTGTATAGACTCCGGCGGTGGGGGACAGGCAATGACAGTCAATCCGATCAATCTCGAAGGCCCGGCGATCGAAGCGCTCGTCGCGCTGCCGCAGCCGATATGGGCATTTGACCGCGAGACGATGATTTTTGTCTGGGCGAACGATGCCGCGGTTGAATGGCTCGGGTATCCGCGCGAGACGCTCTACACGAAAACCATATTCGATCTTCGGGCGCCCACCCATCGTCAGGCCATCATCGATGCGGTAGCGAATTTCAAGGACGAGACGGCCGATGCGGGCGCCTGGCCCATCATCAGCGGAAAAGGCAAGCGCCTGATCGCTTCCGTGCATTGGCGGAGCGCTATGCTCAACGACCGGACGGCGATCCTCGCTTCAGCGGAGGACATCACGGAACTCAATCGCGTCCGGAAGGAAAAGGAAGCGCTTCAGGCTGACAACGCCGCCCTTCGCAGCACCAGCGGCATGGGCGCCGACCATTTTCGCCGCCTGATCGAAAAAATGCCCGGCAATTTCATCGTGCTCAAGCCGCATAGCTACGAAATCGTCGCGGTGAGCGACGACTATGCGGCCGCAACCATGATCCAGCGGGAAGACGTTCTCGGACGCAGCATGTTCGAGATAGTCCCCAACAATCCGGAGGACGAGGATACCGTCAGCATCCAGAAGCTTCTGGATTCGTTTCACCGGGTCGAGACACTCCATATCGAAGACATCATGGCGGTACAGAGCTATCCCGTGTTGAGGCCGGACGGCACCTATGAAGAGCGATACTGGACGGCCATCAACTCTCCTGTGCCCGGCGAAGATGGCACGGTCGCCTACATCATTCACCGGTCGGAGGATGTGACCGCCCTTTATCTCGACCGGGACGAAAAAGACGAGATACAAAAAAAACCGTTGCCGGAAAACCTGCTGCTGCAAACGCGGGAGCTTCGCCAGGCATTGACACGGACGCAGGAACAGGAGGCCCGTCTGCTCACCGGCGAGCGGCTGCTCGATTTCGGAACGTGGGAATACAATATCGCGACACGGCAGGCGCGCTGGTCCGACAAGATATACGACATCCACGGTATCAAGCGCCGGCCGATAGCGCCGAGCTTCGATGCGTATCTCGAGATCATTCATCCCGACGACCGCGAGGCGGTGGCCGCAAGCTTCGACAGGTTCGAGGATGGCGCGGTGCAGCAGCTCGTCCTGCAGTACCGCTTCAAGCGTCCCGACGGCACATATCGCACCATCAAGGTCGTCGGCGAACGGCATCACAAATACGGGAACGACATCATTATCGGCCTCGGTCAGGATGTGACCGATATCGTGGAGACCCAGGCCAGCCTCGATGAAGCCCAGCACCTCATGCGGCTTGCGAAGGAGAAAGTCCGTCTTGGCGGCTGGCGCGTTCTCAACAGCGAAGACCGGGTATTCTGGACACCCGGCACCGCGGCGATCCACGAGGTGCCATTCGAGGAACCGCCGACACTCGATGAGGCCGTGGATTTCTATACACCGGAGTATCGCGAGCGCATTCGCACGGTATACAGGCGCTGCATCGAAACCGGCGTCGGCTATGACGAGATCGCGCAGATCCGGACCAGAACCGGAAGGCTCATATGGGTGCGCGCTATCGCGGAAGCGGAGCGCGATGAAAGCGGCACCATCATCGGGGCCCGGGGCGCCTTTCAGGATATTTCGGAGCTGATCGAGGCGCGCGAACGCGGCGAAAAGCTGCAACAGCAGCTTTCATCGACGCTCGAGCATATGGGCGACGCCTTCTACATGCTCGACCCCGACGACAAGTTCATATTTCTCAACAGAGAGGCGGAAAAACTTCTGGGGCGGACACGGGAAGAATTGGCGGGCCGCAACATATGGAAGGCATTTCCGGAATCCAGACCGCATTACCTCAAAGCCCTTCCACCCGGATACCGGGCGGCCGACGACATCAGCTTCGAATTCTACTACGAACCGTTCGATGCCTGGTTCGAGGTGGACGTCCATCCCGGCCCGGAGGGGACGGCCGTCTATTTCCGAGATGTCACGCAGCAACGTGCGCGCGCTACCCGGTTCAAGCTGCTCGAAACGGCGCTGGAGCGGCTCAACGATGTCGTGATCATTGCCGATGCCACACCCATGACCGAGACGACGGGCCCGCGCATCATCTATGTTAACGATGCCTTCGTGCGGCGGACGGGTTATACGCGCGAAGAAGTGATCGGCAAGACGCCGGGTTTCCTGCAGGGTCGAAACACCGACAAGGCAACCCGCAGCCGCATCCGGCAGGCCATCAAGCAGTGGCAGCCGGTGCGCGCGGAGATCGTCAACTACACGAAAACAGGCGAGGAATTCTGGATCGAACTGGAGATCGTGCCGATTACCAATGACGAGGGCGAGTATACGCATTGGGTTTCGATCGAACGCGATGTCACGGAACGGCGCGAGCTGGAAGAACGCTTGCGCGAGTCGCAGAAGCTCGAAGCGATGGGCCAGCTCACCGGCGGTGTCGCTCATGATTTCAACAATCTACTTACCGTCATTCTGGGTAATGCAGAGCTTCTGGCAACGCGGCTGACCGAGGATCAGCAGCTCAGGCTGATGGCGGAGATGACGGCGAAGGCAGCAGAACGCGGCGCCGAACTGACGAACCGGCTTCTTGCCTTTGCGCGACGGCAGGCCCTGCAGCCAAAAATCGTCGACGTGAACAGGCTGATCTCCAGTATCGAGCCTATGCTGCGGCGAACGATTTCCGAGGAAATCGATCTGGAGTTCGTGCGCGGTGCCGGCCTCTGGCCTGCCGAGATCGACCCCGGACAATTCGAGGTGGCGATGCTCAATCTCGTCATCAATGCGCGCGACGCCATGCCGGGCGGGGGCAAGCTGACACTTGAAACCGGCAATGCACATCTCGACGAGAGCTATGCGGCCCATCACGACGAGGTACGGGCGGGGCAATATATAATGATCTCCGTTTCCGATACCGGTATGGGCATGCCGCCGCAGACGCTTGCCCGCGCATTCGAGCCCTTCTACACGACCAAGGAAGTCGGCAAGGGATCGGGCCTCGGCCTCAGTATGGTGTTCGGCTTCGTGAAACAGTCGGGCGGCCATGTGAAGATTTATTCCGAGCCCGAGCTTGGAACATCGGTCAAATTGTACTTTCCCCGGTCCCACTCGGCCCTCAATGAGGAAACCGGCAACATGCCGGAAGAGCGGGTTGCCAGAGGCGCCGAGCACGTTCTCGTCGTCGAGGATGACGATCTCGTGCGCGAGCATCTCTCTGCGCAGCTCGCGCGGCTCGGCTACCGCGTCACGGGCGCACCCACCGGTCCGCGCGCGCTCGAAATCATCCACCAGATGAGCGATATCGACCTGTTGCTTACCGACATCGTGATGCCCGGAGGCATGAATGGCAGGCAGCTGGCCGACGAAGCGCTGAAGCTCCGCCCGGAGCTGAAAGTGCTCTTTACATCGGGATATTCGGAGAATGCCATCGTGCACCACGGACGGCTCGATGCGGGCGTCGAGCTTTTGAGCAAGCCCTACCGGCTGCAGGAACTCGCCACGAAAGTTCGCAAGGTGCTCGACGATCGCAGCTGACGCCGTCAGCCCGCCTGCAAGGCTGGCTCCACGGCGACAAAACGCTCGGGCGGAAGGGTGATGGTGACCGTGGTGCCGCGGCCCGGCTCGCTTTCGATCTCGAAGCGGCCGCCATGTTGCGCTGTGAGGGCTTGCACGATCGGCAGACCAAGTCCGAGGCCTTCGTATTTGCGGCTGAACTGATCCTCAAGCTGACCGAAGCGTGAAAGCGCCTTCGCCATGTCTTCCCGGGCGATACCTATTCCGGTGTCGGAGACGGCGATGCCATATCCCGCCGGGCCTACCTGAAGCTTCAGCGTGACAGAACCGCCCTCCACATTGAACTTTATCGCATTACCGACAAGGTTCAGGACGATCTGCCGAATCTTGCGCTCATCGGCGATGACAGCGGGAAGCCCGGACGGCGCCTCGACGAAGCAGGCGACGCCTGCCCTCTCCGCCTTCATCCGCACCGTGTCGAGGACCTGCTGCGCGACATTCTCCACGCGGATTTCCGTTTCGTTGAGCGTATCGGTGCCGGATTCGACGCGGGAAATATCGAGAATGTCGCTCACGAGATCGAGGAGATGAGCGCCGCTCTCATTGATGTCCTTGGCATAGTCCGCATATTTCCTGTGACCGAGCGGACCGAACATTTCGAGCTTCATCGTCTCGGAGAAACCGATGATCGCATTGAGGGGCGTACGCAGCTCGTGACTCATGGTCGCGAGAAATTCCGATTTCGCCTGCGATGCCTGCTCTGCGAGAAGAAGCGCACGCGAAAGATCGGCGGCGCGCACCTCCAGCGCTTCCCGGCTTTCGAGAAGATTGCGGTGAAGCGCATCGCGCTCGCCGGCAATGCGGCGATAGTTCAGCACGAAAGCGCGGATATGGAGCGTGGTGACAAAGACAACGAGCAGGTTCGACAATTCCATCGACGAACCGATGATCTTCATGCTCGAGAGCATTTCGTAGATCAAATAGGCCATGGAGGCGAGCAGCACGGCCAGCGCATCGCGGCGCGGCGCCTTTTCGACGATCAGTGCATGGAGGATGGTGCCGCCCACAGACAGGGCAATGAGCGCCCATAGAAGCTGGAACGGCTCCCGCAGCAGGGTGATCGTGCCCGGCGCCATGAAAGGCGCGGCAAAAAGCGCAAAGGCACAAAACAGCGCGGAGACGGCATAGATCAGCTTGTCGATCCAGAGCACTCTTCCATCGCGGAAGAGATAGCAGATGAATGCGTAATAGGCCGGTGCGATGAGGAAGAGCGAGAGATATTCGAGGTCGTATTTTCTCGCCTCGGGGAAATTCGGCAGATAGTCCCAGATGAGGTTGCTGACAAGGAAGACGCGAAGCGCAGATGCCGCCGAAAGCGAGGCGAAGATGACGTGACCGCCCAGGTTGCCCGAGGAGCGGCCGATGACGATTGCGGCGACCGCCACGAGGAGGAGGACAATACCGAGCGCCGTCGGCAGCGCGCTGGCCCGGCGTTGCATCGAGTCCATTTTCTGCAGATATCCGACCGAGGGCACGTCGACGATCCCGCCCTGCTTGTGGACGTAGTTGGCAAGCTGCACGATGAGGCGGAAATGACGCAGGTCGTGAGGCAAGGCGATGACAGGCGCGGTGGGATTCACGGCCGTGAGGCGCGCGGCCTCCGCCGGATCGCCATTCTGGTGGAGCAGGATCGTCCGTGCACCATCCGGCCCGGAGGACACGGCGTAGATCGCATAGATGGAGCGCGTGGTACCCATCGAAAGCCCGAGGAACTGAGAAGTTCCGGGCAGAGCGAGATCGAGGCAATAGGTGGCAACGCCGTGTCCGGTCCTGATATCGGTGGTGAGGGCCGGGCCCCAGATGTCGGGAAGCGAAATAGGCTCCCCTGGGACGCCTTCGGGGCGGCCGCTGCAGGCAGCCGCAAAGTCGGACGGCGGCAGGATGGCGCCGCGATAGACGGTCCAGCCCTTCGAGAGCGACAGCACCCCTTTTTGCGCCAATTCGACGGAGGCCGACCCAGCCCCGGCATCGCGGGACGCGGCGGGGCCTGCGGCGGTCAACGCCGCCGCACCGACGAAAAGCAAGGCGGCGATCAGCCCTCCCCGCCCATATCCCCATGACATCCGAAACATGCCGTACCGCTCCAGTCCACCCGCCAATATGGGAAAAAACCTTTAAAGAGTTCTCTATGGCGGACTGCGGCGGCAGGGCGGCCTTATTAACCAGAGCGGCGCAATGCGGTTTCCCCTGCGGCGCGATCCGGTATGATCGCCGCGGTCCTTCAAGATTCACAAGCGAGCGCCGCCATCCATACCGTTCCAGACATGACCGCAGCGGGGGGTATTCTCACCGTGGACCTCGGCGCGGTAGCGGCCAACTATGCCCTGATCCGGCGCGAGGCGGCGGGTGCCGAGGTGGCGGCCGTCGTGAAGGCCGACGCCTATGGACTCGGTATGAGGCCGGTGGCGCAGCGGCTCGCGGCAGAAGGCTGCCGGACCTTTTTCGTGGCGGATGCGCGGGAGGGGGCAAGCCTTCGCGACGAGCTGCCCGAGGCCGTGATCTATGTGCTGAACGGGCTGTTTCCCGGCACGGCGGCACTTTACGCAAAAGCCTGCCTGCGGCCCGTTCTCGCCTCGATGGCGGAACTTGAGGAATGGAGGGCCGAAGGCGCTCCCCTCCCCGCCGCCCTCCATTTCGACACCGGCATGAACCGGCTGGGCATGAGCGAAGCGGAGGCCGATGCGCTGGCGCAGGACCCTTCCCTCTCGGCCGGTGTGGGCGTTTCGCTCATCCTCAGCCATCTCGCCTGTTCGGATGAGGCCGGACATCCCCGCAATGAAGTGCAACTTGGCCGGTTTCAGGCGATCCTTGCCCGGCTCCGCCCGCATTTCCCCGAAGCCCAGGCGAGCCTTGCGAATTCCGGCGGCATCTTTCTTGGACCCGGCTACCATTTCGACATGGTCCGGCCGGGCGTGAGCCTTTATGGCGGCAACCCCTTTACCGGGAAACCGCACCCGTTCCGCCAGGCGGTGACGGCGCAAGCCCGCGTGCTTGCCGTGCGCGAGGTCGCGCCGGGCGACAGCGTGGGCTACGGTGCGACGTGGAAAGCAGCCGGAAAAGCGCGCATCGCGGTGCTCGCGGCCGGTTATGCGGACGGGTTTTTCCGCTCGCTCTCTTCGGGTACTTCTGAAGGTATTTCCGGGGGCCGAACCGGCGAAAAGGCGGGCGAATCGGGCGGGCGCGTTTACATTGGGGGCGGGATGGCGCCCGTTGCGGGCCGCGTCTCCATGGATATGGCAATGGCGGATGTGAGCCATTTGCCGGAAGGGGCCGTGAAGCGCGGCGACATGGCGGAGCTTATCGGTCCGCATATCAGCGTAGACGAGGTGGGGCTTCGGGCCGGCACGCTCGGCTATGAAATTCTGACTGCACTGGGCGCGAGATATATGCGGCGATACATCGAAGACGGCACACAGAGCGCAGCGGCGAACGGGGGCAAGGCGTGAACGTATTTGCGATCATCGGGCGAGTGGTGCTTGCCACCCTCGCGGAAATCGGCGCGCTTTCGCGTTTCACCTGGAATTCGGTCACGCATGTCGTTCGCCCGCCCTTCTTCTGGCGGCTCATCGCACAGCAGATGCTGCGGATCGGCTATTTCTCGCTGCCCGTCGTGGCGCTGACCGCCTTCTTCACGGGCGGCGCGCTGGCACTGCAGATCTATTACGGCGGCAACACGTTCAATTCGGAAGCGATCGTCGCGACCATCGTGGCCCTCGGCATTACCCGGGAACTCGGTCCTGTGCTCGGCGGGCTCATGGTCGCGGGGCGCGTCTCGGCGGCGATCGCCGCGGAACTCGGCACAATGCGCGTGACCGAACAGATCGACGCGCTGACGACACTTTCCACCAACCCCTACAAATATCTCGTGGTGCCACGCGTGGTCGCGGCCGTGATCACGCTGCCTGCCCTCGTCTTCATCGCCGACATCATCGGCATCATGGGTGGCTTCGTGGTGGGCACGCAGGCGCTCGACTTCAATGCCGGCATCTATGTCAAGAATACGGTGGACTTCCTCAAGTTCGACGATGTGATGTCGGGCCTGATCAAGGCTGGCGTATTCGGCTTCATCATCGCCGTCATGGGCTGCTTCCACGGCTTCAACTCGAAAGGCGGCGCGCAGGGCGTGGGCCGCGCGACGACGAATGCCGTTGTGACGGCCTCCATCCTGATCCTTGCAGCGAACTATGTGATGACCTCGCTGCTGTTTGCGAATTGAGGGCGGCCATGAGCGACGCGAAGATCGAACTCAGGAACGTCCACAAGCGCTTCGGCAAGAAGGTCGTGCTGGACGGCGTGAACCTCACCGTGCCGAAGGGCGAGTCTCTCGTCGTGATCGGCGGATCGGGCACCGGCAAGTCCGTGATGATCAAATGCGTGCTCGGCATCATCCGGCCGGACAGCGGCGAAATTCTCGTGGACGGCAAGAACGTGCTGAAGATGGATGACGGCGAGCGCGAGAGGGTGCTGCGCAAGTTCGGCATGCTGTTCCAGGGCGCGGCTCTGTTCGACAGCCTGCCCGTCTGGGAGAATGTCGCCTTCGGCCTCATTCAGGGCCGCAAGATGAAGCGCAAGCAGGCGAAGGATATCGCCATCGAGAAGCTCGCCAAGGTGGGGCTCGGCGCTGAAGTGGGCGAGCTTTATCCGGCGGAACTCTCCGGCGGCATGCAGAAGCGCGTGGGCCTTGCCCGCGCCATTGCGACGGAACCGGAGATCATCTT
>PNMC01000066.1 GCA_013823365.1 Parvibaculum sp. | reverse complement strand
CACGTACTGGGCTTCCGAAGAGGCGCCGGTCATCACGCAGACTCCTTGAACTCGTTGTCGAGGTCATCCGCGCCGCCCATGTTCATGTCGAGAGCGAAGCCCTTGACGCGTTCCTGCTGCGCAGCAACGGTCTGAGCGGAAGAGGCGGGCTTCTTCTTGAGCGGTGACTTGGGAGCGGCGGCCTTGGCAACCGAAGGCGCGGACGGCTTCGCCGCCTTTGCCTTGCTCGTCATGACAGAGCTCCTCGACTCCGAACCGTCGACATTGAAGAAGGAGATCGAGGCCTGGAGTTCTTCGGCCTGCGAAGCAAGTTCTTCGGACGTCGCCGACATCTCTTCCGAGGCACCCGCGTTCTGCTGCGTCACCTGGTCGAGCTGCTGGATCGCCTCATTGATCTGGGCCGCACCGATATCCTGCTCGCGGCAGGCGGCGCTGATCTCGGAGACGAGTTCGGCGGTCTTGCGGATATCCGGCACGAGGCGCGTGAGCATCTCGCCGGCTTCCTGGGCGACCTTCACGGTCTCGTCCGACACCGAGCTGATCTCGGCAGCGGCCGTCTGGCTACGCTCGGCGAGCTTGCGCACTTCCGAGGCAACCACCGCGAAGCCCTTGCCGTGCTCGCCGGCGCGGGCGGCTTCCACCGCCGCGTTGAGGGCGAGAAGGTCGGTCTGGCGTGCGATTTCCTGCACGATACCGATCTTGTCGGCGATGGTGCGCATGGCTTCCACGGCGCGGGTCACGGCATCGCCGCTCGATTCCGCATCCTTGGAGGACTGGCGCGCCATCTTCTCGGTCTGGGCCGCATTGTCGGCGTTCTGCTTGATGTTCGCCGCCATCTGCTCCATCGCGGACGAAGCTTCTTCGGCAGCGGACGCCTGCTCGGTCGCGCCCTGGGAGAGCTGCTCGGAGCTCGCCGAGAGCTCCTGGCTGCCGGACGAGACGCTTTCCGAAGCGGCAATCGCGTCGGACACGACGGCACGCAGACGCTCCACCATGCTCTGCAGGGCGATACCGAGCGTGTCCTTGTCGGACAGCGGCGTCGGACGGACGGTCAGGTCGCCGGCGGCGATCTTCTCGGCCAGCGATGCCGTCTCGCGGAGGTTGCCCGTCATGACATTGACGTTGTCGACCAGATCCTTGATCTCGTCATTGGTGTTGATCTCGACCTGCTGATTGAGGTCGCCGATCGACACGGCCTTGGCGAGATCGATAACCTTGGCAAGGCCGCGGCCGATGCTGAGGGCGATCCAGGTGGCAATCGCGACGCCAGCGAGAAGCGCGATACCCGCGATCGTCATGACGATGACGAGGGTACGTTCATAGGTCGCCTGAACATCGGATTCCGCATCGTCGAGACGCTGGCTGTTCAGCGTCATGCGATCGTGAAGCGCTTCTTCGAGATCGTCGATGAGCTTCTGGGCCTCCGAACGGTAGACCGCGAGCGCGGCGGCATCTTCGCCGGCCAGCGCATGGTTGCGGATGCGCGTATCGGCATCGATCAGCTTCTTGTACTGGTCGTAGATGTTGACATATTGCTGCCGGCCCGCGTCGGTCGTGGCAACATCGATCAGCATCTCGATCTCTTTGACGAACTTCGCCTGATCGCGGTCGCTCGCCTCGGCAAGAGCGCGAACGTCGGCCGCCGATTCGGCGGTGATCATGGCCAGCTGGCCACGGGAAATAAGAAGCCCGTACTCGGCCATCGCCTGGTCGCGCTTCAGCCGGTCGACCGGCACGTCCATCATGTAATGGACCTCGGTATTCACATGCGACAAGCTATAGACGCTATAGCCCGCTACACCTGCCAGCATGAGGAGCAGGGTACCGAACCCCACAGCCAGCTTCATTTTGATCGTGAATCGCATTTTTCTAGCCCCGTATTGATTGCTCAGTTGAGAGGATGCGACCCACTGGCCGCCTGTGAGTCGTGTAGTGCAAAGATCGCCTGGAGGTTCGGCTGGATGATGAATTCACCCTCCCGCTTGAACAGACCGTCGATATAGTCCGGCCGCCAGCGCATCCCGACGCTGGGCGGCGGTTCGCTTGCCGAATGGGCAAGCGTCGTCACTTCATTGACCTTGTCGGTCCGAAGTCCGATGAGTGTCGTCTCGCCCATAAGGTCGAGCTCGATGACGACGACACGGCTGTCGATCGTCGCTTCCGCGGCTTCCATGCCGAAGGCAAGCCGCAAATCCGCCAGCGGAATGACGCGGCCACGGAAGTTGATGACGGTCGCGGCAAAGCGCGATGCGCCCGGAACGCTTGTTTCCGGCAACAGGTCCAGAATTTCCTGAACCCGTATCGCCTCGATGGCGAAAGTCTCGCCATTGAGATTGAAGGTGAGCACCTCCATCTCGTCGTCGAGTGCGATTGCCGTCTGTTTCTGCTGTTCGATCATGATGCTCACCCGGCAGCGCGAAGCTGCGCCTCCTGCTGCTGACCGGCCGCCACGAGATGGGCGACGTCGAGAATGAGAGCGACCGTGCCGTCGCCAAGGATCGTCGCACCCGAGAAGGTCGCGACATTCGCATGCAGCTTCGACATGGACTTGATGACGGTCTGGTGGTCGCCGATGATCTGGTCGACCACGAGGCCCACCCGCTCGGAACCGGTCGAGATCACCACGATCTTCTGATGCGGATCGGGCTTCGTTCCCGTGCCGAAGAGGTCGCGGAGGCGCAGGAACGGCACCAGCTTGTCGCGCAGCGAGATGAAGGAACGCCCGCGCGAGCGCAGATCGTCTTCCAGAGAAAGCTCGATGCATTCCTCCACCGCAGCCAGCGGAATGACATAACGGCCTTCGCCGACGCGGACGAGAAGCCCGTCGATGATCGCAACCGTGAGCGGAATGCGCAGAGAGATTTCCGATCCCTCGCCCGGCTTCGAGACCATGTCGATCGTGCCGCGCAGCGACTCGATCGTCCGCTTGACCACATCCATGCCGACGCCGCGGCCGGAAAGATTCGTGACCTTCTGGGCCGTGGAGAAGCCGGGATGAAAGATGAACTGCAGAAGCTCGCTTTCGCTGACCTGCTGGCCGGGCTCGATGAGACCGGAGGCCTCGGCCTTAGCACGGACCTTCTCGCGGTCGATGCCGCGGCCGTCATCCGTGATCTTGATGATGACTTCGCCGCCCGCCTGCCGCGCGGAAAGCTTGACCTGGCCGGTCCGCGGCTTGCCCGCCGCTTCGCGATCCCCGGGGAGTTCGAGCCCGTGATCGATGGAATTGCGCACGAGATGGACGAGCGGATCGGCCAGACGCTCGATCACCGTCTTGTCGACTTCGGTGCTTTCACCATCGGTCACGAGTTCGATGGCCTTGCCCGTTTCCCGGGCGAGATCGTGAACGAGGCGGCGGAAGCGGCCGAACAGCGTCGATACCGGCACCATGCGCAACACCATCATCGTGTCGCGCAACTCGCCGGACAGCCGCTCGATTTCCTCGGAGACCGAGCGCAGATGCAGCTCCACGCTCGTCGCGGCAATCTGGCTGAGACGCGATTGCGCGATGACGAGTTCGCCCACGCGGTCCATCAGCTCGTCGAGACGTTCGGCAGGCACGCGCACATTCTCGGCGGACTTCGCCTGCCGGCCATCGCCCGACGAGACGTCGGAAAGGGGAGCCGCGGCGGCGGACTTCGGCGCTGCTTCGGCAACCGGCATCGCATCGGCCTCCTCTTTTTCTTCGGGCACTGAAGCGGATTCCCCGTCCAGGGCCTCGATCGTGAGTTCCATGTCGTCCATCACGAAGATGAAGACATCCTCGATGGCCGATTTCGGCTGGTCGGTCTTGACCGTGACATGCCATGCAAGGTGAAGCTCGGAAGGCACCAGGGTTTCGAGCGGCGGAACATGCGAAAGGTCGGCGGTCACCGATGCGTCGCCGAGCTCGCAAAGTTCCGCGAGGAGCGCCATCGGATTGGTGCCGTTCGACATGGCATTGGCCGGAAGCCGGAACCAGAGGCGCCAGCCATTGCCGGCGGAAGCCGGCTCGGCCGCGCGTTCCGCCGAGGCGGCAGCGGCAGCGGGAGTCGCTTCCGGAGCGCCCCCGCCTGCATGCTCGATTGCCGCACGCAGCGTTTCGAGAAGGACTTCGCCCGCCTCGAGATGCGCCTGGGTGACATCGTCCTCGACAAGCGCGCGCATATGGTCGCGCGCCGAGAGCACGGCAGAGACGAGCTCGGCCGTCGCCGGAACCTCGCCCTTGCGCACACGGTCGAAGGCCGTTTCGCAGTGATGGGTGAAGGCGGCAAGCGCATCGAAGCCGAACATCGCGCCCGAGCCCTTCAGCGTGTGAAGCGCGCGGAACACGGCATTGACGAGATCCATGTCGCCAAGGCGATGCGTGAGATCGAGCAGCCCCTGTTCGATCTGATCGAGAAGGTCGTCCGCCTCGAGGCGGAATGTTTCAATCGGATCCATGCTCATCGGCCAAGCACCTTCTTCGCGATACGGACCAGCTGTTCGGGATTGAAGGGCTTCGTCAGCCAGCCGGTCGCCCCGGCGGCCTTCGCGCGCTGCTTCATCCCTTCATCGGATTCGGTGGTGAGGAAGATGATCGGCACGCCCGCATGGGCGGGGAGCTTGCGCAGCTCCTCGATCATGGTGAGACCGTCCATCACCGGCATGTTGAGGTCGGTGATGATGAGATCGAAGTTTCCGGCATTGGCCGTGTCGATGCCCGCCGCCCCGTTTTCCGCCTCGGCCACGCTGTAGCCGGCGTCGGTCAAGGCGAGCTTGATCGTCATTCGGATGCTGGCGGAATCGTCCACCGTCAGAATCGAAGCGCTCACGATACGACCTCCTGGTCTTTCCAAAGATTGCTGAGCTCCGTTTCGAAGAGCCCGCTACGCACCAGCGCATCGCGAAATGCGCCCGCTGGCGGATGTGCAAGCCGAACGGTCTTGCCCGATGCCTCCGCACTCTTCTGCGCGGAGACGAGAAGCTGCAGGAAGCTCACATCCACATCGCTGCCTTCCGGAAGGGACAGCTCGACGCGGTCGCTTTTCGAAAGCGCGGCGGCAATCTCCGCAGCCACCTGAGCGACGTTCTTGATTGTCAACTGGCTGACAAGTGCCAGTTCTTCTGAGGAACTCTGAGCAGATCTCATTTAGCCCCCTGCGGCCCGGCAGAACTTTTCCGTTCGGGCCCGGTTGGAATTCGGTGAGACCACTAGGCCGTCCGCCCGTTAAAAATGCCGTTAAAATGGATATGTCCGGACACGGATATTCTTTGTCGCCATGGCGACAGGTGCGGGAATCGGGCTTGGAATTCAGTGTGCTTGGGCTTGAACGATGCGCGAGGCGCAAACGCGCTGCGACAATATGCGCGTAGCAGGCCTCGCCGCGACCGAAACCGCATTGAACGGTTTAGCGGAATCTTTGCAGTCCCCATGCTCAATTGACGTCAGCGACATTGTCTAATCGGGCAAGAGAAGGATAAGCAGGTGACCGGGACCGCCAACAACCCCATCCACACGGCACTCGCGATCGAGGCAAGGCTGGAAGAATGCCGCGCGGAGATCGAAACCCGCTTCCTTGGCGGCGGCGACGTTCTCGGCCAGACCGTGCAGAGCGTCAGCGAGATGGTTTCGTTCCTTGAAGACGTCATGAAAGCGATGGATCAGTCGCGCGTGGACATGACCATGTCCGCGCTCGCCGATACGGCGCAGAGCCTGCTCGCCCTGCCCGATGCCCACGCCCGGCGCGGCAAGCATCTGGGCGAACTCGCCGCGATCACCGGCCAGATGACGGAGCAGGTGGACGATATGCTGACCATCATCCGCTTCCTGCGCTCCTTTGCGACGACGGTGAAGGTGACGGGCGCAGGCGCAGAAGGCTTCGATGCCTTTGCGAGCGAAATGCTCGACGAGATCACGGAAGCCCGGCGCCAGGCATCGGGCTTCCACACCACGCTCGAAAGCCTCTGCGGCAGCATCCGCTCGGCATCGAAGGCGAATGTGGAAGTCGATGGCGCCTACCGGCAGGTGGTGCCGGGGCTGGCCGCCAATCTGACAACGGATGCGGGCCGCTTCCGCGATTATCACGCCGATGTGCGGAACGTGGCCGGCGAACTTTCCGCGCTCGTTCGCAGCATCCAGTCGAAAATGGCACGCGCCCTTTCCGCGCTCCAGGTCGGCGATATCACGCGCCAGCGCGTGGAGCATCTGCAGACCGGGCTCGCCTTGCTGCGGCGCGACCGCGAAGCCGGCATGGAGCTCGGCACGGCCGAGGCGGCGGTCTATCTGCGCCTCATCGCCCTTCAGGCGGAGGACCTTCTGACAGAGTTTCAGGAGGGCTGCGAAACCGTCACCACGAACCTTGCAGGCCTTGTGGCGGACACGAGGGAACTTCTCGCCCTCGGCCGGAAAGCCAGGGGCGGCGCCTCCACAGGCGGCGACAGCTTCATGGAAGCGCTCGAAGCGAGCGTCTCCAAGGCGAGAACGCTTGTCTCCCAGGTCGAGGACACGGCGGCGCGGCTCGGCGCGGTCTGCAATGCCACGGCAGCAACGGCGCGGGACCTCGCCCTTTCCATCGACGACATCCAGGCGATCGAGAACAAGATCCAGCACATGGCGATCAATACCAGCCTGCGCTGCAGCCGCATGGGCGAAGCGGGCAAACCGATCAATGTCGTGGCGACCGAGCTCCGCATCATTGCCGGCCAGATGGAAACAGTGTCGGGCTATCTCCTGGCGACGCTCCATGCGCTTGAAGAGAAGTCCGTGGCGCTGGCCGATCCTGCCGCAGGCGGAACCGGCCTCGGCGAGCAGCTCGACGAGGCCCTTGCGAGCATCCGGGAAGCGGGCGGCAAGATCGCAGGCGACCTGAACCGGCTCTCCGAACGGGGCGATGTCATTGCCCGCAAGGTGAGCAAGGATGTGTCCACGCTCGACTTCACACGCGGCATTGGCGACATTCTGGAAGAATGCACGGCGAGCCTCGATGAATGCGCAACGGAGCTGGGCGAGCCGGAAGAGATCGACGAGCCGTCCGAAGACCTTCTCAGGCTCGCCGACACGCTCTATGCCGCCTATACGATGGCGCGCGAGCGCGAGGTGCATAAACAGGTCTTTGCGCCGCCCGTCGCAGCCGCCACCCCCGCCCCGGCGGCCGCGGACGACGATCTCGATGCGGCTTTCTTCTGAGCCGGCCTGCGACCGATTGTCCGGCAGGCGCCCGCTTGGGCCCGGATTCACCGCCGCTTAACCAAGGATGTAAAGAATTGGCGGCGGACCGTGAAACCTTCACAAGCGATGGGCGTGCTTAATGGCCATTTTCACCTTCGCCAATACCAAGGGCGGCGCCGGCAAGACGACGGCGGTGGCGCTTCTTGCCTCCGGCCTCGCTCGGCGCGGCCTCAAGGTCGAGGTGATCGACGCCGATCCGCAGCGCTGGATATCGCGCTGGGTCGAAGCGCTGACCGAGCCCTTCCCGAACCTCAAGGTCCAGTCCTTCGCCACCCATACCAACATCAAGGCGAGGATGCAGGCGGCAGCGGCGCGGGCGGATCACGTCATCGTCGACCTGCCGGGCGCGGCAAGCCGCTGCATGGCGATCTGCGTTTCCGCGTCCGATCACGTCATCATTCCGGTGCAGGGATGCGCCATGGATGCACATGGCGGCGCCCAGGTGCTGGAGCTGATCGCCTATCTGAAGGAAAAGGCCGACATCACCGTGCCCCACGCCGTCATGCTCTCGCGCGTAAACCCGCTTGTCTCGACGCGGGCGCTCAATGCGGTGAGAACGATGCTCGAATCCCGCGGCGTGACGCTTCTCGATGTTTCGCTCGTCGAACGTGCGGCCTTCCGCGAGATGTTCGACTACGCCGCCCCCGTCGACAGGCTGAACCCCGCGCGCGTCAGCAATCTCGTGAAGGCGCAGACGAACGCCGAAAACTTCGTCGATGCCTGCCTCGCCCTCACCCGGCCGAAAAACGCATCCGCCAGCGCCCTCTGCGCCGCCTGACCCCGCACCCGCGCGCAAACAAAAAACCCGGCTCCGTTTCCGGAACCGGGTTGATAATGACGAATAAGGGCAAGGCCTCTTCAGGCAGCGGCGCTGCCGGCGCCCCTTCCCATCCTGTGCACGATCCTTTCGACCGCCTCCGTGAGCCCGACTGAGCCGGAGAGCCGTTCGTTTCCCTCTTCGGCCTCGACCCTGCCGCTCGCCAGACCGTCATACATCCCGCACAGCGCATCCGCGACTTCCGGCGGAACGCCCTCTTGCGCGAGAACCGACGCGCGCGCCTCGCGGGGAACGAACGCCGTCTCGACGGGACGGCCGAGGACCCCGGCGAAGCCCGCCGCGACATCATTCGCGCTCCAGTCCTGCGGCCCCCGCAGTTCGACGATCCGTCTGCCGGCAATCGCGCCCTCGAAAAGGCGGGCAGCGGTGTTGCCGACATCAATGGTGCTGACCATCGGAATCTTTTGCGCGGGCTTGAGAAAGCTCGGAAGCACGCCATCGGCGATCGCACTGCCCGCAACCTCGTCCCAGGTCTCGATGAAATAGCCGGGGCGCAGGAAGACGATCGACGGTGCCGCGCCCTCAAGATGTCTTTCAAGACTGTTGAGCGTTGCGATGATACCGGTGCCCTCCCTGTGCTGCGCACCGATGGAGGACAAGGCAACGATTCTGGGCACGCCCGCCCGGCGCACCGCCCTGGAAAGGGCCTCGCCGACCTCTTCGCCCCGGCGATACGGATCGCCGGCGGCAGGCGGAGGGCTGAGCAGAAATGCGCCCGAGGCATCTTTCAATGCTGCGGCGAGGCTTGCCGCATCCTCGATGGCGCCGATGGCGACTTCGGCCCCGAGCTTCAGCCATTTCCCGCCCTGCCCCGGCCGCCGCAGCACGACGCGCACCGCTTTGCCCATCCCGATCAAGGCGCGGGCGGTCTCGCCGCCGGCCCGTCCGTTCGCTCCAAATACCACATGCATGATCCGTTCTCCTTCGTTGATTAGGAGAGAATAGGGAGCGCCTTGCCATGCGTCGAATGCATGAGATATATAGTTCATATGCAGGAAGTGAATTTGCGGGCTGCCGACCTCAATCTGCTTGTCGTGCTCAATGCGCTGCTGGAAGAGCGCAGCGTGACCCGCGCCGCGATGCGGCTCGGCATGAGCCAGCCGGCCGCCAGCCGGGCCCTCGCGCGGCTGCGGGCGCTTTTCTCGGATGCGCTTCTGGTTGACGGTCCGGAAGGATATCTGCCGACGGCGCGGGCGGAAGAAATGAAACCGTTGCTGCGCGGCATTCTCGCCGGCGCCAGCGAACTTCTCGATGGCCGGACATTCGATCCCATGCAGTCGGCCAGCCCCATACGCCTGGCGATGCTCGATCTTGAGGCGGCCGTGCTCGCCCCGCCGCTGATTGCACGGCTCGCCGGTGAAGCGCCGTCCGTCGACCTCGAAATGGTGCCGCCGGGGCCGCGCCCGCTCGAGGCGCTTGAAGCCGACAGCGTGGATGCCATGATCGGCATCGTCGAGGAGGCCCCGGCCGGAATCCGGAAACGCAGCCTCTACCGGGATCGCTTCGTGACCCAGATGCGGGCGGAGCACCCTGCGGCAGGCGGTGAACTGACGCTCGACCGCTATCTCGAACTCGAACATGTGGTGGTCAGCATCACCGGCAGCGGCCGGTCATGGGTCGACGATGTGCTCGCCGGCATCGGCAGGCAGCGCCGGGTGAAGGTCCGTGTACCAAGCTTTTTCGCGGCCGTCGAAATCGCCGCCCGCTCCGACCTTGTCATGACGCTGCCCGCCAGCCTGGCCCGGACGGCAGCCGGCATGGGCCGTTTCGTAACGGCGGTCCCGCCGCTCGACCTCGGCCATCTGGATATGAGCCTCGTCTGGCATGCGCGCTATCAGGATGCGCCGAGGCATGTCTGGCTGCGCAGGACGATCGTCGCCGCCGTCTCGGATATCGGCATCGCCTGAGAGTTCGCGCGAAAATGACTCTCCGCTCTCAACGGCCTTCGAGACTCCCGAGATAGGCGCAGAACATATCCGCCATGGCACCGGCGTAAGTCTCGATCTCCTCGGCTGACCGGGGTGTTTCCGAAAACCGCCGCCCCACCTCGCTCAGGGTCGTCTCGATCAGGTCGGCGGCCAGGTCGCACGTGGCTTCCGGGGCGTCAGGCAGCGCCTCGCGCATGAAGGAGCGGAAGGCGATATCCACGCCCTGCTTGGCTTCCCGGGTTTCGGGGGCATCGCGGTAGAGGGGGGCGGCATCGCCAAGGGCGACGCGCAAGGCGGCTTCCTCGCATTCCGAGCGGACGAAAGCCTGAACCAGGACGCGCAGCCGTTCGTGCGGCGGCCGTCCGCCATTCTCCAGTATCTCGCGCATCAGGCCGCTGGTCTCGCGCCACTCGTCGCTCTGCAGGCGGAAGAGGATCGCCGCCTTGTTCGGGAAGTACTGGTAGAGCGACCCCACGCTGACGCCGGCCTTTTCCGCGACCCGCGCCGTGGTGAAGCGCCGGGCGCCCTCCTTCACCAGAACCTGAACAGCCGCCACCAGAATCGCGTCGACCAGCCCGGCCGAGCGCGCCTGCTTCGGCTGCTTTCGCGAGGAAATCCGCGGGTTCGGACGGTCGGCCATGGGCCCTCCGGCAATGCGAATAGGAAACCTGACGAATTATTCGTATTTCTAGTCCGACGCAAGCACATCCCTGAAATCGGACCGGAAGAGCACGCGATGCCGAAGCCCCTCACCACCCGCGCACATCTGCTGGCCACCGCCTTCGGCGCCGCCCTGCTCGGCGCCGGCCTCATCGGCAGCCCTCCTGCTGCAGCGCAGAGCAGTGGTTCGAGCGCCGCGGACCAGGCCTTGCGCGCCGACGCTCAGACGATAAGGATCGTCGAGGCGGCCCAAGGCTTCCTCGACGGCCTGACCGGGGAGCAGAGGGCAGCCGCCCTCTTCGCCTTTACGGATCGGGAACAGCGGGTCCGCTGGTCGAACCTGCCCGAAGGACTTTTCGAACGGAAGGGGTTGCGCTGGAGAGAGCTGACCGATGGCCAGCGCGCCGCCTTGATGAACCTGCTCGGCCAGGTGCTCAGCCCCAGGGGTTTGAGGATGGTCGAGCAGCAACTCGCGGCCGACGATTTGCTGATGGACGCCGGGCTGAAGGAAGCGGTCGTCGACTGGCTCTATGGTATCGACCGTGGCCGCGATTACTACTACGTCGCCTTTCTCGGGGAACCCTCCACGACCAAGCCCTGGACGCTTCAGTTCGGCGGGCACCACCTGGCGATCAACGCGACCGTCGTCGGGCCGCATGTCACGCTGTCGCCGACGCTGACCGGCGGGCATCCGGTGCGGTTCATGATGGAGGACGAGCGGGTCGACATGGCCGGCGGGGAGGTCGCGGCGGCCACCGGCTTGTTCAACAGCCTGACCGACCAGCAGCGCCACAAGGCCTGGATCGACAGGGAGCGCATCGATCTCGTGGCGGGGCCGGGCCAGGACGGCCAGGTGCCGCGCCCCGAAGGCCTTCCCGGCCGGGAGATGAGCGCAGCGCAGAAGGCGCAACTGCTTGAACTGATCGAGGCGCGGCTGGGTATTCTGAACGCGGACGATCTCGCCCCGAAAATCGCGGCAGCGAAAGCCGGCCTGGACGACACCCATTTCGCCTGGTTCGGCCCGCGGCCGGAGGAGGGCGCCGCCTATTGGCGCGTGACGGGGCCCCGGGTGCTGCTGGAGTTCTCGCCGCAATCCAGGGGCGGCGATCCTTCCAACCATCTTCACAACATCTACCGGGACCCCGCCAACGACTACGGCGCGTCCTGGATCTCGGCGGAATGACTACAGAATGCAAAGAAGGCAAGCCGGGCGGGAAGTCACGTCACAGGCAGCAGCCGTGTTCATCTCACATGCCCGTCGAGCACAGCCCGGGAAACGACAAAGGCCGCCTTCCGGCGGCCTGAGTGATTGCCACATCTCGCATTCTATCGAGTTACAGCAAGATTGGTTGCGGGGGCCCGCAACCGACGATACTTGCGGTTGACGGAACTGAAGATTCCAAGAATGCGAACAAGATTTGAGTAAGTTTACCGTTAGCGAAAGTCCCAAGCGACTAACTCGACGACGTCCCGTCAAGCGATAACATTTGGTCTCAGACGACCAGCTACTGGCATCTGGATTGACCATGTGAATGGAGGTGCCGCCGTTTGGTCATACTGGTACACAATGAGAGACGGCAAATTTCGTTTGTCGTAGAGACTTCCGAAACGCAGAACAAGGCTATTCGGCCCGGCAAAAAACAGGTGAATGGTTCTAACGCCTCTATTGCCAAGCGCTATAGCTGTATCAAGAAACTGCTGCCCCAAGGCCAACTGCTTTTGTTCTGACCAATGAGCATCCATAGGCGCAGCCTCAATATCCGCGTGCTCCAGATGCACTAGCGGAAGCGCGCCACACTTCAATAGAGCTCCTTGTGTGTCTACTCGATAAGAGACCGAGACGGCGAGAACAACCTCGGCCGTACCGTCAGGAATGTCTCCCATGCCCGAGACTTCAAATCTCCTGCCATCATCCTCGGAATTAAGTTCTTGCCACCGCCGTTCATGCCGATTCCAATCCATAAACATGACAGAAGCTTCGTCATCGAGCAGGATGCCCGCCAGAAATGAAAGAGGAACTGGTGCAAGTCCGCCTGCCACATACAAAATATCTCGGCGATCTGCCCCATCTTCCCGCGTGTCTAGCTCTTGGCGCAACGTCATCAACCGATCGACAGCAGCTTGCGGATCAACGATCAATCCGTCGTTTACGCGTTGCCGCAGGTCTACCAGCACTTGCTCTCTTCTTCCGGGCAAGGAATGAGGAATGGCCTCGGCCAAGGGAGAGCCATTCCAGTCCCGAAGCCCTCGGAACTCCAAGACGAACACACGCTTGCGGCCCAGACTTTGATGCTCACGCCAGATCAATATGAGGCCGACGACAATGAGAGTCGCTGCCGCAATGTACGAAAGGGTCGTGAGAATGACCGAAGCTTGACCGGCTTCGTAGTTGAATGTCAGTGGCCCAAATTCGGTTGGAATGCTGACACTAAATACGTTACCTGCGATTAAGAGAGCCAGAAGCGCCACACCTCCTCTGACGAGGAAGTAACCAATTGAACGCTTCCTGAAGGTCCAGTCCGCCAGCGCCCTTATGACATAGTCT
>PNMC01000065.1 GCA_013823365.1 Parvibaculum sp. | reverse complement strand
CGTCGGCGAGGCCCGTCACGCCAAGGCCGATGCGGCGTTTCGCCTGCGCCTCATGACGCTGCTCGGGGAGCGGAAAGCGCGACACGTCGATCGTGTTGTCCATCGCGCGCACGGCGATGCGTACGAGTTCGTCGAGTTCGGCTTCGTCGATATGGGCTGCTTCGGTGAAAGGCTCTTTCACCAGTGCGGCGAGATTGATCGAGCCGAGAAGGCAGGCGCCGTAGGGAGGCAGCGGCTGTTCGCCGCAAGGATTCGTCGCGTGGATCGTCTCGGCGTAATAGAGATTGTTCCGCGCATTGATACGATCGATGAAGATGACGCCGGGCTCGGCATAGTCGTAGGTCGCATGGATGATGCGGTCCCAGAGCGCGCGCGCTTTCAGCGTCTTGTAGACGGTGCCGCCGAAGACGAGGTCCCAGTCCGCGTCCTGCTTCACCGCTTCCATGAAGGGATCGGTCGCGAGCACGGAGAGGTTGAACATGGTGAGGCGGCCAACCTCCTGCTTCGCCTCGATAAAGGCTTCGATATCGGGGTGGTCGCAGCGCATGGTCGCCATCATGGCGCCGCGGCGCGAACCCGCCGACATGATGGTGCGGCACATCGCGTCCCAGACATCCATGAAGGAGAGGGGGCCAGAAGCATCCGCGCCCACGCCTTTCACCGGCGCGCCCCTGGGGCGCAGCGTCGAGAAGTCGTAGCCGATGCCGCCGCCCTGCTGCATGGTGAGGGCCGCTTCCTTGAGGCCGTCGAAGATGCCGGCCATCGTGTCCGGGATTTCGCCCATCACGAAGCAGTTGAAGAGCGTCACATCGCGGCCCGTGCCGGCGCCTGCGATGATGCGGCCAGCGGGGAGAAAGCGATACCCCTCCATTGCCTCGCGGAAACGGGCTTCCCAATGCGCGCGGGCCTCCGGGGCTTCCGCTTCCGCCAGCGCCTTCGCCACGCGGGTCCAGGTGTCCGCGACGGTGAGGTCGAGCGGCGTCCCGTCCTCGGCGTGGAGGCGGTACTTCATATCCCAGATCTGTTCGGCGATCGGATGCATCACGTCTCTTTCAGGCTTGGCGGTTCGCCATTGTAACACGGGTGTCCTGCAAGGATGTTCCTATTCCGTACCCGATCTGTTACCGGGCCGGCTTACCCTAACATGCTGAAATTACGATATAATTATACCTGTCCCCGATTTCCACAGGGGCGGGGTCAGCAGTTTTCCACAGGGGAGGCGGCAATGGCCGAGGGGCCGCCTGCCTCGCCGACGATCCGCGCCGTTGCCGTCTCGACGCGGGTTTCAAGCGTTTCCATGAAGGTCTTGCGGTCGAGCCCGGGCGGGATCGGCTCCAGGAATTCAATCACGATGGTGCCGGGCTTTCGGGCAAAGCCGCGCCGCGCCCAGAACAGGCCGGAATTCACCGCGGCCGGCACGCAGGCCACGCCGAGCTGGCGATAGAGCGCGGCGATGCCGGGCTTGTATTCGAGCTTCGCGCCGGGGGCCGAGCGCGTGCCTTCCGGGAAGATCACGATGGGGCGGCCCTCGGCGATCGCGGCCTTGCCTTGCGCCACGAGACGGCGGATCGCAGCCGATGCCGCCCCCCGGTCGATGGCAATCATCCGCGCTTTCTGCGCGTACCAGCCGTAAAAGGGAATCCAGAGCAGCTCGCGTTTCAGCACCATGGCCGGGCGGTTCAGGATCGCGGTCATCACCACCGTATCCCACATGGACTGATGCTTCGACGCGACGAGGACCGGGTCTTCCGGCAGTTTGCCCCTTATCTCGTATTTCGTGCCGGCGATGACGCGCAACAGAAAGAGCGTTGCGTGCGACCAGAATGCCATTGCCTTGAAGGTCAGGCGGCGCGGCAGCAGGAAAAGCGGCGAGCATCCGATCACCATGACGACCGACATGGCATAGAAGCTCAGATTGAAGGCGGCAGAGCGCAGAAAGAGCAGCACCGGGTTTCCTTCCGTCGCTTGTCAGCCCTGCATCGACGCACGGCCATAGGCGAGCGTCAGCAGGAATTTGGTGTATTCGGAAATCAGCAGCCGCGTGGTGCCGGGATAAGCCCACCAGCCATCGAGGTGCAGCGTATCCTGAAAAACGGGATAAAGCGCGATCTCGACATTCGGCATGGCACGTCCGAGCTCCAGCCGGGCGCGCGGCAGATGGTAGGTGCTGGTGACGAGAATGATCGAGCGGTAGTCATGCTCGTGCACCCATTCGGCGGTCTCCGCTGCATTGCCGATCGTGTTGGCGGCCATATAGCCAATATCGATGCAGCAATCGAATTTCACGGCTTCGCCGGGTACGATTTTCTTCAGTGAGGCGACCGTCACATCCGGATTGACGCCGGTGATGAGCAGTCGCGTGCCCTTGCCCTGTTCGAGCAGGCGATAGGCGACCGATATGCGGTCCGGCCCGCCGGTCAGCGCCACGATGCCGTCCGATACCGGCACCTCGGCTGGCGGCGTCCGCTCAAGCGTTGCCGTGAAGATGAAGAATCCGGCGGCATAGAAAACGGCCAGCAGCGCCGCAATGCCGACGGCGATGCGGGTCACGCGCTGCTCCATTCTCTGCCGCAGCGTTTCCTTCGCCGCCATTGCCGGTTCCGTCCCTTGCCCCGTCCGTGGAGCGCCATGATAGGAGCGCCCGGGGCGAAGTTAAAGCGCCTCACAACATGCGCTCAAGGGCGCTCAAAACGGTGATCCGCGCCGTCATCAGGGTCACGAGAGCGGCGGCGACCGGGATCGCGAGGAGCGCTGGATAATGCTCCGGGGCAAGGCCCGATGCCGCGACGAGAAACATATCCCCTGCGCCCCCGGCAAGCCCGAGGGCGAAGAAGGCGGCCGCGCCCGCGCCCATGCCGATCAGGCCTCCTCGAAGGCCAAGTTGGAAGAAGTGGCGCTGTACTTCCGAGGCGATGAATGCGTCGCGCGCGCCGATCAGGTGAAGGACCTCGACCACTTCGCGATTCGCCGAAAGCCCCGCCCTTGTGGCGAAGACGACAATGGCGATGGTCGTGCCCGCGACGACGGCGAGCACGCCATAGGCAAGCCAGGCGGCGGAGCGTGCCGCGCTCATGAGCTCGCTGCGCCATTGCCTGTGCGTATCGAGCGAGGCGCCGGGCGCGGCCGCCGCCACATCGATTGCAAGCTGGGAGAGGTCCGGCGGGCTCGTCTCGTCGATACGGATATCGATGAGGGAGGGGAGCGGCAGATCGTCGGTCACCACGCCGGCGCCGAGCCAGGGCTCGAGAAGCGCCGCCGTGTCCTCACGCCGGAGCGGCGTGGCAGAGAGGATGCCGTCGCTGCCCGCCAGCACGGCCATTACGGCATCGATCTGGTCTTCAGCGCTCATGTCGCGCGCGGGACGGAGCTCCACCGTCAGCGCGCCCGAAATGTCGGAACTCCATTCCTGCACCTTGCCGTTGACGGAGAGCGCGGCGCCGAGCGCAAGGCTCGCGAGAAAGCACATTGCTGCGACGACAAGCAAAAGCGGCAGGCCGGTTGCGCCGGCCGCCGGCATGACACTGCGCGTCTCGACAAGGAACGAGGCAAGCCCGGGCCCGGGCTTCTCCTCCTCGAAGGATCTGGCGGCGGGGCGGGGGCGCGGGGGCTGGCGGAGGGAATCAGCCACGGATGGTCAGCCCTCCATTTCGCAGGACGAGTTCCGGCGCGCGCGCCGCTTCCACCAGCGCGCGGTCATGGGTCGCGATCAGCACGGACGTGCCGAGCCGGTTGAGCTCGATGAAGAGGCGGAGCAGGCGCTGGCCCATATCGGGGTCGACATTGCCGGTCGGTTCGTCGGCGAGGAGGAGATCGGGCTGGGCGACGACGGCGCGGGCGATGGCGGCGCGCTGCTTCTCGCCGCCCGAAAGCGTTGGCGGCTTCGCATTCATGCGGTCGCCGAGGCCGACCCAGGCGAGCAGTTCCTCGACATCGGCACGATAGGTATCTTCGCGGCGGCCCTGGATTTTCAGGGGCAGGGCGACGTTTTCATAGGTCGTCAGGTGGTCGAGCATCCGGAATTCCTGGAAGACCACGCCGATCCGGCGCCTGAGCGCGGGCAATTGCGCCCGGGGCAGCGTCGCCACGTCCTCGCCGAACATGGTGATGAGGCCGCGCGAGGGGCGTGTCGCGAGGAACATGAGTTTCAAAAGGGAGGTCTTGCCGGCGCCGGAGGGGCCGGTGAGAAAATGGAACGAGCCCGGCGCGAGGTGAAAGCTCACATCGCGCAGGACCTCCGGCCCCATGCCGTAGCGCATGCCCACATTCTCGAAGCGAATCATGCTGCGACCGTATCATGGAACGGCGGATGCAGGACGGGGAGGGCAGGCTGAAAGACGCAGTTTTCCTGAAGATTCCGGCAAAAGCGCTGCCGCTTTTAACCTGACTTTAACCACGCACGTAGTTTCAATAGGCTCTGCAGAAGCCCGGTCGCGCGGCGTGGCCGGCGCTTCATTTCGACAGATCGGAAAAGCCGGATCCCCGCTGGATGATCATCACCTGCCCGTCCTGTTCGTCACGTTATCCCGTCGATGCCGCGTCCTTCGCGCCGGCGGGACGCAAGGTGCGTTGCGCCAAATGCGGCCATAGCTGGCATCAGGAGCCGGAGGCGGCGATGGCTGCCCCGCAGGCCGCGGCGTCCATGGCGCCCGCCGGCCGCAAGAAGATGTTCGGCGAGAAGACGAAAGCCGATCCCGCGGAGGCGGCGCCCGAGGCCCAAACCGCCCAAGCCGCGGCAGATGCCGACGATATTGCCTTTGCCGATGTGGCCCCCGAAGCGGAAGCCACGCCCGTTTCGCGCGTGAGCGTTGCTGCCGATATCGGCAACAGGTTCCGCAGGGAAGTGCGCCGCGCCGCCTCGATGCGCCGGGGCCGCCTTCTCATCGCAGCCGGTTGGGCGCTGCTCGCGATCTTCGTCGTAAGCACGCTCGGATCGGGTTATGCGTGGCGGCATGAGATCGCCGCCTGGTGGCCCGCCACGGCCAAGGTTTATGCGGCGGCGGGCGAGGAAATCAATCTGCGCGGTCTCGAATTCCGCAATGTCGCTTACGAGCGGCAGACGGAAGAAGGACTGCCGGTTCTCGCCATCACCGGCGAGGTCGTGAACATCACCGACAAGCGGGTGGCGCTGCCCCGGCTTCGCGTCGGGCTGCGCGACCAGAACCAGACCGAGCTTTATCACTGGACCTTTGCGCTCGAGGAAGCGGCGCTGCCGCCCAATGAAGCGGTGACCTTCATCACGCGGCTGTCGAGCCCGCCGCCCGAATCGCGCGACATCGAAATCCGTTTTGCCGATACGACGGATATTGCCTCGGCCGCGGGCCATGGAACGCGGCCCGCGCCCGGCGCGTCCGCAAGCGAATAGGCATGAGCCGGATTGCGCCGCAGGGCGCGAAGATCGCCGTTCTCTTCACAGCCGACGAGATTGCAGCGAGGGTCCGGACGCTGGCGTCGGAAATCGCCTCCGCGATGGGTCGCGATCCTCTCGTCATTCCGATTCTCAAGGGCAGCTTCATCTTCGCCGCCGACCTGCTGCGGGCCTTGCATGAGGCCGGGGTCGAGCCCGACATGGATTTCATCAGCCTGTCCAGCTATGGCGCTGGTACGCAATCGCTTGGCGATGTGCGCATCCTGCGCGATACGGAAGCGCAGGTGAAAGATCGCGATGTGCTCATCGTCGACGATATTCTGGAATCGGGCCGCACACTTGCCTTCGCGAAGGATCTGATGATGGCGCGCGGCGCACGGCAAGTCCGCACCTGCGTGCTGCTCGACAAGCCGGGCAAGCTTGCGGTGACCATGAAGGCGGATTTTACCGGTTTCCAGTGTCCGGACCGCTTCGTCGTCGGCTATGGCATGGACGTCGCCCATGCCTGGCGGCAGCTTCCCTTTGTCGGCTATGTGGAGCATTGACGTAAATGGCGCGCATCCTCATCGCCGAAGACGAGCCCGACGTTCTCACTTTCGTCGTGCGCGCGCTGCGCGGTGCAGGGCACGATGTCGAGGGCGCGAGCGATGGCAGCGAGGCGCTTGCCGCACTGGCGCGCGCAAGAGAAGCGGCGCGGCCGCATGACCTGCTGCTTACCGATATTCTGATGCCGGTGATGGATGGCGTGTCGCTTGCGCTTCTTGCATCGCGCGACCAGCCGGCACTTCGCATCATGCTGATGACGGGTTATTCGGACCAGCGCGAGCGAGCGCATGGGCTCGACGCGATCATTCACGACATTCTGCTGAAGCCCTTCCCGCTCGACGAACTCGTCATGCGTGTCCAGGCCGTCCTTGATGGCGGTGCCGGCTAGAACCGGCGGAGCAGCCTTTCCAGATAATCGAGTTCGATCTGCGGACGGCCGAGTTCGCGCGCGCGTTCCCGCAGTTCTTCGAGAATCTGCTGGGCGCGCTGAATGTCGATATTTTCAGGCACCGCCTTGCCGGCACTTTCGCCGAGACCGCGGCCATGCCCGCTGCGGGGCGCCTGCCGGCCGAAGGGATCGGATTGCGCCTGTCCGCGGCCCTGACCTCTGGCGGAGCGGCTTGCCATCATCCGGTCAACGAGAGCGCGGGCACCTTCCTGCATTTTCTGGATCGCCATGCCTTGCGAGGCCATGGCGCGGTCGGCGCGGGCGGCGTCGAGCCGGCTTTTCGCCTGTGCCATGGCGTCGAGCGCTTCTGCGAGCGCTTCCGGCGTCGCCTCGCCCTTTTCTTCCAGCATGGCGAGCATTTCCTCGAACTGTTTGCGCAGCTCTTCCTGATCTTCCGCGAGCTCGTCGAGAGGGTTTGCCTGCATCTGCTCGCCAAGCTTGCGTTCCGCATCGGGGTCCTGGCGCAGCATTTCAAGCTCGCGGAACGTGCGGTCGAGAAGATCGCGCTGTTCGGCGATGAGCTTGTCCATCTCTTCCACGGCGCGCGCCATGGCGGCTTCGCCGGGCGTCATGCCTTGCGGCTCGTCGGCGATGCGCAGGTTCTCCAGAATGTTCTGCAGTTCGGCGAGCAGTGCCTGCGCCTGTTCGGTCGCGCCGCTGGCGGCAAGTTCCGCGATCCGGTCGAGCATGGCCTGCAGTTCGCCGGGCTCGATGAACTCCATATCGCCGTCGGGCATGCCGCTCAGCATTTCCGTATTCTCGTAAGGCGCGATTTCCGCGAGCGCTTCCATATAGCGGGAGAAGGCCTCGCGCAGCTCCTGCACGAGGCGGGCGACTTCATCGGCATCCGCCCCTTGCGCCAGGGCTTCCGCCAGTGCCTCGCGCGCCTTGCGCAAATCGTGCTCGGCAAGCGAAAGATCGCCATCCTCAATCCGAAGCGCGATAGACCAGAGAAGATCGTAGATGCCGGTGAGGTCGGTATCGCGGGTGGCGTCCGTCAACCGCCAATAGGCAGCACGCAGCGTGAGATAGACGATCTTGTCTTCGATATAGCGGTCGGCATCCTGCGTGAAATTGTCGATGAAGCGCGCGACGCTGGCACCGGAGCGCGGGTCGAGCGCGAGGCGGCGGCGCTGCTCCACGATGGCGCGGGCGAGCGGCTTCGTGAATTCGCGCTCGGGCAGGACCATCGCAACAGGCTCGGAATAGCCCTCCTGATCGATGTCGTCTCTCGCGACCAGCGTGATCGCGACGGGCAGCCCCGCCCATGGATGTGCGGTCAGCTCGGCATAGGTGTCGCCCTCCGCCTCGCGCGGGCGGCGCGCTGGAAGGTTGAGCGGGATACCCGGTGCGGTCACGCGGGGCTGTGGCGCATTGATCTTCTCTTCGTCGCTCCCGATGCCGCTGCGGTCGAGTTCGATCCGTACCTCGCCCGAGGCGACGCCGAAATCGTCGGTGACGCGATAGGAGAAACGGAGGGCGCCGGAGGCAGAGGGGGTGACGGGCCGCGTAAGTTCGATCGTGGGCGGTTCGTCCGGCGTGACGTCGAAGCGCCAGCCACGGATCATGCGGCCGCCTTCGGTGAGAACAGCCTCGCCGCTTTCCATGAGCTTCGCATCGAGGGCGAAGTTGCCGCCGCCTGCCGATTGCAGTTCTTCCGGACGTTCGCGCCCGCTGTCATGTCTCTCCAGCACTGGCGCATTTCGCAGGCCATGGACCCGGATCGAAAGCGTGCTGCCTTTCGGCACTGTCGCGGTCTCGGTGCGTCCGGCGAGATTCATCTCCGGCTTTTCGAGATAGAGCGGCGGCTTGCCGGTATAGGCAGGCGGCGTCACCCAGGCTTCGACGCTTGCCGCGCGGGCGCTTGCCGTGCCGGGCAGCAGCGCATCCCCGATCCGGGCAAGATGGCCCGGTCCCGTGCCGACAATTGCGACCACGAGCAGAAGAAGCACCACGGCGCGAAGCGCATAGGGGTCTCTGGCAGCGAGCAGCGAGGCCGGAAGTCCGACGCGGAGGCGGGCCATGCGCTCGGCGATCCAGCGGCGATGGGCGGCCCAGAAGGCCGGGTCGCCCGTCTCGGCGGCGGCGATGTCCTCATAGGAGGAAAGCGGCGAATGCGAGAGGCCGGAGGATCTTTCGAGGTGACGAAGCGCTTCTTCCCGTCCCGGCCAGTGGAAGCCGCGAAAGCCCCGCCAGACGAGCCAGACGAAGCCCGCGCCGAAGCCGGCAAGCGCCACCCAGTGAAGGCCGGGGCTGAGCCGGGCGAAGACCCCGAAAAGCGCGAGCGAAACGAACAGTCCGGCAAGGGCTGCTGCCGGCCAAAGAGCGGGCAGCAGGGCCTCGAAGACAAGGAGCGAACGGGCCAGGCGCACGCGCCGTTCGACGCGCGCAGGCAGTTTCGGCACGGATGCCGAATCCTTCTGCGCGGTGCCGGTGCTCTTTGCCTGTCTGTCGTCCGGGCCGGTCAACGCCTCTCGCCCCAAAGGATTCACTCAAAGGCCCGGGAACGAAAAAATCACGTCCTGTCGAGCCAGTCGGGAATGATATCCTGTTTCAGCATTGCGTCATAACTGGGGCGCGCGCGAACTTCCCGGAATGCGGCACCTTTCACCATGACCTCGGGCACCAGCGGCCTTGTATTGTAGGTCGAGGCCTGGACGGCGCCATAGGCACCCGCCGACATGATCGCGACGAGATCGCCGCTTTTCAGGCGCGGCAGCTCGCGCCCCTTGGCGAAGAAATCGCCGGTCTCGCAAACCGGGCCGACTACGTCATAGGTCACCCCTTCGGCATCATCAGCCGCGGCGACGGGGCGGATTTCATGAAAGGCGTCGTAGAGCGTCGGACGGATGAGGTCGTTCATCGCCGCATCGAGGATGAGGAAGTTGCGGTCGTCGCCGCGCTTTTCATAGATCACGCGGCTGACCAGTATGCCCGCATTGCCGGCGATCAGGCGGCCCGGCTCGAAGGTGAGCTCGCAGCCGAGATGGCCGATCGTCCGCTTCACCATGGCGGCATATTCATCCGGATGCGGCGGAATATCGTTGTCGCCGCGATAGGGGATGCCGAGGCCGCCACCGAGGTCGATATGCGCGATGGCATGGCCTTCCTGCCGCAAGGCCTCGACCATGGCGGCGACGCGGGCAAAGGCTGCTTCGAAGGGTTCGAGTGCGGTGAGCTGGCTGCCGATATGGACGTCGATCCCGTCGGCTTCGATGCCCGGCAGGTCGCGTGCACGGGCATAGACGGCGGGGGCACGCTTCCAGGAAATCCCGAACTTGTTTTCGGCCTTGCCCGTCGCGATCTTTTCATGCGTCTTTGCGTCGACATCCGGGTTCACGCGGATTGCCACATGCGCGACGAGGCCCCGCTCGGCGGCAAGCTTCGAGAGAAGTTCGAGTTCGGGCTCGGACTCCACATTGAAGCGGTCGATGCCCGTTTCGAGCGCGAAGGCCATTTCGACTTCGGTCTTGCCGACGCCGGAGAAGACGATCTTGTCCGGTGTGACGCCGGCCGCTAGGGCGCGGCGCAGCTCGCCTTCCGAGACGACATCGGCGCCCGCGCCCTGACGGGCGAGCGTTGCGACCACGGCAAGATTGGAATTGGCCTTTACCGAATAGCAGACGCGGGCGGGCTGACCCTTGAACGCATCGGCAAAGACGCGGTAGTGCCGTTCGAGCGTTGCGCTCGAATAGCAATAGAAGGGTGTGCCGACCGCAGCCGCGATATCGGGTATGGCAACATCCTCGGCGTGGAGAATGCCGCCCTGGTATTCGAAATGATGCATGTCAGCGTCCGGTTGGGCGCGCTCCGCCGGAGAACGCTCAGTAGTTGTAGCTGTCGACGCGGCGCCTGGGCGCGATCTCGTCGAAATCTCTCTCGATCGGGCGGGCGTCAATCGGCGTATCGTCGCCAAGGATTTCCTCGGCGGTCGGAGCCGCCTCCGCCACGGGCTGCGGGGCAGCACCCGAAGGCGGTTCGAGTTCGCCCTTGCGGCCGCAGGCGGCGAGCGCCGTGACGAGAATGAGGCCCATCAGGGCGGCTTTCGTTCCTCGCGTCATCATTCCGCTCAATCCCCCTATTGGCCGGCCTGGCCCAGCGCCTCGCCCCAGCGTTTCGCCGCCTCGCGGACATTTTCCGGTGCGGTGCCGCCAAAGCTTGTGCGGCTTGCGACCGAATTGTCCACCCCGAGCACGGAATATACCTCATCCGTGATGCCGGGCTCCACTTCCTGCATTTCGGCAAGCGACAGCGCGTCGAGATCTGCCCCCTTCTTCTCGGCTTTCGCGACCAGGGCGCCCGTCACATGGTGGGCCTGGCGGAAGGGCAGGCCAAGGGCCCGCACGAGCCAGTCGGCAAGGTCGGTCGCGGTCGAGAAGCCGCGAGAGGCAGCAGCCCGCATCGCCGTCTCGTTCACGGTCAGCGTCCGCACCATGCCGGTCATGGCGGCAAGCGACAGCGACAGCGCGTCGAGCGCGTCGAAGGCCGCTTCCTTGTCTTCCTGCATGTCCTTCGAATAGGCGAGCGGCAGACCCTTCATCACGATGAGAAGCGAGGTCAGGGCGCCGATCACGCGGCCTGATTTCGCGCGCACGAGTTCGGCGGCATCGGGATTGCGCTTCTGCGGCATGATGGAGGAGCCGGTGGTGAAGCTGTCCGGCAGGCGCACGAAATCGAAGCCGGGCGTCGACCAGATGACGATTTCCTCGGCAAGCCGCGAGAGATGCGTTGCCGCAATCGCCGCCGCCGACAGCGTTTCGAGCACGAAGTCGCGATCGGATACGGCATCGAGCGAGTTCCGCGTCGGGGCATCGAAGCCGAGCGCCTTCGCCGTCATGTGCCGGTCGATGGGGAACGAAGTGCCCGCCAGCGCCGCGCTGCCGAGCGGGCATTCATTGAGGCGCTTTCTCGCATCGGCAAGCCGCCCCCGGTCCCGCGCCGCCATTTCGACATAGGCAAGGCAATGATGGCCGAAGGTCACGGGCTGCGCGGTCTGGAGATGCGTGAAGCCCGGCATGATGGTGGCGGCGTGCTCTTGCGCGCGGGCAACCAGCGCGAGCTGGAAATCGCGGAGCTGCTCGTCCAGATGGTCCAGCGTGTCGCGGATATAGAGCTTGAAGTCGGTTGCGACCTGATCGTTGCGCGAGCGTGCGGTGTGAAGCCTTCCTGCCGCCGCGCCGATGAGATCGGCGAGCCGCGATTCCACGTTCATGTGGATGTCTTCGAGGTCGCGGCGGAAGTCGAATTTTCCGCCTTCGATCTCGCTCAATACCGCGTCGAGGCCTGCGACGATTTTATCGGCATCTTCCCTTGAGATAATTCCCTTTTCGGCCAACATGGCCGCGTGCGCCTTCGAGCCCCGGATATCCTGGGCGAAGAAGCGCTGGTCGAAGCCGATGGAGGCATTGATTTCCTCCATGATCCGGTCGGGGCCTTCGCCGAAACGGCCGCCCCACATCTTGTTGCTCATTGTTCTTCTCCGGGGCGCAGGCCATGGCCCCTCAGATGCCGATTAGAGAGTAAGGAATGCCCAAGACAAGCCCGAAACTGCTCGCCGTGCTCGCCGGAGCGGCCCTCCTGATCGCCGGGGGGGTATATCTGATCGGACAGGGGGGCGGCAACCCGGCGCAGGGCGAGGCCCATGCCGCGCTCGATGCCGCCGCAGTGGGCGAAGTGGCGAATTTCGTGCCGAAGCCCGCGCCCACGGCCCTGCCGGCGGTCGGTTTCAGGGACGGAGAGGGGCGCGCGCTGAGCCTCACCGACTTCGAGGGCAAGCTCGTTCTCCTCAACCTCTGGGCGACCTGGTGTGCGCCCTGCCGGGAGGAGATGCCTGAACTGGACCGGCTCCAGGCGGAATTCGGGGGGGAGGCGTTCGAGGTTCTGGCGCTGAGCGTCGATTCCGCGGGCCCGGAGGTGGCGGCGGCCTTTCTTTCCGAAATCGGCGTCGAACATCTGGACCTCTATCACGACCCCTCCGCCCGGGCGAATTTCACGCTGGCCGCTTTCGGGCTTCCGACCACCATCCTGATTTCGCCGGATGGGTTCGAAATCGGCCGAATGGCGGGCCCGGCCAATTGGGCGAGCGAGGACGCAAAAGGGCTGATCCGCGAGGCGCTCAGCCTTTACGGGCTTTTACCGAATAGCTGAGGGGCAAGCTGGGGGTGTCAGACGGTTTCGGCCCGTGTGACGAACATGGCGCCGACCGTCTGGGCGGGGTCGCTGCCGCCCGCCGTCAGCGGTGCCGATATGCAATGGCCGACGAGATAGAGGCGGCCCGAGGCGGCGAAAGGTACTTTCACGAAAACGGACTTGCGACCGAAAAAAGCCTTTTGGGTGACGAAGAGCCAGCGGCGCTGGACCGCGTCAGGGTTCTTCCTGGAGAAGGCCGCACCTTCCTCCGCGAATTCGGAGAGGAGCTTTCCGGTCCGCTCCTCGCCGAGCAGGTCCACCAGCGCGGTGCCGAACAGGCGGACGCGGAAATCCTCTCCGCCATTCACCGCTTCGGCGATGATCATGTGGGGCAGGAGTCGCGCGATCTCCGAAGGCTTGATGTCGGACCTGTCCGGCATCTCACGCGCGCCCTTGATGCTTTCGAGATAAGCGGCAAGTTCGATAATGGACGGGTGCTCGGGCCGCTCGATGAGCTGCGGCTCTTCCGTGATTTCCCTCGCGCGCTCGCCCGTTCCGAAGCTTCCGGCCATATTTTCCATCCCATGCGTCCCTCACCGCATGGCGCGCAGTCTGGCATGGGCCGGTTAAGGAATTGGCAGCATTCCGTTTCTGTAACGAAACAATGCCTCAGCGCGTCGGTACGGGCTTTTCGCCGCGATAATCGTAGAAACCGCGCTGTGTCTTGCGGCCAAGCCATCCCGCTTCGACATATTTCACCAGAAGCGGGCAGGGACGATATTTCGAGTCTGCAAGGCCGTCGTAAAGCACCTGCATGATCGAAAGGCAGGTGTCGAGGCCGATAAAG
>PNMC01000064.1 GCA_013823365.1 Parvibaculum sp. | reverse complement strand
CTCGATGCGATGAGCTTTCTCGACATCGGCATGTTCATGCAGTCGATCATGCTGGCGGCAAAGGCGCGCGGTCTCGACACCTGCGCGCAAGGCGCCTGGAACAATTTCTGGAGCGTCACGCGCCGCGTGCTGAACGTGCCGGACGATCAGTACATCATCTGCGGTATGTCGCTCGGCTATGCCGACGAAACCGCGCCCGTGAACACACTCATCGCCGGGCGCGAACCCCTGGAAAGCATCGCCACCTTTCACGGATTTGAGTGAATGCGGCCAGTCTTGCCGTTCTGACTACATTGTAATACATTGTAGTTGAATAGCATGGAGGTCGCCAGGCGATGAGCAATTCGGAAGTCATTACCGTGCGCATCGACAAGGCGCTGAAAGAGCGGCTCGACCGGCTGGCCGATGCGACCGATCGTTCACGCAGCCATCATGCCATTGCGGCGATCGAGGAATATGTCGCCCGGGAAGCATGGCAGATCGAGGCGATCCGCGAAGGCATAGCTGCGGCGGATCGGGGCGACCTTGTCGCCCATGAAGATGTGGGAAAGTGGATTGCTTCTCTCGGCGGGGAGCGCCGTAAAGCGCGGCCCTCCTCCGGTCGATGAACATAGTCTGGACCGGCCCCGCGGTTGCCGACCTCGACGAAATCTTCACCTTCATCGCTCGGGAAAATGTCGAGTCGGCCCGGCATGTGGTCGAGGAAATCTATCGTTCAGTGGAAATAAATTTGCGCGGGCATCCGGGCTTGGGAAGAGCCGGACGCGTCGAAGGCACGCGTGAGTACATCCTGTCCGGCTTGCCCTATCTCGTCCCTTACAGGGTGAAGCGGTCGGAAATACAAATCCTTCGCGTCCTGCATGCTGCCCGCGACTGGCCGAAGGAATTGTGAGCTAAAACGCTGTCCCGCCGCGCGGATGCACGGGCGCGGCGCGCGCGCCTGTCATGACGGCCTGCCCGGCAGGCAGCGACGGCTTGAAATAGAAGCCGTTGTGAATGGCGATGAAGCTTTGCCGGTTGCCGACGCCGCCCTCGAAGCCCGCTGTCGCGACGGAGGCGACTTCCGCCCGCTGCGTCTCGCCGCGCTCGCCCGCCCACGGGTCCACGGCCTTGGGGCCGCCCGCAAGCTCGCGATGCTCGACTTCGGCGCCCCACGGATCGATCCAGCGCACATCGCCCGCCGCCGCCGGCAAGGCACCGCCGGCCGCAAGGCTCAGGACGACAAGAAGGCGCGCGATCATGGTCTGCTCCGGGCGAATTGTTTCATTTTGAAACATAGACACTCGGCTCGACAGGATCAATGGTCGCCCGCCCTGTCGCGGCCGGGATGATGGAACCCGCCGTCTCCCGGTTTGTTAGGCTCACGAACACGCCTCTCCGCCCCGGCGGCCCCCCAGCGAAAGGATTGATTTCAATGGCAATTTCCCGGCAACAAGAAATACGGGCCCTGGATGCGGATGAGCGCGCCCTTGTGGAAAAATCCCATCATCCGGAGATCCAGACCCTGTCGGACAAGGAACTGGCCGACCTCGTGAAGCGGATGCGCGAGCGCCGCGACAAGGCGAAGGACCGGGCGAACCAGCGCCGTCGCGAAATGCGCGGCAAGGCCGCGCCGAAAGGCGCCACCCCCTCCACGGCCGATGAAGGCTCGAAGCTCAAGCAGGCCGTCCTGGCAACCGCCATGCGGCGCCTCAACAGCGAGACGGAGCGCCGCCGGAAGATGACCGCGAGCTCCTCGCAGGTCGAGATTGCGCGCCGCGCACTGGCGATGAAACAGTCCGCCGAAAATGACGACGCGGATTTCAACAGCCGCCACGCCCATAAGGGCATGCGCAAGGTGTCGAACCGGAAGCAGAGAAATCTGGTCCGCCCCATGGAGCTCGGCCGCCAGCGCAAGGCCGCCGGCGTCGCCCAGGCCAAACGCGACAGCCGCTGACCTGACGCCCGGTCGAACGGCCCCGGTCGCGACGTCCTCTCGCGTCGGGGGCCGCTTCCTTGTTTGCCAAAGCCTCCGCCGCCGTTATCCTCGCCCCCAACGAAAACGACAAAATGTCAGGGAGCAAGAAAATGGCGGAATATAATCGCCCGCTGCCCGCGCCCACGCCCGAAACGAAACATTTCTGGGATGGCTGCCGGGATGGCGAATTGAGGCTGCAGCGCTGCACCTCCTGCAAGCAAAGCTACTTCCCGCCCCGTCCCTTCTGCCCGGCCTGCGGCTCGCGCGAGGTGGAAGTCTACAAGGCGAGCGGCAAGGCCACGCTCTATTCCTATGTCATCAACCATCGCCCCCGCCCCGATTTCGGCGAGGCACCCCACTCGATCGCGGTCGTCACGCTGGCCGAAGGCCCGCGCATGATGACGAATATCGTCGATTGCCCGCAGACGCCGGAAGCGCTTGTGCTCGACATGCCCCTCGAAGTCACCTTCGAGAAGGCGAGCGAGGACATCTCGCTGCCGAAATTCCGTCCGGTGAAAGGGTAAGACGATGAAGCAGAAATCGGTTGCTGTCGTCGGCGCCGCCGAAACGACGGAAATGGGCAAGATCCCGAACACCTCTCAGCTCATGCTTCACGCCGATGCGGCGCTGAACGCGATGAAGGATGCAGGGCTCACCGCAAAGGACATCGACGGCATCGCCACCGCCGGCGACAGCCCGGTGGAAGTCGCGCATTACCTCGGCATCACGCCCACATGGGTCGACGGTACCAGCGTCGGCGGCTGCTCCTTCATGCTGCATGTCCGCCACGCTGCGGCCGCGATCAACGAAGGGCTCTGCAACACGGTCCTCATCACCCATGCGGAGTCGGGCCGCTCCCGTGTCGGCGCGCGCCGCTTCGCCCGCGACCCGGCAAGCCAGCAGGGCCAGTTCGAAGTACCTTTCGGCATCACCAACCCGCCTTCGATGTTTACGATCCCCGCGCTCCGCTTCATGAAGCAATATGGCGTGACGGAGGAAGACCTCGCCCATGTCGCCGTCGTCCAGCGCGAATGGGCGGCGATGAACCCGCGTGCCTCCTTCCGCGATCCGGTCACCGTCGATGACGTGCTGAACTCGAAGATGATCGCCTGGCCCTTCCGGCTCCTCATGTGCTGCCTCGTGACGGATGGCGGCGGCGCGCTCATCCTGACGGGCGCTGATCGCGCGAAGGACTTCCCGCAAAAGCCGGTCTATATCCTCGGCACGGGCGAAAGCTGCGAAACGCCGATGATCAGCCAGATGGAAGACTTCACCACCTCGAAGGCCTTCCGCGTCTCGGGCAAGAAAGCATTCGACGAGGCGGGCATCAAACACGCGGATGTCGACCATCTGATGATCTACGACGCCTTCGCCCATCTCCCCATCTACGGGCTCGAAGACCTTGGCTTCTGCGAGCGCGGCGAAGGTGCCGCCTTCATCCGCGAGGGCAACACGCGGCCGGGCGCGAAACTTCCGCTCAACACAAATGGCGGCGGCCTCTCCTACATGCATTCCGGCATGTATGGCATGTATGCGCTCCAGGAAAGCGTGCGCCAGATGAGGGGGCTGGCGCCGGCCCAGGTGCCGGGCGCGAAAATTTCGATCGCCCACGGCGTCGGCGGCATGTTCGCCGCCTCCGGCACCATCGTCTTTTCCAACGAAGCGCCTTGAAATCAGGAGAGGCCGTCATGGATCTCGCAAAGCCGCGCATCGATGTCGGCCTCTTCACGACCAATCTCGAACCCATGCTCGCCTTCTGGCAGAACGAGGTGGGTCTTCCCTTCGATCACCTGCTGCCGCTCGGCGGCGGCGTGCAGCAGCACCGCCACGATCTTCTGGGCTCGGTCTTGAAGATCAACCATTCGCGCAACGCACTTCCCATCGCCACACCGTCCGGCTACCGCGAATTGCTGATCGCGCGCGAGGGCTTGCGCACGCCGAAATCCCTCGCCGATCCGGACGGCAACAAGGTCACGCTGGTGCCGCCCGGCACGCATGGCGTGGAGCGCATCGGCATCCGCCTCGGCGTGCGCGATGTGAACGCGCATCGCCGCTTCTATGCCGTCGCGCTCGGCCTTCCCGATGTGCCCGAGCAGGGCGGATTGAGCTTCCTCTGCGGCGACAGCGTGATCCTGCTCGACGAAGCGGAAGACGCGCCTGCGGATGCCGCCTTCGAAGGACCGGGCTGGCGCTACATCACCATCCAGATCCGCAACACGGACGAGGAACACGCCGCGATCCTCGCCCGCGGCGGCGCGGAAGGCCGCGCCCCGCAGACGCTCGGCAAGGTCGCGCGCATTTCCTTTATCCGCGACCCCGACGGCAACTGGATCGAACTCTCCCAGCGCGCCTCCCTTGTCGGCGCGCTGGACTGAGTTTTCATGGCGCGCCTCCCTTGTCGGCGCGCTGGACTGAGTTTTCATGGCGCGCCTCTCTTGTCGGCGCGCTCGACTGACAGGCCCGCCCCGCTCCGCTAGACTGCCCGCACCGAAACAAAGCGCCCCTGAGAGGCGCGTCAAGGGAGGCATCATGCTCAAGGTCTATCACGCGAAGAACACGCGCTCGGTGCGCGTCGTCTGGCTCTGCGAGGAGCTCGGCATTCCCTATGAACTGAAGGTGCTGAATTTCTCACCCGCCGATCTCCAGTCGCCCGAATATCTCGCGGTGCATCCGCTCGGCAAGGTTCCGGCCATCGATGATGACGGTCTCGTGCTGAACGAGTCCGGCGCCATCCTTCAATATCTCATGGAAAAGCACGGCGCCGGCAAACTGGAGCCGAAGCCGGGCAGCCCGGCCCGCGGCCGCTATCTCCACTGGTTCCAGTTCGCCGAAGCGACCATGATGGTGCCCATCGGCAATATCGCGCAGCACTCCTTCATTCGCCCGGAAGACAAGCGCATCCCGCAGGTCGCCGCGGAATCGGTCGAAAGCACACAAAAGATGCTCGGCATTCTCGAGAAGGAGCTGGCGGGCAAGGATTACATCTGCGGCTCCGAATTCACCGCCGCCGACATCATGCTCGGCTACGACCTTTTGCTCTGCAAGCTCTTCGGCCTGCTCGGCGACGATCTGAAAAACGTGAATGCCTATTTCGGCCGCCTCGGCAGCCGCCCGGCATTCCAGAAGGCAACCGCCTGACGATATGAGGAAGGCGCGCCCGCTACCATGCGGCGGGCGCGCCGTCCTTTTCGTCCGATTAACCGAAACCCCGCTTTTTCCTTGGAACGCATCCCCTCTCCGGGCATCATCGTGCCGATTTGGAACGGGAGGGGAAAAGTGACCGGATCATCCGCGAAATTTGCCGCCATGGCCCTCGGCGCCTGGCTCGCCTGCACCGCCGCCGCGGCGGAGGTGGCCCTTCCGCCGGAGAGCGACCCTGCCGCACGCGGCCTCGCCATCGCCGAAGAGATGGACCGGCGCGACCGTGGCTGGGGCGATGCCTCCGCCGAAATGAAGATGATCCTCACCAATGCCAACGGCGCGACCAGCGAGCGCGAATTGCGCTTCGCCATGATGGAGCGCGAGGGCGAAGGCGACTGGAGCCTGATGGTCTTCGACCGCCCGCTCGATGTGGCCGGCACCGCCCTCCTCACCCACGCCTGGGTGACGAAGCCGGACGATCAGTGGCTCTATCTGCCCGCCGTGAAGCGCGTGCGCCGCATCTCTTCCGCCAACAAATCCGGTCCCTTCATGGGCAGCGAATTCGCCTTCGAGGATCTCGCGGCGCAGGAGGTCGGCAAGTTCACCTGGGCCTGGCTGCGCGACGAACCCTGCGGCGAGCGCACCTGCCATGTCGTGGATCGCATACCCGCCTATGAAGGCTCGGGCTATACGCGCCAGACCGTCTGGATCGACACGGAACATTATCTGCTCCGCAAGATCGATTATTACGACCGCAAATCGTCGCTGCTGAAAACGCTCACCACCGGCGAATACGAGCATTATCTCGACAGTTTCTGGCGGCCGCGTGAGCTCGACATGGTCAATCACGAAAGCCGCAAGCAGACGAAACTTCTCTGGCAGAAATACGAGTTCCGCACCGGGCTGAAGGAAAGCGACTTCACGCCCGCCGCGCTTGAAAGGGCGCGATGAGCGGCTTTGCGCGGCGCTGAGGCGGCCGCCATGGATTTGTTGCGTCTGTTGTATCCGGGGTGTGCAGGGGTGGGGTTCGGAAAATCAGTTCTGGGGAAGGCTGCGCTCGGCGCGGCGGCACTCGCCCTGTCCGCCATGCCCGCGCGCGCGGACAGCGTTACCCTGCGCGGCTATATCGAGCCGGAGCTCCGCGTCTTCACGCAGACCGCCTCGAGCCCCCGCCAGAAGGATACGACGCTTTCCGTCGCAGGCGAGATCACCGTCCAGTATCTGCCGGACAGCAACGACCGCTCCTTCGTCTTCACGCCCTTCGCCCGCCTCGACCAGCGCGATGGCGAACGCAGTCATTGGGATATCCGCGAAGCCTATGCCGCCTGGTATGGCGATGGCCTTGAACTGCGCGCAGGCTTCGACAAGGTCTTCTGGGGCGTGACCGAGGCCGTCCACCTCGTCGACACGATCAACCAGGTCGATCTCGTGGAAGACCCCATCAAGCAGGAAGTGAAGCTCGGCCAGCCCATGATCCGGCTCCGCAGCATGCAGAGCTTCGGCACCTTCGAGGCATTCGTTCTGCCCTGGTTCCGCGAGCGGAATTTTCCGGGCCCCGGCGGCCGCCCCGCGACCGACATTCCCGTCGAGCGCGGCCTGACGTCTTATGAAAGCGGCGCGAAGGACTGGCACCCGGATTTCGCCGGGCGATACTCGAACAGCTTCGGCGAGTTCGATCTCGGCCTTGCCTATTTCCAGGGAACGGCGCGCGACCCGATCCTCCTTCCCGCGCTCGATGGCGGCGGCAATCTCGTGCTCGCGCCCTTCTACCCGCAGAAGAAACAGGCCTCGCTCGACCTGCAGGCGACCTTCGGCCCCTGGCTCTGGAAACTCGAAGGCTATGGCCGCCGCGAGCTCGGCGAGAATTACGGCGCGGTTACCGGCGGGCTCGAATATTCCTTCTACGGCGTCTTCGGCACGGAAGGCGATCTCGGCACCGTCATCGAATATGCGTATGACACGCGCGGCATGAACCAGCGCAATCCCTATCAGAACGACGCCTTCTTCGCGCTGCGCTGGGCGGCGAACGATGCCGCCTCCACGAGCTTCCTTGCCGGCACCACCGTCGATACCGAAACCGGCGCCCTCGGCTTCCGCCTCCAGGGCGAGCGGCGGCTTGCGGAAAATTTCCGCCTCTCGCTCGAAGGTCATTTCTTCACGAATGTGCCCGCGCGCGATCCCGTCTACCACGTCGCCGACGACGACTATCTGCAGATCAGGATCGCCCGCTTCTTCTGAATGCTAATCGGCAGGCGTCGGCGAGGCGGCAGCCTTCTCGGCAAGCCGCCGCTCGCGCCATGTCGCGATCAGCAGATAGACCGTCGGCACGACGAAAAGCGTGAGCAGCGTGCCGAAAGTAATACCGCCCACGATCACATAGCCGATGGAACGGCGGCTTTCCGCGCCCGCGCCCGAGGCAAGCGCGAGCGGCAGCGCGCCGAGTGCCATGGCGCCCGTGGTCATCAGGATCGGACGAAGGCGCAGGCTCGCCGCCTCGATCACCGCGTCATAGACGGAAAGCCCCTTCTCCCGAAGCTGGTTCGAGAACTCGACGATCAGAATGCCGTGCTTGCTGATAAGCCCCACCAGCGTGATCAGCCCCACCTGACTGTAGATGTTGAGCGTCGTGTTCGTGAGGAAGAGCAGCAGCAGCGCCCCCGCGATCGAGAGCGGCACGCTGATGAGAATGACCAGCGGATCGATGAAACTCTCGAACTGCGCCGAGAGCACCAGATAGATGAAGATCAGCGCCAGCACGAAGGTCACCATGATCGTGCCGGAGGATTTCACGAATTCGCGCAGCTGCCCGTCCACATCCGTCTGCGCCACCGGCGGCAGAATGCGCGCCGCCGTCTCGTCGAGAAAGGCAAGCGCCTCGCCCGCCGAAAAGCCGGGCGCGAGCCCCGCCGAGATCGTCGCCGCGCGAAGCTGGTTGAACCGGTTGAGCGCGTTGGGCGCCACCGTCTCCTCGACCGTCACCAGGTTGGAGAGCTGCACCATTTCGCCCGCCGCGCCGCGCACATAGATATTGCTGATGTCGGTCGGCGTCCGCCTCTCCTCGTCCGCCACCTGCACGATCACGTCATATTGCTTGCCGCCCTGTTCGTAGCGCGTGATCCGCCGCCCGCCGAGCAGCGTTTCGAGCGTGCGCCCGACCGTCGCCACGTCGATACCGGCATCGACCACTTTCTCGCGATTCACCGAAATGTCGAGCTGCGGCTTCTGCAGCTTCAGGTTCGAATCCGGATTGGTGAAGCCCGGATGGCCGCGGATCTCGTGCATCATGGCCTGCACATAGCCATCGAGTTCTTCATAGGTGCCCGACGCCTGGACCACATATTCGACGGGCTGCGACCGTCCGCTTTGCCCGAGCGAGGGCGGGTTGATCGCAAAGGCCATGATGCCGGGGATGCGGTTGAGCTTCGGCTGCAGCGTATTCACGATCTCCTGCTGTGTGCGGCTCCGCTCGTCCCAGTGAATGAGGCGCGAGAAGGACACGAGATCGGTGATCTGCGGAAAGCCCGATACGACGAGATAGCCCGCAACTTCCGGAATATCCGTATAGATGGACTCGATCTGCTTCGCATAACGCTGCGAGAATTCGAGCGTCGCGCCCTGCGGCGCCTGCCCCGCAACGAGCAGCGTGCCGCGATCCTCGATCGGCGCAAGCTCCTGCTGCAGCAGCATGAAGAGCCCGACGCAGGAAAGCGCGACCACCGCAGCCGCGCCCACCACCGCGCCCTGCCGCGACAGCGCCTTCCGCAGGGCGCCCTTGTATGCCGTGTCGAGTTGCTCGAGCCTTTCGCGCAGCCAGCGCTGCACCCGCGTTTCCTTCACCTCGTGCCGGAGAAGCTTCGAGCAGAGCATCGGCGTCAGCGTCAGCGCGACGAAGCCCGAAACGAGCACCGCGCCCGCAAGCGTCAGCGCGAATTCGAGGAAGAGCTTGCCCGTCCGCCCTTCGGCGAAACTCACCGGCGCATAGACGGCCACAAGCGTCAGCGTCATCGCGATCACGGCGAAGGTGATTTCCCGCGACCCCTCGATGGCGGCCTGGAAGGGCGGCTTCCCCTCCTCGATATGGCGATAGATGTTCTCGAGCATCACGATTGCATCGTCCACCACAAGGCCGATGGCGAGCACCATGGCAAGCAGCGACAATGTGTTGATGCTGAAGCCGAGCATCAGCATGATGCCGAATGTCGTGATGAGCGAAATCGGGATCGTCACCACCGGAATGAACGAGGCGCGCACCGTTCTGAGAAAGACGAAGATCACCAGAACGACGAGCACGACCGCTTCGAAAATCGTCTCATAGACCGAGCGGATCGACTCCGCGATGAAGATCGACGTGTCGTAGCCCACGAAGGAGCCCATGCCGGCAGGCAGCGTCGGCGCGAGTTCGTCGAGCGTCCGGCGCACATTCGCCGCCACGTCGAGCGGGTTCGCCGTCGCCTGCTTCACCACGCCGAGCGAAATCGACGTCTCCCCGTTATAGGTCGCGGAGCGGCGCACATCGGCAGGTCCCACTTCCACATGCGCCACCTCGCCGAGCTTCACCTGGAAGCCGCCGCTCTCCTTCACCACGATGTCGCGGAATTCTTCCGGCGTCTGCAGCGCGGTCTTCGAGACCACGGTGAATTCGCGGTCGAGGCTTTCGATGCGGCCCGAGGGAATTTCCGCATTCTGCGTGCGGATCGCGTTCTCCACATCCTGCACGGTGAGGTTATAGGCCGCGAGCCGCTCGCGATCGACCCAGACGCGCATCGAATATTCGCGGCCGCCGAAAATGCTCACCTGCGCCACGCCCGGCTGGTTCTGCAGCCGGTCCGTCACGATGCGGTCGAGATAATCCGTGATCTCGAGCGAGGACATGCGGTCGCTCTTGAACGCGATATACATGATCGGCTGCGCATCGGCCTCGACCTTGGCGATGATCGGCTCTTCGATCTCGTCGGGCAGCAGCCCGCGCGCGCGGCCCACACGGTCGCGCACATCGCTCGCCGCGACATCGGGATTGGTTTCGAGCGTGAAGCGCGCCGTCACCTGGCTTTCCTCGGCCCGGCTTGTCGAGGAAAGCACCTCGATGCCTTCGATGCCCGCCATGGAATCTTCGAGCGGCTGCGTCACCTCGCGCTCGACCACCGCCGCGCTCGCGCCGCGATAGGTCGTGGTGACCGTCACCACCGGCTCGTCGATCTCGGGATATTCGCGCACCGACAGGCGGTCATAGGACACGATGCCGATCAGCATGAGGATCAGGCTGACGACCGTCGCGAAAACCGGCCGGCGGATGAAGAGTTCGGATATATGCATGTCCGGTCCCCCGCCTATTCCGCGGACGGGACGATTTCAACCGCGCCGCCATCCTGCACGCGGAGCTGGCCCGCAACGATCACGGCATCGCCCGCCTCCACGCCCTCGAGGATTTCGACCTCGCCGGGGCGCCGCTCGCCGATCCGCACCGGCACCATTTTCGCATTGCCCTCGACCACCTCGAACACGGCCGTGCCACCGTCGGGCGACACCACGATCGCGCTTTCGGGCAGGAGAATGGATTGCCGCGTCTCCGTCACGATCTCGACACGGCCGAAAAGGCCGGGCCGGAGCTTGTCTTCCTCGTTGCGGATCAGGGCGCGCACGCGAAGCGAGCGGCCATCGAGGCTGATGACCGGGTCGACCGCGCTCACCGTGCCGCGATAATTCTCGCCCGGCAGCGCATCGAAAGTCACATTGGCGGTCTGCCCCGGCCGGATCTGCGTCAGGAAGACTTCCGACACCTGAAAGTCGATCCGCAGATTGTCCACATCGGCAAGCGTCGCGATCGGCTGTCCCGCCGTCACATACTGGCCGATGCTCACCTGGCGAAGGCCGATAATGCCGGAAAAGGGCGCCGTGATCGTCGCCTTGTCGAGCGCGGTCCCCGCCGCCGCCACCTCCGCTTCCGCGGATTTGAAATCGTTCAGCGCCTCGTCCCGCGCCCGCGCCGTGCCCGAGCCCTGGTTGAGCAGCCGCTCGGCGCGCTGGAAATTCGCCTGCGTCAGCGTCAGCCGCGCTTCCGCCTGCGCGAGCCGCGCCTTGAGGTCCCTGTCGTCGAGCCGGATGACGACGCCATCCTTCTCGATCCGCTGCCCGTCCTCGAAATCGATGCTGGTGACGATGCCGGTGATCTCCGGCGTCAGCGTGATCGCCTGATCGGCCTGCAGCGTGCCGAGCGCGGAAACCCGCGTCTCGACCGCCTGCCGCTGCGCTTCCACCACCTCGACCACGGGCACCGGCCAGCCAAAGCCCTCCTGCCCCGCGAACCGTCCGTAAAGCCGGTAGGCGAACAGCACCACGACGAAGGCAATAAAGAGTATGCCGGCCAGCATCGCGATCTGGCGGGGCGAGCGGGTTTTGAGCGAGTCGAGGTTCAACGGCATGAGCGGAAGCCTGGGATTACGGCGGACAATAGCGACCGCCTCCCTCGGGCCTGAAGCCCCGGGCAAAGCGGCTCACTGGAATAGGCCATTTGACGCAACGCTAAAATGGCAATTTGCGAGCATATGCCCCGCTTTTGGGCAAATCTCTGGCAATCGGAGGTAAAGATTTGGGCCGGGAGGAGGCTGGCAATGGTGGGCGTGACAGGGATTGAACCTGTGACCCCTTCGATGTCAACGAAGTGCTCTCCCGCTGAGCTACACGCCCATTGCCATTGGGAGCGGGCAGCCCCGGGGCGCCCGCCGGGAAATCGGCCCCGGAGGCCGTTCCTATATCGGGGATGTATCCCAAAGACAAGCCGGAAACGAGCCGGAAAGCAGGCCCCGCGGCCTGCCTCAGGCGGCCGTCAGCAGCCGGTCCACCTCGGCCACGAGATCGCGCAGATGGAAGGGCTTGGAAAGCACCTTCGCCTCGGCCGGTGCCGGCACGTCGGGGTTCAGCGCCACGGCGGCAAAGCCGGTGATGAACATGATCTTCAGCGTCGGGTCGAGTTCCGCCGCCAGCCGGGCAAGCTCGATACCGTCCATCTCGGGCATCACGATATCCGTGAGGAGAATATCGAAGACGTCGTTCTGGAGCCGGGCATGGGCTTCATCGCCCTGGCCGTATGAGACCACTTCATGGCCTGCATTCTCGAGCGCCTTCGCAAGAAAGCGCCGCATCGATTCATCGTCTTCCGCAAGGAGAATTCGCGCCATTGGCCCGCCCAACCGATTCCTGATGCCCACCCTTCCGGGACCGCGACGCATGGTTTCGTCCGGCCTCCGTCCATATCGGCACGATAAGGCCGCAGGAGTAAACAGGATATAAATCGCCGCGCATCCGGCTGACGGCGAATCCGCGCAGCCCGGTCGCACCCGCCGCCGATGCCGTGTATGCTTTCCCGAGAGCAAGACCCCGAAACCGGCACGATTCCGCGACTTCCAATATGGATTTTGTCCCCGAAAGAACGGCCCGGCGAACGACAGGCGGCAGCCCCGCCTTCGAAGGGGATTTGGCGGCGCTTTTCGAGCGCCCCCTTGCGGTGGAAAAACCCGCCGGCCAGCGGATTCCCTTCGTCTTCAGCTCGCCCCATAGCGGCCGCTCCTATCCGGAGGGCTTCGTCAGCGCCTCGAACCTCGATCCCGTCACGCTGCGCCGCTCGGAAGACTGCTTCGTGGAGGAACTCTTCGGCGGCGCGGTCGAGTTGGGCGCGCCCCTCCTTCACGCGCTCTTCCCCCGCGCCTTTCTCGACGCGAACCGCGAGCCTTACGAGCTCGACCCCACCATGTTCGCCGAGCCCCTGCCGCCCCATGTGAACACGCGCTCGCTCCGCGTCGCGGGCGGCCTCGGCACCATTGCCCGCGTGGTGGCCGATTCGGCCGAAATCTACCGCGAGCCGCTCGCCTATGCCGATGTCGAGCGCCGCATCCGCCATCTCTATATGCCCTTCCACGAAACATTGCGGGGCCTGCTTGAGGAAACGCTCGCCGCCTTCGGCTATGCGGTGCTGATCGACTGCCATTCCATGCCCTCGGTGGGCGGCCCTGCGGATGACGACAACGGCTCGAACCGGGCCGATATCGTGCTGGGCGACCGCTATGGCACGTCCTGCGCCGCCGCCCTCTCCGCCGAGGCCGAGCGTATTTTCACCCGCCTCGGCTACAGCGTGGTCCGCAACAACCCTTATGCCGGCGGCTTCAACACCGAACATTACGGCAAGCCCGGCCGGGGCCTTCACGCCCTCCAGATCGAGCTCAACCGTGCCCTCTACATGGATGAGGCGAGGCTCGAGCACCACAAGGGCTTCGCCAGGGTGCGGGACGACATGAAGCGTTTCGTGTCGGAGATTTCGGGCTGCGACTGGTCCGCCCTCGGCACCGGCATCCGCGGTGCCGCCTTCTGATTTTCCCCTCTCCCGGAT
>PNMC01000063.1 GCA_013823365.1 Parvibaculum sp. | reverse complement strand
GACGAATGCATCGATTGCGGCGTCTGCGAGCCGGAATGCCCCGCCGAAGCCATCAAGCCGGACACGGAGCCGGGTCTCGAGAAGTGGCTTGAGGTGAATACCGAATATGCGAGCAAATGGCCGAATATCACCATAAAGCGGGAGCCGCCGGCCGATGCCGATGAGTGGCAGGGTGTGAGCGGCAAGTTCGACGAGCATTTCAGCCCGGAACCCGGCGAGGGCGACTGAGGCGCCTTGGGCGCCCGCCCTCCCCGGCGCCTCAAGGGCGGGAAAGCCGCAGAAATCTGCGAGGAAATCGCCCTATCCCCCTGTGTTAACTATCCTTTTTGCGCCCTGCCTTCCAAAGGCGGGGTTTCTGTGCTATATATGTCGCACTGAATATTTCCGCTTACAGCCCCGTGCCCGACCAAATGATGGAGCTGGCCGGATTGCGAGATGGTTGCATGCATCGCCCTCGTCTTGACGCTCCGGCATGGCCGGAGAGGAAAGCCGGATGGCATGAACAGCCCGGAGGGAAGACGGCGATCTGAACCCGTGCCGGGCTGCCGGCCGCCCCTGAGTATCAAACGGGGCTGGCCGCAGTCTTCGTACTCGGAGGGGAGTGTCAGGCACGGATAGAGGTCCGGGCCGGCCCTCCGCGATGGGCGGCGAGACGGGCGGAGGCCGAGGCGGAAAGTTTAACGCGAAGCCGGTGAGAAAGGCTCAAGTCCTTCTTCCGGCCTTTGGAATCGAGAAAGGCTGGGTACAGGTAGAGACGATGGCGAGCAAAACCACGAAATCCCCCAAGTCCAAGTCGGCAGCAGCCAAGGCGAAGCCCGCCGCGGCGAAGCCGAAGGCCCGCGCCACCGCCGCGACGGCCAAGACCAAGCCGACGAAATCGGCGCCGAAGGCGAAGGCCAAGGCCGCTGCGAAACCTGCTGCCAAGCAGAAGGCACCCGCCAAGGCAAAAGCGGCACCCAAAGCCGCCGCAAAGCCCGCACCCGCGAAGTCGGCGCCGAAGCCCAAGGCGAAAGCTGCTCCGGCAAAGCCCGCGCCCGAAAAGGCAGCCGAGAAGCCCGCTGCCGAAAAGAAACTCGGCACCAAGCCGAGCAACGCCGCGAGCAAGCTGATGGCGGCCGCGAAGAGCCGCGCCGAAAAGGCGGCGAAGGCCGCAGCGGTCGAAAAGCCCTCAGCGGAAAAGCAGCAGCCCGCGGCCCAGAAGCCCGCGGCAAAGCCCGAAGCGGCGAAGGCGAAAGCCGAGCCTGCCAAGCCCGCCGCGCCGAAGCCGAACTTCAAGGCGAAGGAATTCGTGGTCTATCCGGCTCATGGCGTCGGCCAGATCCTCGAAATCGAGGAGCAGGAAGTCGCCGGACACCGGCTGGAACTCTTCGTCATCAATTTCGACAAGGAAAAGATGACGCTTCGCGTTCCGACCAACAAGGCGAATGCCGTGGGCATGCGCAAGCTGTCCGACGCCGGCGTTGTGGACTCCGCGCTCGAAACGCTGCGCGGCCGGGCCCGCATCAAGCGGACCATGTGGAGCCGCCGCGCGCAGGAATACGAGGCGAAGATCAATTCGGGCGACCTGATCTCGATCGCGGAGGTCGTGCGCGACCTCTATCGCTCCGAGCGGCAGCCCGAACAGTCCTATTCCGAACGCCAGCTCTATGAAGCGGCCCTCGACCGCATGGCCCGCGAAGTGGCCGCGGTCGAACGGATCGGCGAGGATGCGGCCATCCAGCGCGTGGAACAGGCCCTGCAGGGCACCGCCAAGCGTGACAAGGCCGAGAAATCCGGCGAGGAAAGCAGCGAGGCCGCGTAATTCCCTGCGGAATTCTTCAGACAATACGGAAGAGCCCGGCCTGATCGCCGGGCTTTTTTGTTTCTCCCGTTAAATCACGGAAAGAAAAGGAACATCTCACCGTCTCGGCGGTTTTTACAGCAGGAAGGATGAATGGAAATCGCGGCGCCGGCATGGTCCGGCCTTGCCTGTGCGCCGTAAGAAGAAGGAGTGAACGGGTGGTACATATGGACACTCCTGAAACGCAGCGGGCCAATCGCCGCTACATGAAGCGCGCGATGACGGTGCCGCTTCTGGACGAGGGCCGCGAGTTCGACCTCGCCCGGCGCTGGAAAGAGGACAAGGACGAACACGCCTTGCATGAGCTGACACGCGCCTATATGCGGCTCGTGATCTCGCTTGCGACGCGTTTCCGCAACTACGGTCTTCCCTATGGCGACCTTATCCAGGAAGGCAATGTCGGCCTGATGCAGGCAGCGGCTCGCTTCGAACCGGAGCGCGGTGTCCGCTTCTCGACTTATGCGACCTGGTGGATTCGCGCGGCCATTCAGGACTACATCCTCCGCAACTGGTCGATTGTGCGCACCGGCACGACCGCCGCGCATAAATCCCTCTTCTTCAACCTCCGGCGCCTGCGCAGCCTCATCGATAACGGCACGCGGCAGCACCTTACGGAAGAGGATCGCATTTTCATCGCTAAAAGGCTCGGCGTCGGCACGGCGGATGTGGCCGCGATCGATGCGAGGCTGATGGCAGGCGATCGCTCGCTCAATACACCCGTCAGCGAAGCGACATCGGAGAATGCGGTCGAGTGGCAGGATCTTCTGACCTGCGACCGCCAGCTTCCGGATGAGGAAGTCATGGAGTCCCATGACAGCGAACAGCGCTCCAAATGGATCGGGGAAGCGCTCCAGACGCTGAGCGAGCGCGAACTCACCATCATCAAGGAGCGGCGTTTGCGTGACGAGGCGGTGACGCTGGAGATGCTCGGAGAGCGGCTGGGTATTTCCAAGGAGCGCGTCCGCCAGATCGAGCATGCGGCATTGAAGAAAATGCGCCGCGCCCTGCTCGAGCGCGTGCCCGATCCGGAGGAAGCGGGCCTTCTCGCCTGAGGCTATTCCGTCACGATCTTGTAGCGCCGTCCGGCCGTTACCTGATCGTTCGACGACAGGCCGTTCAGCACCCGAAACCTTTCGGCCTGATGGTCGGAATAAATCATGCGCTTGGCCAGAGAGCCCGCGCTGTCGCCGGCCCGCGCCGTCACCACCCTGAGACGCAATGGCTTCACGGCCTTTGCTTCCGCAGCCGAGATCTTGCGGAAGCTCATGGCCATCTGTTGCAACCCGGGCATATATCTGCGGCTCGCTTGCGGCAAGGTGCCGAGGATAAAGCGCGAAACCCGATCGGGCGCAAATTCGATCGCGACGAGACGGGCTTCGTAATCGCCTATGACGGTGGGAGCGGAAGCGGCCTTCAACCCGTTGACGGTGAAGCGCTCGATCGCCCCGAGCCTTACGCCGCTCGCCCAGGTGCCGCCGAGATAGGCGCCGATCTCATCGCCCGGCGCCTTCTTCCCCATATCGAACTTCGCAATCGAACGTTCCGGCCCCTGCACCATGACGGCGGAAGACGAGTTGACGATGACGAAGCCGGGGGGAGCCTCGAAGGCGAAACCGAGATCGGGATGAATGAAGCGCCTGTCCCTCACGATGCCCTGCGAAGGATCGTCGCCATAGAGCATGCCGTCGATGGCGGAAAGGAATGTCTCGCGTTCGCGGGCCGTAGCACCAGGCCCGATACCCGAGGCCCGCGCATGCGCGAGCGCGGCGTCGACGCGCGCCGGGGTCGCCGGATGGCTGGCGAGCCAGTTCGTTTGCGCGCCATCGCGCTCCACACCCCGCAGCCGCGCCTCAAGCGCATCATTCGCACCGAGGGAACCGAGAAAATCGGCGGCTGCATAAGGATCGTAGCCAGCCCCGGCGAGATAACGGACGCCGAGCATATCCGCTTCATATTCCTGATCGCGGGAATAATTGGCGAGGAAGCCCTGCCCGCCCAGCCCGAAAGCCTGATTGACCGCGCCGCTGCCGACGACGGCGCCGAGCACAGCACCGAGAATCGAAGTGCCGACGGCGGCGGTATGGCGCTGCGCCGAATGGCGCGCGGCCACATGGCCGATCTCATGGCCGATGACGCTTGCCAGTTCGGCTTCGTCATTTGCCAGCGAGATCAATCCGCGTGTGACATAGACATAGCCGCCCGGCAAGGCAAAGGCATTGATCACCGGGCTGTCGAGAACGGTTACACGGTAAGGCGCATTGGGCTGGTTCGTCGCAGCGACGATGCGCGCCGTAATGCCGGCGACATAGCCGCCAAGCTTCTCGTCGCCGTAAGCGCCGCCATAGGCCTTGAGGATTTTGGGATGCGCCTCGGCGCCCGCCTGCGCCTCTTGCGCGGGTGACATGAGAGGCGCGACCTGACGCGCGCCGGTCGCCGGATTGGTCGTGCAGGCGCCGAGCGCAACCGCGCCTGCAAGGGCAAGACCGCCGAAACGGGTGCAGGCCCTCCATCGGCCGGAACCGGAAGTTCTTTCAGTGAACCGGGGCGCTCCCGCGATTGGCGGCATGGAAGGTCAGTCCTGCTTGTCCGTGAACTCGATCTGCTCGGGATGGGTGACGACGATTTCCGGACCGTTGTTCCGGCCAAGCCAGCCACGCACACGAACGGTCCGCCCTGCGAGACGATCCAGGCCCGGCGCCGCTCCGTTTTCACTCTGGAAGAACGCCGCCCATGTTTCATCGCGCCGGAAAATCCTAACGTCGCGCTCCTGCACTGTCACCGTGAAGTCTTTGCGGTAATCCTCGTCGAAGTTGAGATAGAGCCTGCCGCGGACGAGCGCAGCCGTGCGGATGCTGCCCTCCACAAGTTCGAACCGGCCGGCAAGGCGATTAAGGCCCGGCAGATCGGATGCATCGCGTATGGCATAGAAAGAATGGGCCCAGATGCCCCGGGCCGCATTGCGCGCCTCGCCTTCCGTGGCAAGAAGCAGCTCTGCACAAGCCCGATTGTCCGGGAAGGTATAGACCCGCGCCAGGCCCTCACGGAGCATCGCCTGCTGCAACCAGATTTCCTCTCCGCCCGGAGACAGGACGAAGACATGGGCGAGCACGCGTCCATGCCTGTCGCCGCGCGCGCCGCCATAGCGGAGTATCGCGGACCCGCTGCCGGCGAGCTGCTCCAGTCTTTCCTTCGCCTCGTCCGACAGGGGCCAGGGCTTGAAACCGGCGCGGCCGAGCGGCAGCTTGGGCGCCTGAATGCCCTTGAGCCTGACCTCCCTCCCATCGTCGAGAAGCACGGTATCGCCATCGACGATGCCGGAGATCGTGACGGTCTCACCGGATTGAAGCGCGCAACGGCTGGCCTCCTCACCCGCTGCATCCTCGCCGGCGGCAGTCCACTCAGCGCCGGCGGCAGCCGCACCGGAAAGGGCTACGAGGACGAACAGCAGGATTGTCATAAATGCAGCGCACTGCCCGGCACCGCCGAAGCACCGGAGACCTGGACTGGCGGACGATGAACATCGCTGCCTCAGTCCGGAACCTCCTCTGGGCGCATATCCTGCGCGCGAAGCGCTATGATCGCCGCTTCCGTCCGGTTGCGCACGCCGAGCGCCTGCAGGATCGCATTGACGTGAAGCTTCACCGTCGCGATGGAGATGCCGAGTACCCGCGCGATTTCCTGGTTCGAGCGCCCCTTGCCTATTTCCGCAAGCACATCGCGCTGGCGCGGCGTGAGCTTGTGGTGGCTCGCCGCGGCGAAACTCTCCGGCGCTTCTGCGAAGCCCTCTGCGGGAGCGGACAGGAGAATGTCCGGCACATACCGTCCGCCCATCTCGACGAGGCGCAGTGCACTCTCGACGAGATTGACGCCAAGCGTCTTCGGGATGAAACCCGCGATACCGAGTTCCATCACATCGCGCACGAAGGCTGCGGACAGGCGGTCGCTGAAAACCACGATGCGGGCGCTTGTGCGCGAGGCGAAATCCGCCAGCGAATCGAGTTCGGCAGACGTCACGGGGTTGCCGATGTCGACCAGCGCGAGGGCGAAGTCGCCGCCTCCCGCGGGCGGAACAGGCCGGAGCCCGCTACCGAGCTGCAGCTCGCAACCGGGATAAAGCCGGTTCACAATGGATGAAAGCCCTTCGCAGAAGATCGGCTGGCCGCCCGTGATGAGGATGTGCATCAGCCCCTCCCGCAAATGGAGGGACGCCGGTCGCCTGCCGGTAGCCGGTGGCGGCATTCCTGAACTCTTGTAAGCCGAATCATACAACCCGCATCAACCTTTGAGCGTATGCCTAAATACTTAGGCCTAATCTCAAAGCAATGCAAAGGAATGCAGGAAACGCCCGAATTTCCGGAGATTGCGGCTCTCGCAGAGCTGACGTAGGTTGCGCGGCACAAGGGGGCTCTGGCCATATAGCTGGAGCCTCCCTTCGGATGGCCCCGTAGCTCAGCAGGATAGAGCATCAGATTCCTAATCTGAGGGTCGCGCGTTCGAATCGCGCCGGGGTCACCATCTTCCTGCATATCCAGCCCGTAGCCGCGCCGGATACTCCCCCGGCCGCAGACAGGTCTCCTGCCATTCCGGAGCGAACGATATCGCGCAGTTACCCACATCGATTGGCGCATTGCACCCCCCGCTGATATAACTTTGTTGGTAGCAGCTAGGCAGAAGATACAAAGATATCTTTGCATAAGTCAACAATTTTTCTTGGTCTTCGGGCTTAATCTTCTTGGTCAGACAGCGCCGCAAAAACAGAGCCGGAAATCCTCACTTTTTCTGCGGGTGCGGGAGATGAGCGTCGCCATCCGCCTGCTTGAGACACGCAAGTTTCTTGGTCTTTCCCAAAAAGACATGGGGCGGCGATTCGGTGTGTCGGGCACCACTTGGCAGAATTACGAACTCGAGAATGCCTCCCCCAACGCGCATGTCCTGGCCAGGCTCTCGGCCGAAGGCTTCGACATCAACTGGGTCCTCACGGGCGATGGCGCGATGCGGGCGGGCGACGCGGCGCGAGCCGCTCCCCCCGCGGGCTTTTCCGAGCTCGGCGCGCGCGAGCTGAGACGGGGCGAGCTTGGCGGCGAGGGGCGCCATGTTCTGGTGCCGCGGCTGATGCTCAGGACCATCGAAGACGAGGCCGGCCGGCCCATGGCGGTGGAGGACCGCAGCCTGTTTGACGCCCTCTCCTTCCGCCGCAGCTTCATCGAGGAGGAGCTGAAGGCCGGAACGGAAGACCTGGTCGCCATCGAAGCGCCAGACGACGCCATGCAGCCGGCCATCGCCCGGGGCGACATTCTTCTTGCCGACACATCCGAGCCCCGGCTGCGCGGCAGCGGCGTCTATATTTTCGCGAGCGGCGGCGCCCTGATGGTGAGGCGCCTGCAGGTGAGGATCGATGGCGGCGTGACCGTATCGAGCGACAATGCCGCGCGCTATCCCGCCGAGGAGATTGAGCGCGAGGCGCTGGGCAGGGTAAAGATCGTTGGCCGCGTGATCTGGCGCGGCGGACGCCTCTGACAGAACCGGAACCGCGCCGCGATGACCCATGCCGACAGCGCCGCCTTCGCCGCCGATGCAAGACGCATCCTTGTCATCAAGCATGGCGCCTTCGGCGATGTGATCCAGGCGGACGGCGCGCTGCGCGACATTCGCGAAAACCATCCCGATGCCTTCATCGCCATTCTCACCACACGGCCTTATCGCGCGCTTCTTGCGCGATGCCCGCATGTGGACGAGGTGATGGTGGACGAACGCGCGCCGCGCTGGCGCTTCGACCGGATGCTGGCCTTGCGGGCGAGCCTGCGCGGGCGAGACTTCGACATGGTCTACGACCTGCAGAATTCGCCGCGCACCGCTTTTTATTTCCGCTGGATGCTGAGGGATTGCCGCTGGTCCGGTACGGCGAGGGGCTGCAGCCATCCGCATCGCGCGAAGGAACCGAAAAAGATTCGCACGCTCGACCGGCTGGCAGGCCAGCTTGAGGATGCGGGCCTCACCATCCGCCACACGCGCAAGCCCGACGTGTCATGGCTCGCCGATGATGCGAGCATGCTTCTCGAAAAGGCGGGCGTGACGAAGCCTTATATCGTGCTGGTGCCCGGCTGCTCCGCGCGCCACCCGCAAAAGCGCTGGCCGCATTATGCAGCGCTCGCCGAAAGGCTGATCGCGGCGGGACATGAAATCGTGCTGGCGCCGGGGCCCGATGAAATCGAGCTTGCAAGGTCGATCCCCGGCATCTGCATCGAAAAGACGAACTGGATGGAGCTTGCGGGCATATTGAAGAAGGCGCGCTTCGTGATCGGCAACGACACCGGGCCGAGCCACCTCGCCGCCCATCTCGGCACGCCGGGCCTTGCGCTTTTCGGCTCTCATATGCCGGCCGAACGCACCGGCATCATCCGGGAAAATTTCGGCGCGATCGAGGTCGCCGACCTGCCGGCGCTCACCATCGACCGCGTCTATGAGGAAGCGACGCGCCGGATCGGCGCTCACTCGAACTCTGTATAGGACTTTTCCTCGATGATGGACGATCCCGTGAGGAGATTGATCTCCTTCTTGATCGCCGCGCGCTTGTCGTTCTGCTTGTAGACGGAACGCGCGAGCTCGACGAATTTGGGCCCGAAATCCTTGTCCGCCTCGCATTGGCGGATGTCGTCCTCGATTACCCAGAGCGCCTCGTTCACGGCCTTGAGATCGCCTTCGAGCCGGCGAAGCTCCGCGCTGTCGGCCAGATTGGCCTTGCGGGCATCTTCGAGCACGGAAAGCTCATGCCGCACATTGGCAAGCTTCGCCGCATCGGACATGCGCTCCGACTTGATGTTCAGAATGGTGATCTTGTCGATGAGCTCGCCCGGACCGACCTCGATCATGACGGGCTTGGCTTCTTTCTGGGACATGTCGGCTCCGGCCAATGTGACGAAACCCGCCTGCTATAGCGCATGGCGAGGCCGCCTGTCACCCACCGCGCCGGGCACCGCGCCAGGCACCGCGCCCGGATAGTCTTAACCCCGTTCCCAATAAGCGCTTGCAGGCAGGGGCCCCGGCACCGAAAATCCCCCGGCCCGAGGCGGCACGCTGCGGAGACCGCGAACCCCATGTCCCTTCTGTCGAGACTGCTGGAGAACCTGCGCGGAAGCGACATGCCGGAGCTGCGCCATGCCGCACGCGCCTCCTCCCCCGTCCTCATGGTCGACATCGGTGGCTATGCCCACACGGCGCGTGACTGGTCGGCGGGCGGGGCCTGCATCGAGGGCTTCGCCGAGGCGGTCGCCATCGGCAACATCCTGAGCGGCCATCTCTACTGGGCGGGCGACAGAAGGCGGCTTCACTTCACCGCGGAAGTGATGCGGCTCGATCCGGGCGGCGCGGTGGCGCTGCGCTGGCTCGACCTGCCGCTTGCGATCCAGCAGGAAATGGAAGCCCATTTCGGCTGAGCCCGCCGCTGCGTCAGTTGCGCGCGGCCCGCCACGGGCTAGGCTCTCTCCCAAAGAAACCGGAAATGGGAGAGACGACATGGCCTACAGGACGCTCATCGTGAAGAAGGAAGGCGCGGTCGACTGGGTGACGCTGAACCGCCCGGACGCGCTGAACGCGATGAACCCCGAACTCGTGGACGAGCTGCAGGATTATTTCGGCAGGCTCTACACGGACCATTCCGTCCGCATCGTCGTGCTGAAGGGCGCGGGCCGCGCCTTCTGCGCCGGGCTCGACCTCAAGGAACGCTCGAACAGGCCGGATGCCGACGCAACGAGCGGCAGCCCGCAATCGGGCCTCGTCGCGCAGCGCCGCATCAGCGAGATCGTGATGCGCATGCGCCGCTGCCCGCAGGCAATCGTCTCGCTCATTCACGGACCGGCCTGTGGTGGCGGCTTCGCCTTGGCGCTCGCCTCCGACATCCGCATCGCGGGCACAAGCGCGCGCATGAACGCGGCTTTCATCCGCATCGGCCTTTCGGCCTGCGATATCGGCGTGAGCTATTTCCTGCCACGGCTTGTCGGCGTTTCGGTCGCGAGCGAATTGATGATGACCGGGCGCTTCATCAGCGCCGAACGCGCCGAGCGCGTGGGCCTTGTTTCGGAAGTGGTACCGGACGAGAAGCTCGAAGAGGCGGCCGCGCCCTATATCGAGGAAATGCTGACGACATCGCCGCTCGGCCTTCGCCTGACCAAGGAATGCCTCAACATGTCGGTCGATGCGGGAAGCCTCGAGGCGGCCGTGGCGATGGAGGACCGGAACCAGATCCTCTGTGCGCAGACGAGCGATTTCCGCGAGGGGATCTCCGCCTTTCTCGGCAAGCGGAAGCCTGCCTACACGAACAGCTGAGCCGAAACGGAAAGCGGCCGCCCCGCGAAATCGCGAAGCGGCCGCTCCCCACGCTTTCCCCTCGGATCAGAAGGAGAAGACGAGCTGCGCGCTGAGCTCGTTCACCCGGTCTGAATCGAGATCGTAATGCGTCCACTCGGTACGAACGGACATATTCTGCGACACCGCGAAATCGGCGCCCGCGCCACCGAGCCAGGAGAGCTCGCGGCCCGAACCGACATCGTCGTAATTGTGCAGACCGCCCTTGCCGTAGAGCGCGACATTGTTCGCGACCGGGAAGGAGACGAGAAGCTCCGCACCATAGGTGTCGACGCTATCCGTCACGCCGCCGACGGAGATATCGGCGAGATCGGCATAGAAAGCCTGCACCGCGAGATACTGGTTGAGACGCCAGCCGGCCATGCCGCGCCAGGTCCAGTCATCGTCATTGCGCGACCAGCCCCAGCCGAGACCGCCGCCGACATAAAGGCCAGGCTGGAAAGCCGTCTGGTTATAGAGCGTGCCCTGCCCCGTCGTGCCTTGCCCGGCCTGTGCCGCCGCGCCCGTGGCGAAACCGGCGAGACCCATCGCGAGCCCGGCAGTGCAGAGAAGTCGTGTTGCGTTTTTCATTTATGAGCCTCGTTAGAGAATGTCCAAGGCCCCCATCCACCCACCGACAAGATGTTCGACCTGTTGCAGCGGCGCAAGAAAAAGCGGCGCCCGCTTCTCGCCCGATTGTTGCCGCAATTGAGGAAAGCCTTGTGCCACAGGCGTTTTTCGCGACGTGAAATTATGGGAAGCACGCCGCGATGGTCGGATCGTCACCCGGCGTGTCATCTGCGCAACAATTTGTGTGAGGGAGATTGAGAAGAAATGCTTGTGCCGCAGCTACTTCTTCTTGCTCATATCGATCAACGGCATCATGCGAATCGTGGACGTGCCCTTCGCGACGATGACGCCATCGGCATTCCTGAGATTGCCCTCGACGAACATGGTGGAGCGGCCGCGCCGCTCGATCCAGGCTTCGGCGACAAGGCGCCCGGGCGTTGCCGGCGCGAAGAAGGACACCTTGATCTCGAGCGACATCGGCGTCTGCTCGAAATTCGTGACGCACATGGCGGCCCGCGCCATGGCCGCATCGATCCAGCCCGTGACGAAGCCGCCCTGCACCACGCCGCCCGAATGGCACATGCGCATCTCGGCCTCGACCTCGATCGCGGCGCGGCCCTTTTCGGCATCCATATACAGTGTACGGACGATACCGAGGGACCGGCCGAGGCCGTCCTTGCCGGCCTCGTCGTCGAAGCGCTTTTCGGGGGCGGATGTATCGGGCATGCCGGGTCTCTCCGATGGTGTTCGGTGAATGCGAATGGGCGCAGTCTATGGATTTTGGCCCGAGGGGGAAGCGCCATCGACCGCTCAGACGCGGCCCGGAACGGACATGGCGCTCGACAGGAGGGGCATTCCCCGGAAAACTCGGAGCCCCCGAAATTCTTCCGGCCCCCGCGGGGACGGCAAAGGAGAGGATGAGGCGGATATGGTCCCGAGGCTCCTGACGGCGATGTTCTTTCTCTCCGCCTTTCTGGCCGCAGGGGCGGCGCCCGCCCCCGGCAGCGCGTCGGCGCGCACGGCGCCCATGAGTGCGGCGGACCATGCAGGCGCGCTCGCCTTCATCGAGGAAACCAGGGCCGCCATGGCGGAAGCCGAAGCGGCGCTTGAGAGCGGGGACATGGGCGGGGCCGCCGCGCGGCGCGACGACCTCGGCACCCGCCTCGGCACGCTCCGCCGGCTGATGACGGACGCCGCCCAGCGCGACCGCATCGGCGCGAAAGGAAACCCGAAGACCGGAAATGTTACGCCCGAGCGCGAACGCGCCCGCGACGTAATTGCCCGCGCGGGCGCGATGGAGGAAAGATTGCAGGACCTCTGGACCATCTGGTCCCAACGCGCCCGCGGCGATGCCTCCGGCTGCTTGGGGGCGGAGGGGTATCGGCGGTGTTAATGGTTACACCAATGCGTTGATGTAGCAGCGGCACAGCACAAAGGGCGATCAAGAGACAGCGCGGAAGGAGTTGAGTAGGAGTGGAAAACGGAACGCTTTTGACAGCGTTTGACAGGCGCTGGCGAAGGACGAAGCGGAAACGCTCCGCCTACGCGCAGCCTGTTGATGGCACTGGGCGACCGCGTGAGCGCATGGAAGCTGACGCAAGCCGCAGCCGCAAAGCGCCTCGGCATTTCGCAGCCGCGCGGGCCTGAGGGGGAGATGAAGTTGAAGAAGGCGGCTCAAGTGGCCGGAAAGTTTGCAAGCAGCTTGAGGAGGAGAACGGGTCGCCTTGGATAGCCTCACTCAAACCCGGCCGACACAGCGATCATGAAATCACGGCGCTAAGTACACGACCACTCTCAGGGCATTGCCACATCTATTTTAAAGGAGGGAATTGATGAACGGCCAATGGTGCGGGGAATATTCTGGAACAAACAAAGGATACGCCATAATTGATATCGATGATATGGGCGATCACTACGAAGGCGTGGCGCGTCTGGATGACAATAACAAAGATTTACCTGCAACGTTTGCATTCATTTCCACCCGGGATAAAGCGGCAATCACCACGCCTGACGTATTTCTCGCACCCATTGATCGTCAAACGGGACTCGTAAGACCATGGGACGAAATTAAAGATAGCTACCCGGGTGTCATCTTCTCTGCCAAAGTCATCGCAAAGATTGAGCAAACAGAGAAATCTCTAGACATAGAGTGGGAAACAGATATCGGGTCAAAAGGAAAAGCAGTTCTTCCGCGCAGTCAATCCAACCTCCCGTCGTCATACCCGGCAATGGAAATGGGTTGGAGGGAATTCAAGTCTTATGTATCCGACCTAGAACACAGGCGATACATATTCCGTGGGCAGAGAAAAGCTTGGCGCTTGCGCACCAATTTCCATCGCACCGGACGCGCCAACCTCAACAGATTTATCAACGAAGATATTCCGACTCTATATAGACATTTAAGTGCTAGAACACGCCATATTTTTGATTTGAATAATCCGGACCAAAATGGGGCATTCTACAATCTTGTGCAGCACCACGGCTATCCAACTCCACTGCTTGATTGGACTTACTCACCATTTGTCGCTGCCTATTTTGCATATCACGGCACAACAAATGCGGAAGCAGCAGCGCGGCGGGGAGAAAAAGTTAGAATATTTGCCTTTGACCAGAAGCAATGGCGTCGCGACGTGAACCAAGTTTTGAATATTACGACCCTTGGTCGACACTTTTCGGTAGCGGAATTCATATCCATTGAAAACGAACGAATGATCCCTCAACAAGCTCTGTCCACGGTTACAAATGTGGATGACATAGAAAGCTACATTGAAGACTGGGAGAAAAGAGTGGGAAAAAGCTACCTAAAAATTATTGACCTGCCCGTAGAAGATCGACCCCACATAGCGAAGGAATTGAGCATTATGGGTATCACTCCCGGCGCTCTCTTCCCCGGACTCGATGGCGCATGCCAAGAACTCAAAGAGCGTTTCTTTGACTTATAGCCCCCTCGACATCCCGCCTCTTTTCCCCCATATTCCGCCCGCTTACTTACAAAATTGAAGGCAGCGGGAAGCGGCCCAGGTAAGCGCCTCATGGCTTGCGATTGACGCTGCGGCGGCGGGGGCTTAAGCCCTTTCCTTGCGGTGCCCGGCCCTTCCGGGCCTGCCGGACATCCGTCGAAGGAAGACACAGGCTTTCGCCGGTGCAGGCGTGGATGGCCCGGATGAACCGGGCCATGACGAGTGAGTAGAGACCGGGGCTCACAAGAGCCTCACCAAGAGGCCGAAAGGCCCATGGACCCCGGCTTGCGCCGGGGTGACACGGAATTTTAGAGACAGAAGAGTTCAGACCCCAAAAGCCCTCTATCGAAGGAGCGCCCCC
>PNMC01000062.1 GCA_013823365.1 Parvibaculum sp. | reverse complement strand
GCGGAAGCGGGATACAATATCCGCGTGAACTCGGTGCATCCGGGCTATATCGACACGCCGATGGTGGCCGATGCGCTCAATCGCGGTGTGGTGAGCGGGCAGGCGGTGGGGCCGAACGAGATGCGCGAATTGCTGACCATGCTGCATCCTATCGGCCGGCTTGGCGTCGATACCGAAATCGCCAATGCGATCCTGTTCCTGTCGAGTGACGAATCGAGCTTCATGACGGGAACGGAAGTCGTGGTGGACGGGGGCTATACCACGCGGTAGCGGGTTATTTCGGGCTCGGCAGGAGCAGCGCCCGCTGTTCCGCGCCGGGCTCGGCCGGGAAGCGTGACTGGACGAGCGTGATCGCTGCCGCGACCGTCAGCGCCACGGCGACAAAAGTCAGAAATCTGCGAAGCCTGCGCGGCATCCTGTCATCCACTCCCCATACCCCGAAAAAGTCTGGCATGGGGGCCGCGAGGCCCGCCATCGGACCAAGCGCCGCAGGGCAGGGGAGGGAAGTTTGCGCCCGCGGCGACGAGCCGTTAAAACCTCGAAATGCGGGCCGGAGAGCGGCCCCGGTCATTGCAGCCGCGACGGGAGAGCTTCGTGAACAAGTCCGAAATCCAGCGCATCGAGAAATATCTGCGCGAGAAGTTCCAGCTTCCCTCGATCATCGTGCGGCAGCGCCCGCAGAAGGACGATTCCGCCGAGGTGCATATCGGCGAGGAATTCATCGGCGTGATCTTCCGGGATGTGGACGAGGGCGAGGTTTCCTACGACTTCAACATGGCGATCCTCGAAATCGATCTCGAATAGTCAGTCGAGAATCGGGCCCTGTAGATCGTCCATGGATTCGATCGCGGCAAATCTGTCGATCAGCGACATGACGGATTTGTCGATCTCGCGCCATTTGCCGAGATGGTGCCGCTTGAAGCGGTAGGTGAGTTCGAGGCGCGGACCGAGCAGCAGGGTGCGGAAGCAATTGGGGCTGTCGATGGTGGCCGTGCGGCGGTCGCAAAGCAGAAGGAGGATCCGCTCCTCCGCATCCTTCCCGACGAGAAGGTCCTGATCGGCATAGCCGGTATCGTTGCGAAAACGGAAGAGCTGCAACCCTTCCGGGCCCTCTTCGGGTTCCGCCGATTCCAGATATTTCGAATAGACGTCCTTCAGGCGGCGCGAGGAGCTGAGCGCGGCCTGGCGCTGGGCGAGCGAGATATAGATCGCGTCGGAGCGCGCCGAATTATCGGCGAAGCTTTCCTGCAGTTCCTGGGCATAGGGCTGCAGCCCGGGCAGGAGCGCGTGGAGGTCGATGCCCGCCATGCGGCCGCCCGCGCGCTGGGTCGGATAGCGGGTGTAGTTTTCGGGAATGACGAAGCGCTGGTCGGCGACGATCACCTCGATCTTGCCGGTGCCGCTGCTGGCACGGGGGTCGAGGCCGAGAAGTTCCGCCGGGGTCGGGCCGAAATAATAATAGAGGAAGACGCCTGAAAAGGTGAGGACGCCCAGCAGCGCCAATACGGGAATGATCCAGGCCGGCCGCTCCCGCACCAGTTCATCATTCGTCTGCCTGCCGCGCGCCAAGCCCGCCCCCTCGTCCCCTCGGCCTGTTCCGTATTGGAACGGCGGCGGCGCAATCCGGCACGTCCGCCGCGGAAAGGCGCGAGGATCGATGACGTCCGTTTCCGCTCCATTCTTATAACCTTCTGAAATTAAAAGATCATTTCAAATCTTGGGGGTGAGGGCGGGCGGGGCCCCGGCTCTGGTACGCAGCTTGCGGACAGGGGGCCATGACCCGTTTCGTTTTCAAATCGCTGATGATCGCAGGCGCCTTCCTGTTTTTCGGGGGGCATTTGCCCCTGCCGGAAGGACGCCCGGGGGAGGCTCCCGCCGCGGCGTTGCGGATGAGCCTTGCCGATCCGGCGCTCATCGAATTGCTCGACGAACAGGTCGTTCCGGATTTCGCGGTGGCGGCCGCCGAGCGGCAGATCGCCACTTTCGCACATCGCATCATCGAGGGGGTCGATACCGGCCGCCGCTGATGGCCGGACGACAAAGAGCAGGGCAATCAGGGGCACATGCACGAGTTTTTGACATTGTTTTTTGCCATCGCGACCGGCTTCGTTGCGGCCGGACTCACGAGCAGCTTCTACCGGCTCGTGACGAGCAAGCCGCCGAGTTTCCAGCTCACGTCGGAAACGGCCATCGGCCAGCTTGCCGGCGTCTTCACGCTGATCTTTGCCGGGCCGACGGTTATCCTGCGCAATGCGCTCCGGGCGCAGGTGTTCGAGAACCGGCCTCCGTTCTGGATGCTGCTCTCCGGCTGCATCGCAACCTTCTGGAGCTTCCTTTCCGGCATCTTCCTGCTCGGCCTGATGCTCGCGGCCTGATCAGGCCCTTCGGCGGCGCGTGACGCGGCGGCCAAGCGCCGTCGCGAGAAGTGCGCCGAGGCCGCCGACAATCGCCCAGATCCATTCCAGCGCGAGCAGGAGCAGGTTCCACGCCGTCTTGAAGGCGCGCAGGCTGGTCTTGCCGGTGATCTCGATGATGCCGCGGGTCTTGGTGCCGTATTTGCCGGTCATCTTGCCGACGCGCGTCAGATCGGCGCTGCTATCCACATATTTCATCAGGCGGACGGTTTCGGCGGGGCCCGCCGCGCGCTCGATCGCGGCGACGTCGTCGAGGAGGGGTGTGACCTTCGCGAGCGAGACACCGTCGGCATAAGAGGTGAGGGCGCGGCGCGTGGCAGCCGTGTCGGCGAGATCGACGGCGCGGAGCGTATCGCCCAGCCGGTCGAAATTCACGGCTTCCTGCAGGATACGCGTTACATCGCGCGCGAAACCGGCCGTGATGGTTCCCGCCTTCCGTGCGACCTTGAGGACGGAAACGCCGATGCGCGCGGGCAGCCCGCCGCCGCCGGTCGCAACCGTTGCCGTGGTGGCGGCAAGACCGACGACGGAAAGGCCGAGGATCACCTTAGAATACTCCTCGCCGCGCACGAGCTTCGTGCCTTCAGAGCCGATATCGCGAATATCGCCCACCACGGTGAGATCGGAGGCGACGGCGCCCATGAAAGCCGGCGTGTCGTCGCCCGATCCGGTGACGAAGCCGGTGACGAAGCTGCCGGTGTTGCGCGCAGCGCGGCGGGCGAAGGCATTTTCAGCCTCCAGACGAACCTGCGTATCCGGATTGAGCGGCATGTCCATATAGGCGGCAATTTCCGCATACATGGCGGCATCGTCCCAGGCGCGGGCCGCCAGCGCATCGTCCACGCGGCGGCTTAAATCCTCGCCGCTGGTGCGGTAGGCGAGTTCGGCGCGGATGAAGGGCTCGTCGGGAATGGCGTCCTCGGCCACGTAGTCGTCAAGCAGGCCACGCTCGAAGGCGAACATGAAGAGAAGCGGCAGGGCGAGGAGGAAGAAGACGAGGCTTAAAAGAAAGCGCATTCACAAGCACCTTGTCGCTTCGGCGGGGCCGAGGCCCGGCCGCTCATGCCGCACCCGCAAGCTTGGGCTATCGGGCGCGGATGCGCAACCCGCGATCGTCATCCGCCGACGGGACCGCCATTCTTCGCCGTGATGACGACGACCGAAGGACGAGGCGGCATATCGGGCTCGAAGTCCGGCCAGCGGGTTGCCGGATCGTCGAAGGTGGAGGCGCGCTCGAAACCCTTGTAGTTCTTCGCTCCATCGGCGGCGGGGTGCTGCACGGCGATGAAGAGCGCGGTGCCGTCCGGTGTGAAGCAGGGGCCGCAGACTTCGGCGCCAACCGGTGCGCGGAATATCTGCCGCGCCGTGCCGCGCTTTCCGCCCGCCGTTGCGAGCGCGTAAAGTCCGTCCGCCGTGCCGGAGGCGGCGTGCCAGCCGGAGCCCTGATCCGTCGCGACCCAGAGTCTGCCCTTCGCGTCGACCGCAAGATTGTCGGGGCAGGCGAACCAGCCATCGCTGCCGGTATCGGGATGCCATTCCGCCCCGATGGAGGGGAAGGCGGGATCGCCGCATTTCACGATCAGGTTCCATGCGAAGGCGGTGGAGGCGTGGTCGCCGCCTTGCGGTTCGATCTCGACGATCTGGCCCCAGAGATTGGCCGGGCGGGGATTGACCGCGTCGGTTTCCGTCCGCTCCTTCGAATTGGTGAGCGCGACATAGACCTTGCCGGTGAGGTCGTTCGGTTCCACGTCTTCCGGGCGGTCGAGCGGGGTCGCGCCGAGGAGATCGGCGGCGCGGCGCGTTTCGATCATGAGGTCCGCCTGCGAGGTGAAGCCGTTCGCTTCGTCGAGCCCGTTCTCGCCGAAAGTGAGCGGCAACCAGCGCCCGCTGCCATCTTCCTCGAAGCGGGCAACATAAAGCGTGCCTTCGTCCAGCAGGGAGGCATTTTCCTCGCGCTTTGCCGAGACCTTGCCGGCGGTGACGAATTTGTAGAGATACTCGAAGGCCTGATCGTCGCCCATATAGACCACGAGGCGGCCATCTTTCGTCAGCGCGTTTTCGCAGCCCTCATGTTTGAAGCGGCCGAGGGCGGTGCGCTTCACCGGCATGGAGGCCGGATCGAGCGGATCGACCTCCACCACCCAGCCATAGCGGTTCGGCTCGCGCGGCTCGGCGGCGAGATTGAAGCGCTTGTGAAAATGGCCCCAGGGATAGGAGCGGCTGCCGGGCACGCCCATGCGGCTGTGATTTTCCGCTTCCGTCTCATCGGCATTCTCGCCGAGGAAATAGAAATTGAAATTCTCCTCCGACATGAGCCAGGTGCCCCAGGGCGTGATGCCGCCGGCGCAATTGTTGAACGTGCCCATGACGCGGCGGCCGGTGGGGTCTTCGCCGGTCTGCAGGCGCGGATGGCCGGCGGCGGGACCGGAAATCGTCATCTCCGTTGCGAGCGGCGTGATGCGGCGGTTGTATTCGCTGTCGCGCACGACCTGCCACTTGCCGTCTTCTCCACGCGCGACTTCCACGATGGAGCCGCCATGCGCGGCCATGGCGATATCGACGATCTCTTGCGTATAGAAGCTCGCCGGATTGTCTGCCGGGTAGCCCGGATGCATCAGGTCGTCATTCGTATATTCGTGATGGACGCAGAGGAGGCCCCTGTCGCTCGCATTGGAGCCGAAGGGCAGGGGCACGAAGCCGATGAAGTCGTTGTTGTAACCGAACTGGGCGAGCTGCGCGGCGGCAGTCTGGTTGCGGATGTCGAAATCGGGCGCATCCTTCACGACCGGATCGCCCCAGCGGAGAAGAATGTCGGAGAGGTGATCGGCGGGGACGTGGTGATCGCCATCGATGCCGTGGGGTACGGGCTCGAAGCCGAAAATGTCGTCGGGCGCCGCCTTCGGCGTCTCGTCGCAGGCGGCCAGAGAGAGAATCGCAGGCGAAGCGGTGGCGAGGAGCGCGGCCTTGCCCATGCCGGCGAGGAAGCCGCGACGCGCGATGCGCCGGTTCCAGAGGTCGGCTAGGGAAGGGGCTGTGCTGCGTGCGGCGGGACGGTCGTCCAGCTCCTCGAAATTCTCGCCGAAGGATTTGTTCTTGCCCATCTTCGCCCCCTTTTTGTACCAGCACAGGCTAGGAGACAGGTTTGACCGGATAATGACAACTCTTTTGGAAACCTCGTCTCGGGCGGCGCGCCGTGCCATAGTCCCGGCCAAAGCAACGGCCCCAAGGAGGAGTTCCCATGCCCGTCTATGCCATTGGCGAAACAAAGCCGATTCTGCCCCCGAAGGGCGATTACTGGATCGCGCCCAATGCGGAAGTCATGGGCAATGTGAAGCTCGAGAAGAATGCGAGCGTCTGGTTCGGCGCGGTGCTGCGCGGCGACAACGACCTCATCACCGTCGGTGAAAATTCCAACGTGCAGGATGGCTCGGTGCTGCATACCGATCCGGGCTCGCCGCTCACCATCGCGCGGAATGTGACCATCGGCCATATGGTGATGCTGCATGGCTGCACCATCGGCGAGGGAAGCCTTGTCGGCATCGGCAGCATCATTCTCAACGGCGCGAAAATCGGGAAGGGCTGCCTCATCGGCGCAAACACGCTGATCGCCGAGGGCAAGGAAATTCCCGATAACTCGATGGTGCTCGGCTCGCCCGGCAAGATCATCCGCACGCTCGACGATGAAACCGCGGCGGCGCTGAAGCTCTCCGCCGATCACTATGTCGAGAACTGGAAGAAATATGCAGCCGGGCTGAAGCGGATCGACTGATGCGCCGTTTTCTCCTTCTTGCGGCTTTCATCCTGCCGCTGCTTTCGGGCTGTGAGGAGGCGGAGGAGGCACGCCATGCGCGCATAGAGACACGCGACGGTGCGGCGCATGCGTTCGCGGTCGAACTCGCGCTGACGCCGGAAGAGCAGCAAAAGGGCCTCATGTACCGGCAGGAACTCGCCGAGGATGCGGGCATGCTGTTCTTCTACCCGGCCTGCGCAAGGGCGAGCTTCTGGATGCGAAACACCTATCTGCCCCTCGACATGATCTTCATCGCGGCGGATGGGCGGATCGTCCGTATTGCCCGCATGACGGTGCCGCAGACGCTCGACATTCACGACAGTGGCGAGAAGGTGAACGGCGTCTTCGAGGTGAATGGCGGGCTGACGCAGCGTCTCGGGATCGAGGAGGGGGACTTCTTCCGGCACCCCTGGTTCGGCGAGAACGGGCGGGCTACTTGCGGCTGAGTTTATCGGCTAGGATGCGGACAAATATATTCCGGGAAAACAGGAAGGCACGAGGAAACCATGAGCCAGGCAAAGGCAGCGCCGCAGACGGCGGATGAAGTTCTCTACGAAGTCTCCGAGCATATCGCGACGATCACGCTCAATGCGCCGGATCGCATGAACACGATCTCGGGGCCGATGCTCGACCAGCTGACGAAGCGGCTTCAGCAGGCGGATGCCGATCCGGAGGTGCGCTGCGTGATTCTCACAGGTGCTGGGCGTGCTTTCTGCGCCGGGCTCGATCTCCGCGCCCAGACGCAGGGCAACGGGCTGGCGATCGGCTCGAGCGGCGGCGTTACCTCGACCACGCTCGATTTGAAGAACACGCCGCCCACGGTGCTGCAGGAAATGGAGACGCCGACCATCTGCGCGCTGAATGGCGGCGCGGCCGGCTATGGCATGGATACGGCGCTTGGCTGCGACATTCGCATCATGGCCCGCTCGGCGAAGCTTGCCGCGGCTTTCTGCAAGCGCGGTCTTGTGCCGGAGTCGGGGGGCACCTGGTATCTGCCGCGGCTTATCGGCTGGTCGAAGGCGGCGGAACTCATTTTCACGGGCCGTACACTCACCGCCGAAGAGAGCGTTGCCTGGGGACTCGCCTCGGAAGTGGTGGAGAACGACGAGCTGATGCCGCGCGCGAGGGCCGTGGCGGCGGAAATCGCGGGCAATGCGCCGCTCGCCGTAAAAGCCGCGAAGCGCATGATGCGGATGGGGCTTAACGAGCCGTTTCCGGAACATGTGCATCATGTATATCTGCAGCTTCTGCCGCTGATGCGGACGGAAGACGTGAAGGAAGGCATGATGGCCTTCGTGGAGAAGCGGACGCCGACCTTCAAGGGGCGGTGAGCTTCTCCGCCTGGTGCGGAGAGTCTGGGGCAAATGATCTGGGGGCATGCCGTGCGCCGCGCGGCAGCGGAGATAGCGAGAATGGCGCGGACCCGGTTCGCGCTATTCCTGTTTGCTGCCCTGGTTTTCTCCGGCGCGCCGGGGCTTCGTGCGGCAGATTTCTCCGGCAGTTATGACGGGATCGGCGAGGCAGCCGGCATCGTGCTCACATTGAGCGAGGCGGAACGGCGCGTGGTCGGGCGGCTGACGCTGCCGTCGGGTACTTCCTATGCGCTCAATGGCGAGCGGGCGCGACCGGGCGAAGGCGATGCGCAAGGTGCGCTCCGGGTAACGGGCGGGGATGAGGGCGCGTTCTTCCATATCGAGGAGAGGCCGCTCGGGCTCCAGTTTCTTTTCATCCCGGCGCGTGGCGACGGTGCGCCCGATCTTGCCATGGCGCGGGAATATTCCTTTCTGAAGCGCGGTGTGCGCCCCACCGTGCCGAGAGATGCGGAACCCAGATACAAGGCGGCGCCCGATCAGCCTGCGGATATCGTCACCTTCATCGACAATTTCCGCAATTGGCGGCCCGAGGATATCGCGCGGCACTACGCGGCGCTGTCCGGCAAGGAGCGGGGGCTGCTGCTGCTCTACGACCATGCGACGGCCGAACTGATGTGGCGCATCTGCGAGGCGGCGCCCGAAGCGGGAACGGTCGTGGCGACGCGCCTCGCCGAAATGCAGGACCGGCAACAGATCGGCTGCACCGATTATCTGCCGCTGGTTGCGGCGGCCCGGGAAGGGGGGCTCTTTGCGGAGTTTCTGCGCCGGTCGCTTTTTCAACTCGAGCTTGCGAGAGCGACGACGCTTTGCGACCGGGGGGAAACACCTGCCGCGCGCTGCGCCGATGTGAGCGCATTGGCCTCGCCGCTGGTGCTCAGGTGGCGCCGGGCGGATGCGATCATGACGGCGCTCGCGCGAGAGGGCGGCGTGGATGTGCCCGAGACGGCAACCATGGCGCCTGTGGCGGATGAAAGCGAGACAGAGATGACGGACCCGGCGATAGCAGCGCCCGCGCAAGACATGGCGGCACCGGAAATGGGAGCCGCTGTGGCTGTGGCACCCGCGAAAGGTGCTCCCCTCCCGTTACGCCGGCCGGGCGCGGGGGAGGAGAGCCTTTCCGACTTCGAGCCCGATGCTTCGACGATTTCCATCGAGACGATCCGCACGAAGCGTCTGCCGCTTGCGCGGCCCTGACGGTCAGGCGGCGATTTCGACGAGTTCGATTTCGAAGGTGAGGTCTTCGCCCGCAAGCGGATGGTTTGCATCGAGGCGGATCGCGGTTTCGCTCACTTCGGTAATGACGAGGCCGATCTCGCGGCCGTCGCTACCCGTGGCGGTGAGACGCATGCCGGGCTGCGGATCGAGTTCCGGCGGCAGGTCGCCGCGAGGTACGTCCTGCACGAGGCGCGGATCGTGTTCGCCATAGGCTTCCGAGGAGCCGACGGTGAAGCTTTTGGTCTGGCCGGGTTCCATGCCGACCACGGCATCCTCGAAACCGGCAATCACCATATGGGTTCCGATTGCAAATTCGATCGGATCGCGCTCGCGGCTCGTGTCGAAGATGGTGCCATCGTTCAGGGTGCCGGTGTAGTGCACGCGCACCTTGTCGCCATTCTTTGCAGCCATTGTCTTGCCTTTCGTCGCTAGTTCGCCGTGTCTTCAGAATGAAAAAGGGCCTCTGGCGTTTGCAGCCGAAGGCCCCTCATTCATCTTGATCGTCACGTTAGCATCCTCGCGGAGGGATGGCCACCGCAGGACGGCAATTAATCGCGGCTTCAGTAGGTGCGGCGCCAGACGCGGCGGATTTTCGCGTCGACTTCCGGGCCCATCGAACTCCACGCCGTGCGGTCGCGCGTCGTGTCGGCGATGAACATGCTGTCGGAGCGGCCGATATGCTGGCTGAGATCGTTGAGGAGGCCGGCGGCGGTGGCATCCGTGTTCACGCACCAGACATTCGGCGCGAGCTTGTAGGCCGGCCCGAGCGACATGATCGCCTGTTCGAGCGGGCCGGTGAAGCGCGCCTTGATGTCCATGACGATGAGAAAGTTCGCGGTGTCGGGCTGACGGCGGCGTTCGATCTGCCCTTTGCCGGGGCCATAGGCGGGGCGTTGTCCTTCGGCGGCGGGCGCCGGAGCGGCATCCGCCTGGGGAGCTGCGGGCTGCCGGGCGGGTACATCCGCCGCACCGGCATCCCGGGCCTCGTCGGCCATGACCTGCGTTTCCGCCGTGTCAGAGCCGTCGACCGTTTCAGATTCCGTTTCGTCCGTTTCGCCGGCAGGCGGCGTCTCGACAGCCGCCGGCGCAGCGAAGAGCTCGGCGAAGGCGGGAATGTCGGCTGCGTATTGCCACATGGTCGCGCCGGCGGGGGTGCCTTCGGGCGCGAGCAGGCTGTGCTCGGCGACGCGGCCTTCCGCGACATAGGCCTTCATGGCCTCGAATGTGTAGGGGCCATAGACCTTGTCGCCATATTTCAGCACCCAGCGGTGCGGCGCGGCTGAAACGGAGCCGCTCTGGGATTGTGCGCCGGTCGATGCTTCGAGGGGATGCGCCATGTTCTGCTTCGCTGCGGCCTCTGCCGATACCCGGGCCGAGACCCGGTACTGGACGGAATTTCAGACATTTTTACCGGCTTTTGGTTACCGCAAGGTCAACGCGAGAGCGCTTGCGAGGCCCCGGCCGAGCGGGCAAAGTCGCCCGCAAATGCGGGAAACCGCGGCATAAACGGTTAAACTGACTTAACGGGAAGCGCCAATGACCGAATTCTGCACCACCGAACGCGACGGCCACATCCTTGTCGTCACCATCAACCGCCCGGAGCGCATGAACGCGCTGCATCCGCCGTCGAATTTCGAACTGGAAAAAGTGTTCGACGATTTCGCGAAGGATGACGATCTCTGGGTCGCGATCGTGACCGGCGCGGGCGAGCGCGCCTTCAGCGCGGGCAACGATCTGCGCTGGCAGGCCGAAGGCAACAAGATTGAGGTGCCGAAGACGGGCTTTGCGGGCCTGACCGCGCGCTATGACCTCAACAAGCCGGTGATCGCGGCGGTGAATGGCGTCGCCATGGGCGGCGGTTTCGAGATTGCGCTGGCCTGCGACCTCATCATCGCGTCGGAAAATGCCGTCTTCGCACTGCCGGAGCCGAAGGTCGGCCTCGCTGCGCTTGCGGGCGGCCTCCACCGGCTGCCGCGCCAGATCGGCGTGAAGCAGGCGATGGGCATGATCCTGACGGGGCGCCAGGTGCCTGCGAAGGAGGGCAAGGAGCTTGGCTTCGTGAACGAGGTGGTGCCTGCGGGCGAACTCATCGCGGCGGCAAAGCGCTGGGCGAAGATGATCGAGGAATGCTCGCCGATGTCGATCCGAGCCTCGAAGGAATCCGTCTATCAGGGGCTCGACGAAGCCAATCTGAAATCGGCGATCGAGGGCAAGTATCCGGCCGTCTCCGCACTCTTCAAGAGCGAGGATCTGATCGAAGGGCCGCGCGCCTTCGCCGAGAAGCGCAAGCCGCAGTGGAAGGGCAAGTAAGCCCCCAAAAAAGTACCGGCCCTGCCGCGGGGGGAGCGGCAGAGCCGGCCTCGACAGGGCCGAACTCCGAGTTGGGGGGCGGCGGAGCCCGGCCGGCAGGTCACTGGATCGTGGCGGTCGGTTCCTCTTTTTTCGACGCCACGGCTGCGGTCCGCCCATCCTCGATGGCGGGCCGCAATTCGGTTCCGGCGGACTTCCTCTCGATCGCCGCGAGGAAGGGCGCCTTTTCGCCCAGGGGCGGGAGCGGCTGACTCACCGACGCGATGCGCGCCGCCTTCTCATCGAGATTGACCCAAATGTAGGGCCGTTCCTCGGACTGGCGCTTGATCCACTGATAGGGCGTGTCCGACCAGACCGCGACTTCCCAGTTCTTGTTGTCGAGCACGAACTCGCCGCGGTCGGTCTTGACCAGCAGGACGGCATGTCCGTCGCCATTCCATTCGCGGACCACCGAGATGAGCAGGTTCTCCGGCGCCCAGCCGCGCTTGATCAGCAGACGGCGCTTTTCAAGCGCGAGATCCTCGCAGTCGCCGCCGCGCTCATCCGGGAAGGCCCACCATTCGGCGCGGCCATAAAGATCGATATCCTCGACCTGCCGGACATTGCGGTTCACATACTCGTTGACCTGCGTCAGTTCGAGCCACTTCTCCGGCGACATGGCGGCGGGGCGTGGCATATCCGTGCCGCCCGCGCATTCATCCGGATGCCGGACGCAGAAACCGATATAGCCGAAAGGCGGCGCGACCTGCTGATAGGTCGGCATGTTGGCGGCGATAAGCTGGACGCCGCCTTCCTGCGGCACGAATGCCGAACTTCTGATACTGCCCACGTAGTCCGGCGACTGACATCCCGCCAGTATCGCCACCATTCCGGCCATTACGGCCAAACTATTGCGCCAAACCATGATGCTCACCCAACTTTCGAACGCGTGGGGAGAAGATGGCAGGTGGGAATTTGCGCCCGTTTAAGTGGCCCGGGGCAATTTGAGGCAAATGAAGATCAAGTTTGAGGAGGGTTTTCCTAAAATTCGAAGCGACTTCATTCGATTAAAATTGTAGCTACTCCGCACACACGAAAAGCCCTTATTTTTCAGCGATTATCGAGATGGTGCCGCCTCGTGCGAAAGAGGAAGGCGCGCCGTGGGCTGATGGTTTTTGCGCGCAAGAGCTTGTTGCGAGGAAAAATGGCTAACGCGTATCAAGGTTTCTTTAGCGTGAATTTGCGCCGTCGAAAGTCGCCGAATCCGCTTTCAGGGTGCTGCGGATGAGGTCGATCGTTACCTTGCGTTCCTTGCGTTTGGTGTTTGCAAAGGCGGGTTGCTGCAGGGCGGCAAGGGCTGCGGCGCGGGCCCTGGCCGTTTCGAGCAGGCTCGAGGCCGGGACCGCCTCGTCGAGATAGCCGACGGCAACTGCATCTGCGGGACCATAGATGCGGGCCTGGGTAACGGCTTCGGTGAAGCGGTGGCGGGCCAGCCGGTCGCGGGCCAGTCCGATCCCGAAAACGGGCATGGTCATGCCGATGGCCACTTCGGGCAGGCCAATACGGAAATCGCCTTCTGTGCCGATGCGGGTATCGCCGGCAAGCAGGAGCAGGCCGCCTGCGGCGAGCGCATGGCCGGTGCAGGCCATCACGACCGGCAGGGGATATTCGTAGAGGCGCATGAGGAGATCGGCGCCGGCGGAAACGAGCTTGCGGACGTTTTCCGGGCCGGAGGCCATGACATCGAGGTCGAAACCGGCGCAGAAGCGCTTTTCACGCCCCGCGATCAGCACTGTCTTCGCCTTGCCTTCGGCCTCGTCGAGTGCCGCGTTCAGGGCATCGATCATGGCGTGGCCGAGCGCATTGGCGCGGCCGTCATCCATGGTGAGGATGGCGATATCGTTCTCGAAGGCTTTATTGAGCGGTCCGGACATGACTTCCCCCTGATGTTTCGGGGCAGTCTAGTGCGGCGCGGCGCTTTCGTCAGCCGAAGGGGCGGGAAAGAGCGGCGGCGCGTTCCGGAATATCGGCGAACTGGATACCGACGCCTTCCTCCGTATGACGGACGACGCGGCCCGACATGCGGCCGATCGAGACGGCAGTGCCGATGGGGGGGCGGCTTTCGACCGCGACCTGGGCGCCGCCAAGCGACATATCGATGATGCGGCAGGGGATGGAGGCGCCGTCGGCAAGGGTCAGAACGGAGCTTTCCTCCAGGCCGGCCTCGCCCGGTGCATAGCGGGCAAAGGCGCGGCGGGCCGAGATTTCGAGCTTTTCGCCGCGGGCAAGGGCTTCGAGGCGCTGGCGCAGCCGTTCGCGGCGGGGGCCGGCAATGGAGGTTTCGATGGCGAAGCCGCCATCATAGGCGCGCACGACCGTGCCTTCGAAGCGGCCGTAATCGTCGAGATAGACGATGATCTGCGATCCGAGATCGACCGCTACATCCGTCGAGAGAGCGATGCCGCCAAGCGACATGTCACGGATGGCGCAGGTATGCTCCGTCCCGTCGGGCGCAAGAAACCTTCCTTTCGCCTGAAAGGCTACACGAGGATATTTGCGGCGTTCGTCGTGGTCGGACTGCATCGGGTTGCCTGCAAGGGAAGCGGCGGCGCGCAAGCGCCGGAATCTGTTGACTGCAGGATAAGGGGATCAGAGTTAATGAAATTCTACTCATCGCGCATTTACGGGTGAGTATTTGGTCGCATCCGGGACAAAACCGGTGCTTGAACACAAAATGACGCTTGCGTCAGCTTCGTTGATTCCCGACAATTGGCGAAAATCCGACCACCAGTGGAATCGGGCAAGTATCGGCCAGAGACTCAGGCCGTACGCCGTTGCATTATTGCAGGCGGACGGTTTTTTCCCTTTTTCGGGAGCGGCCGGCAACAGGGATCGGGAACAGCGTAATGAGCGAATTCGACTACATCATCATCGGTGCGGGTAGCGCGGGCTGCGTGCTTGCCAACCGTCTCTCCGAAAATCCTTCGAACAAGGT
>PNMC01000061.1 GCA_013823365.1 Parvibaculum sp. | reverse complement strand
GCAGGGCGGCGACTGCGCCGAGAGCTTCGCCGAATTTTCCGCCGACAATATTCGCGACACATTCCGCGTGCTGCTGCAGATGGCGGTGGTGCTGACCTTTGCTGCCGCCTCGCCCGTGGTGAAGGTGGGCCGCATCGCCGGCCAGTTCGCGAAGCCGCGTTCCTCGCCCACCGAGACGATCGGCGATGTGACGCTGCCCTCCTATCTCGGCGACAACATCAACGGCATCGAGTTCGACGAAAAGGCCCGTGTGCCCGATCCCGAAAGGCTGCTGCGCGCCTATTCGCAGTCGGCCTCGACGCTGAACCTCATTCGCGCTTTCGCGCAGGGCGGTTATGCCGATCTCGACTTCGTGCATCGCTGGAATCTGGGCTTCGTCTCGGACAGCGCCGAAGGCGCACGCTATGAGGAACTGGCGAACCGTATCACCGAGGCGCTCGACTTCATGCGCGCCTGCGGCGTGGACAGCGCCTCGCAGCCGCAGCTTCACACGACCGAGTTCTACACGAGCCACGAGGCCCTGCTGCTCGGCTACGAGCAGGCGATGACGCGCATCGACTCGACCACGGGCGACTGGTACGACACCTCCGCCCATATGCTCTGGATCGGCGACCGCACCCGTCAGCCCGATCACGGCCATGTCGAATATATGCGCGGCATCAAGAACCCGATCGGCATGAAATGCGGCCCGTCGCTCGACCCGGAAGAACTGATCCGCCTGACCGATGTTCTCAATCCGAAAAACGAGGCAGGGCGTCTCACGCTCATCTGCCGCTTCGGTGCGGAAAACGTCGAGAAGCACCTGCCGCAGCTCATCCGCGCCATCGAGCGCGAAGGCAAGAAGGTCGTCTGGTCCTGCGACCCGATGCATGGCAACACGATCAAGGCGTCGTCCGGCTACAAGACGCGGCCGGTGGACCGCATCCTTGCCGAGGTCCAGGCCTTCATGGCCGTGCACCGCGCCGAGGGCACGCATGCGGGCGGCGTCCATTTCGAGATGACCGGCCAGAACGTCACCGAATGTATCGGCGGCGCGCAGGCGATCTCGGAAACGCAGCTTGGCGACCGTTATCACACCCATTGCGATCCGCGCCTGAATGCCAGCCAGTCGCTCGAACTCGCCTTCTTGATCGCCGAAGGGCTGAAGAAGGAGAGGGCGGAAGCGCGCCGCGAACAGCAGGTGGCGCTCGGCGCATGGTAATGGTGGCACACTGAAGAACGAAAAGGCCCGGTTTCCGAACCGGGCCTTTTTCTTTGCGGCTCTCCGGGCTAAAAGGTCCACTGGACGCACGGAGGACAAATGACGAATTTTCCTGACCGGCTCTTTCGCCGCGCGGTGAAGGCCTTTTTCGCCGCGGCGATCTTTCTGCCGCTCATCTCCGTTCCTGCAGCAGCGTCGAAATGGCGCGGTCCGGGCGAGGACGACAAGCTCCACGCCGTCACGATTTTCATGGGCGAGGGCACCGAAGACAATTTCAGCACGGTGGTCGAGAACTTCTTCTATGTGGAAGGTACGTCGGATCATGTGCTGGGGCTGACGGCATCGCGACTGCTCGGCTGGTACGGCGATGCGCTGAGCTTCGAGGGCGAACTCATGTATGCCTGGCACCACGGGCGCGAGACCTATCACGAAATCGGCGCCGCCGTTTACGCGCGCTGGCATGATTTTCCCTGGAACGACTACTTGGTGACGACGGCGGCGGTGGGCATGGGCCCGTCCTATACGACGGCCTTCCCGCAACTCGAACAGCAGCCGGATGGCAGCCGCTCGCGCACGCTCAACCAGTTCAACCTGCAGGCGACCTTCGCGCTGCCGTCCTATCCGGACATCTCGCTCGTCACGCGGCTGCAGCACCGTTCGGGTGTGTTCGGCCTGTTCAACGGCGTGACCGACGCCTCGAACTTCGTCACGGTGGGCCTGCGCTACGACTTCTAGCTCACCTTGATGAGCCGGCGCCCGAGATTCTCGCCTTCGAAAAGTCCGATAAAGACGGCGGCCGATCCTTCTATGCCGTCGGAGATATCTTCGGTGTAGACGAGCTTGCCGTCGTGAATCCACTGGGCCATTTCGGCCTGCGCCTCGCGGAACCGCTTGAAATAATCGAAGACGACGAGCCCCTCCATCCGCAACCGGTGCGTGATGAAGCGCGTGACATTGCGGATGCCGACAAGCTCGTCGTCCGCGCGGTTATATTCGCTGACCTGACCGGAGACGACGATGCGTCCGTGCTCCTTCATGTTGAGGATTGCCGCATCGAGCATTTCCGCACCGACATTGTCGAAATAGATGTCGACGCCTTCGGGGCAGTGCTCCTTGATGGCCGCTTTGAGGTCCGCACCGCGATAGGAGAAGCAGGCATCGAAGCCGAGCCCCTTCACGTAATCGCATTTCTCCTTCGAGCCCGCGATGCCGACGACGCGGCAGCCCTTCATCTTCGCGATCTGCCCGGCCGTCGCGCCCACAGGGCCCGCGGCGGACGAGATCAGCACCGTGTCGCCTTCCTTCGGGCGCCCGAGTTCGAGCAAGCCGAAATAGGAGGTAAGCCCCGGAATGCCGAGCACGCCAATGGCGGCGGTGGGGCGGAGCTTGCCGTGATACATCTCGGGCGGCAGGATCTGCACGCCGCGGCCATTCGAGACGGCATGCGTCACCCAGCCGAAACCGCCGGTCACGCGGTCGCCCGGCTTGAATTTCTCGTTCTTCGATTGCTCGACCACACCCACCATCGCGCTGTCGATGGTCTGGCCGAGAGGAAGCGCCGCCGTGTAGCTGTCGCCGGAAAGCCGCCCGCGCATGCCGGGATCGACCGAGTGATGCTCCGTGCGGATCAGGATTTCATGCTCGCCGATCTCCGGCAGCTCGATCTCCTCCAGCCGGAAATTTTCGGCCTTCGGTTTTCCCTCGGGCCGCGATGCCAGCACCCAGCGTTTCGCCTTTGTCGGCATGATTTCGTTCCTCCCCGGCTCTCTTATCCCGTCTTTTTCTTATTCTGTCATTGCCGGGCTTGACCCGGCAATCCAGAGCCGCGGGCACTGAACCAAGCGGCTCTGGATGCCCGGATCAAGTCCGGGCATGACGAGTGAAGGAGTAGACGCGAGTACCCCTTATACCGCCTTGTCGGGCCCGATCTTCACCAGCATCTTGCCGAAATTCGCGCCCTTGAAGAGATTGAGGAAGGCCTTGGGCGCGTTCTCGATGCCGTCTTCCACCGTCTCTTCCCATTTCATCTTGCCGCTCTTAATGAGCGGGCCCATCTCGGCATAGAACTCGCCGATGTGCTGGAAATAGTTCGACACGATGAAGCCCTTGAGCATGAGGCTCTTGCCGACGATCTGGATGAGGTTGGTCGGGCCGGGGCGCGGCGTGGTGTCGTTATATTGCTCGATCATGCCGCACATCGCAGCGCGCCCGTTCGGGCGCATGGCGTTGATCGCCGCTTCGAGATGCGCGCCGCCGACATTCTCGAAATAGACGTCAATGCCTTTCGGGAAGGCATCGGCCACGGCCTTGGTGAGATCGCCGCAGGTCTTGTAGTTGATCGCCTTGTCGATGCCGGCGACATCGGTGAGCCATTTGCACTTGTCGTCCGAGCCCGCCGAGCCCACCACATAGCAACCATGCGCCTTGGCAAGCTGGCAGACGACGGCGCCCACGGCACCGGACGCGGCGGAGACGAAGACAGTGTCTCCGTCCTTGAGGCCCGCGACCTTGAAGAGCCCGGACCATGCCGTCATGCCCGGCATGCCGAGCACACCGAGGAATGCCTCGACGGGCCCGAGCGCCGGGTCGACCGGCGTGAAGCCTTCGGCGGCGCCGGTCGCATATTCGCGCCAGCCGAGCATGTGGTTCACATAGGTGCCGACCTTCAGCTTGTCGCTTTTCGATTCCACCACCTGGCCGATCGCGCCGCCTTCGAGAGGCTTGCCGATCTGGAAGGGCGGCACATAGCTCTCGCGATCCATCATGCGCCCGCGCATATACGGATCGACCGACATCCAGATATTGCGCACAAGAACTTCGCCGTCGCCCGGCTGGCGCACATCGGCAGTCGCGAGTTCGAAATCGCTGTCCTTCGGCATGCCGACGGGCCGCGCCTTGAGCCTGATTTCCTTCGAGGTGAGATTGGTCATGGGGTGTCCTCCACCATTGCGGGATTTTCGTTGGGGAGGAGCCTAGCGGCCTTTAGCCCACGGTGGAAGCGAACCGGCCTTCGCGGGTGAACAACAGGTTGTGAGGGGATGAACCGTCAGCTTCGCCAGCCGCCGCCCAGCGCCACGAAAAGGTCCACCGCCGTCGTGTAGCGGGCGAGTTTCGCGTCCGCCGCACTGTTCCGCGCCGAAAGCCAGGTGCGCTGCGCATCAAGCACCGAGATGAGATCGCTCGCGCCCGCCCGGTAGCGCGCTTCCGCCAGCTCATAGGCTCTGGCCGCTTCTTCTGCCGCGACATTCAGGAGACGCTCCCGCTCCGCCGTCGCCTCGACATTGACAAGCGCGTTCTCCACCTCGCCGAACGAGTTCAGCACCGTGAGTTGATAGCTCGCCGCAAGCTCCCGCTGCCGCGCATTCGCCGACTGCAGATTTCCCTCGAGCGAGCCGCCGGAAAAGATCGGCGCGAGGAGGGAGGCGCCCGCCGATGTCAACGTTTCCGCGGGAGAGGCAGTGGCGAAGCTCCGCGTGAGCGAGGCGGAAAGATCGATGCTCGGAAAAAAGGCCGCCCGCGCCGTGCCGATATCGGCATTCGCCGCCATGAGGCGAGCTTCGGAACTCTTGATGTCGGGCCGCCGTTCGAGCAGGTCGGAGGGTTGTCCGGCCGCGATGGCAGGCAGTGCCACGCGCGCCAGCGTCTCGCCCTCGACGCCGAAGCTGCCGGGCACACGGCCGATCAGGATGGCGAGTGCATTCTGCTGCGCGGCGAGGCTCGCGCGCAGCGAGGGAAGGCCCGCCTCGATACTGGCAACCGTGTTGCGCTGCTGTGCAAGGTCGAGGCCGGAAATGCTGCCCGCATTGTAGCGCGCCTCGACAATGTCGAGCGTGCCGCGCGCCGCCGCAAGCGAGTCCTCGGCAATGGCAATCTGGTCCTTGAGCGTCAGAATGTTGAAATAGGCGGCTGCGACCTGCGCCTGAACGAGAAGCGCCGTGGTTTCCTTGTCGAAGCCGGTCGCGTCGAGCGAGAAGCGCGCGGCATCTGCCTGGTTGCGGTACCGGCCCCACAGGTCGAGTGCATAACCTGCCGACAAGCCGATATTCGCGCTTTCGCTGGAGGAGCCGCCATCCGTCGCGCGCGTCGAGGCGGCGCCGCTGCCGGAGACCTGCGGCAGCAGGGAAGAGCCTGCCGCACGCGCCGCGCCTTGCGCCTGATCGATCCGCGCAAGGGCCTGCGCGATGTCGAGATTCTGCGCCAGCGCCATCTGCATCAGCAGCGTGAGTTCCGGATCGCCGAAGGAGGTCCACCATTCGGCGCTCACCTCCGCGCCGGCGGACTGCGGTCCGCTCCAGCTCGCCGCGGCGCCGGTCTGCGGGCGCTCGTAGTCCGGCGCCATGGAGCAGGCGGCAAGGGCAAGCGCTGCGGCAAGAAGGGTGGCGTGACGAAGATGTGTTTTCATTTCTCTATTCCGATGCGAGCGCGACAACCGGGTCGAGCCGCGCTGCCTTGCGCGCCGGCAGATAGCCGAACACGAGCCCCGTCAGCACCGCGCAACTGAAGGCGAGGATCGACGGCATGGGATTAATGGCGATATTGAGCCCCACGCCGGAAAGCATCTGCGCGACGGAAAGGCCGATCAGAAGACCGATCAGCCCGCCCACGCCGCACACAACCAGGGCCTCCGTGTTGAACTGCACGAGAATATTGTTCATCCGCGCGCCGGTCGCCATGCGGATGCCGATTTCCCGCGTCCGCTCCGTCACGCTCACCAGCATGATGTTCATCACGCCGATACCGCCGACGAGAAGCGAGATCGCCGCGACCGAGCCGAGCAGGATCGTCATCGTGTTCGACATGCTCTCAAGCGTTTCCAGCATCGAGGCCGTGTTGCGGATCTGAAAGTCCTCCGTCCGGTGACGGGCGAGGAGGAGCGCATGGATCGCCTCTTCCGTTTCGGTCACGCGATTCGAATCCGCGACCTTCACCGTGATCGAGTTCGCATATTGCCGTCCGAAAAGCCGCATGAAGCCTGTGGTCAGCGGAACGAAGGCGACATCGTCCTGATCGCGGCCGAATGAGCCGGCACCTTTCGGTTCCATCACGCCGGCCACCTCGAAGGGAATATTGCCGACGAGCACATACTGGCCCACTGCATCTTCGCCGTTCGGGAAGAGCGCATTCACCACCGTCTGACCGAGGACGATGACAGGCGCATAGCCATTGAGGTCCATGTCCGTGAAAAACCCGCCGCGGCCGACATTCCAGTCGCGCACCGTGGTCATTTCCGGCCATGTGCCTTCGATTTGCGTACGATAGTCGACATTGCCGAAGCGCAGCGTGCTCGATGTGCTGCGCTCAGCTACGACAGCCACCACATTGTCGATTTCGCGTATGGCTTCGGCATCGGCCGTGGTCAGCGTCGCAATATCGCCGCTGGAGCGAATGCCCGGCGCGCCGGGCCGCACGACCAGGAGGTTGGTGCCCATGCTCTGCATGGACGTGACGATATTCTCCTTGCTGCCATCGCCGATGGCAAGCATCACCACCACCGCCGCGACACCGATCACCACACCGAGCAAGGTAAGCGCCGTCCGGAAAATATTCGCACGGAGCGAGCGGAACGCCATTTTCACGGCCTCCGCGATTTCCGCCTGGATGACGAAACCCTGTCCGGCAAGCGTCTCGTCCGCCGGCGCGGTGCCCTGGACCGTCTTCACGCCGCTGTCGGAGACGATCCTGCCATCGCTGATCTGGATCAGGCGGTCGGCATGATCCGCCACTTCCGCGTCATGCGTGATGAGGATGACGGTCCGCCCTTCGCGGTTCAGTTCCTTCAGAACGTTCAACACGTCGGCGCCGCTCTGCGTATCGAGCGCGCCGGTCGGTTCGTCGGCAAGGATCACATCGGCGCCGTTCATCAGCGCCCGGGCGATCGACACACGCTGCTGCTGGCCGCCCGAAAGCTCGCCCGGCCTGTGTGCCGCGCGCTCGCTCATGCCCAGCCGTGCGAGAAGGCTCTTCGCGCGCTCGTGCCGTTCGGTTCGCGTCGTGCCGGCATAGATCGCCGGGAGTTCCACATTCTCCGCCGCGGTCATGGTGGAGAGCAGGTTGTAGCGCTGGAACACGAAGCCGAATGTGTCGCGCCGCAGCGCTGCCAGCTCGTCGCTCGTCAGCGCGGCGACATTCGTGCCTGCCACTTCGTAGCTGCCGCCGCTCGGCCGGTCGAGGCAGCCGAGAATATTCATCAGGGTGGATTTGCCCGAGCCCGACTGGCCCATGATGGCAACGAACTCGCCGCGCCGGATGGTCAGGGACACGCCATCCAGCGCGCGCACTTCCTGCCCGCCGGTACTGTATACCCTGGTGACGTCCTTGAGTTCGATCAGAGGCGTTCGCGCCGGCGGGTTCGGTGCATGCATGGGCGCCACCTCTAGAGGAAGCCCATGCGGCGCGTGCTGCCGCGCGTGCCGCCGGTGGGTGCTTCGCCGGAGAGGACGCCGGTCACCACGCGGTCGCCCTCCTGAATGCCGGAGAGAATTTCCGCGTTCATGCGGTTGGCGATGCCGCGTTCCACCTCGCGCTCAACGGGGCCGCGTTCCGTGAGGACGGTAATGCGCGTCTTGCCGTCGCGCCCTTCGTTCACCGCGCCGACCGGCACGATGATCGTATCCTCGGAGCGGTCCAGAACGAAGAAGACTTGCGCCGTCATGTCTTTCATCAACCGCCCCTCCGGATTGGCGATGTCGACAAGCACCGTGTAGAGCACGACTTCATTGACGATTTCGGGGGTCGGCAGCACCTGGCGCACGGTCGAGTTCCAGCGCTCCTGCGGCGCGCCGAGCGTGGTGAAATAGACAGGCATGCCCGCATTCAGCTTGCCGACATCGGCTTCCGCCACCTGCGCCTCTACCGTCATGGTAGCGAGGTCCGAAACCGTCATGATGGTCGGGGCCGTCTGGTTTGCGTTCAGCGTCTGCCCCTTGAGCGCAACCTGCGAGGTTACCGTGCCATCGATGGGCGCGTAGATGCGCGTGAAGCCGAGATTGGTCTCTCCGCCTTCGACGGTCGATTTCTGCTGTTCGATCTGCGCCTTGAGGGAGCCGATCCGCGCGGTGATCGTCTTTACGCTCGTCTCGGTCGTATCGAGCGCCTCACGGCTCACCGCGTCGATCTTTGCGAGATCGAGATTCCGCGCATGCTGCCGCCGCGCAAGCACGAGCTCCGCTTCCGCGCCGGAGAGCTGGGATTCGAGGTCCGAAAGCCGCGCTCGCGCCGCCGCCACCTCCGTCTCGTAGACCTTGGCATCGATTTCAGCGAGGAGGTCGCCTTGGTTGACGGCGTCTCCCACTTCGACATGAACTTCCTTGAGCTGCCCGGAGACCTGCGCGCCGACATCGACGTAATTCTTGGGTTGCAGCGAACCGAGCGCCGTCACCGTCTGCTCCAGCGTGCCGCGCGTAGCCGTCGCGGTGCGGTAGTTGACCTCGTTGCCGCCGAAAAAGAGGCTGGAAACGAGCCAATAGAGGAGGAGTGCCGCGACCGCCAGAACGGCCCAGCGGGCGGGCGCAGGGAACCCGCGCCAGACTGTCTTCGCCCGTCCGGCCATTTCCGAAGCAGCGCCCCGGCGCCGGTCCTGCGTTTCGCTTTCGTAGCTCATGAACTCGCGGTCTCTCCAATGCGTCCCCACACTATACAACGGAACGGGGCGCCTCTTCCGTCGCTGGAAATGAGGCGCCCCGTCTGAAAATTGGCCTGAATCCGGGAAATTCAACCCGTCAGGAAACCCGTATCATGCGCTTGCCGACATTGTCGCCGGCCAGCAGGCCGACCAGCGCCTTCGGCGTGTTCTCGAGCCCCTCCATGATGTCTTCCATCACCTTGAGCTTGCCCGAAGCGACCCAGCCCTGAAGCTCGGCCAGTGCGGCATCGTGCTTGTCCTGATAATCCATCACGATGAAGCCCTGCATGGTCAGCCGCTTCACGACGACGAGACCCGGAATGCCACGCGGCCCATGTGCGGGCGCCGCGCCGTCATATTGCGACACCGCCCCGCAACAGGCGATACGGCCGTAATTATTCATGCCGAAGAGGACGGCTTCGAGAATGTCGCCGCCGACATTGTCGAAATAGACGTCGATGCCGTTCGGCGCGGCTTTACGGAGCGCCTTGCCCACCGGCTCGGCCTTGTAGTCGATAGCGGCATCGAAGCCGAGTTCATCGGTGAGAAGCTTGCACTTCGAGGCACCGCCAGCGATGCCGATGACGCGGCAGCCCTTGATCTTGGCGATCTGGCCGACGATCGTGCCGACGGAACCCGCCGCCGCCGAAACGACCACCGTGTCGCCCGCCTTCGGCTTGCCGACTTCGAGCAAGCCGAAATAGGCGGTGAGCCCGGCGATGCCATAGACGCTGAGAAGGTGGGAGAGCGGCTCCATCTTCGGCAGTTTCTGGGCCGTCTTCGCGGGTACGGCGGCATAGTCCTGCCAGCCCGTATCGGCGAAGACGAGATCGCCCTTGGCAAAGCCCGGCGCCTTCGCATCGATCACTTCCGAGACGGAGCCGCCCGCCATCACCGTTCCGGCATTCACGGCCGAGCGATAGGTCGCGCCCTGCATCCAGGCCCGGTTCGCCGCATCGAGCGAGATGAGCCGCGTCCGCAGCAGCAATTCGCCGTCCTTCGCCTCCGGCACCTGACCTTCGGATAATTTGAAGTGGCTTTCGGCGAGTTTCCCCTGCGGCGTCTCGGTCAACAGGATCTGGCGGTTCACGGTCATCGGGTCCTCCTCCGGGATTTTTTGGTTCCGGCCAGCCTAGCCGTCCCGGCGCGGGGGCGCATCCTTCAATGCCGCTCCCACCCGTTCACGCCTGAACTATTGTGAGTGCGCCCCTCAACGGCTAAAACCGCGAGGCCGAATCCCCATATGTTTGGGGCATAACCGCCCGGATTTGCTTCAAAAATGACCGACAAGCTCCGCATAGCCCTGACCCAGTTGAACCCCGTGGTGGGCGACATTGCCGGCAATCTGCAAAAGGCCGTGGAGGCCCGCCGCGAGGCGGAGATCGCGGGTGCGGAACTCATCGTTTTTTCCGAACTCTTCCTCACGGGCTATCCGCCCGAGGACCTGGTGCTGAAAGGCGCCTTCCAGCGCGCCGCCCGCGCCGCCGCGATCGATCTCGCGCGGCAGACCGGCGATGGCGGCCCGGGCGTCCTGATCGGCTGTCCCTGGATGGCCGATGACGGCAAGCTCTTCAATGCCGTCCTCTATCTCGACAAGGGCGAGGTGCGCGGCTACCGCGCCAAGGTCCATCTGCCGAATTATTCCGTCTTCGATGAGCCGCGCGTTTTCGACGAGGGGCCCATGCCCGGCCCCTTCGATGTGCGTGGCGTGCGCATCGGCGTGCCCATCTGCGAGGACATCTGGTTCCCGGATGTGGTCGAATGCCTGGAAGAGTCGGGCGCCGAAATCCTGCTCGTGCCGAACGGCTCGCCCTACGACTTCAACAAGTTCGACGCGCGCATGCAGCTTGTGATTTCCCGCATCAGGGAAAGCGGGCTGCCCATGGCCTATGTGAACCAGCTCGGCGGGCAGGACGAACTCGTCTTCGACGGTGCTTCCTTCGTGCTCAATGCCGATCTTTCATTGCCGCTGCAGATGCCGGCATGGGAAGAGAAGATCGCAATCACTGACTGGTCGCGCGAAGCCAAGGGCTGGGTCTGCGGGCAGGGTGAAGTCGCACCTATCGAGGAAAGCGACGAAGCGCTTTATCTCGCGGTGGTGCAGGGCTTGCGCGACTATGTGAAGAAGAACCGCTTTCCGGGCGTCGTGCTCGGCCTTTCAGGCGGCATCGATAGCGCGCTCGTCGCCGCCATCGCCGTCGATGCGCTGGGCGCGGACAAGGTTCATTGCGTCATGCTGCCTTACCGCTACACCTCGTCGGAAAGCCTCGAGGATGCGGAAGCCTGCGCGAAGCTCCTCGGCACGCGCTACGACATCGTACCGATCGAGGAGCCGGTGACGGGCTTCTCTTCGGCGCTGGAAAAACTTTTCGAGGGCACGCAGATGGACACGACGGAGGAAAATCTCCAGTCGCGTGCGCGCGGCGTCATCCTCATGGCGATTTCCAACAAGTTCGGCTCCATGCTGCTCACGACCGGCAACAAGTCCGAAGTCTCGGCGGGCTATGCGACCATCTATGGCGACATGAATGGCGGCTTCAATCCGATCAAGGATCTCTACAAGACACGCGTTTTCCGCATGTCGCGCTGGCGCAACGAGAATATGCCGAAGGGCTGCCTCGGGCCGAAGGGCAGGGTGATCCCCGAACGCATCATCACGCGCCCGCCTTCCGCCGAACTCCGCCCCGACCAGAAGGACGAGGATTCGCTGCCGCCCTATGAGGCGCTGGACGATATTCTCCACTGCCTCGTGGAAGAGGAAATGTCGGTGCGCGAGATCGTCGAGCGCGGCCATGAGCGCGATCTCGTGAAGCGCGTCGAACATCTCCTCTACATCTCGGAATACAAGCGCCGCCAGTCTGCGCCGGGGGTGAAGGTCACCGCGCGCAATTTCGGCCGCGACCGCCGTTACCCGATCGTGAACGGTTTCCGGGATCAGGACCTGTGAGCGGCAAGCCCGTCACCGTTCGCTTCGCGCCGTCGCCTACCGGCGAACTTCATGTCGGCAACGCACGCGCGGCGTTGCTGAACTACCTCTTCGCCCGGAAGAATGCCGGCAGGTTCATGCTGCGCATGGACGACACGGATGACGAGCGCTCGACCGCCGAATATGCGGCGGGCATCGAAGCCGATCTCGCATGGCTTAAACTCCGGCACGATATTTTCGCCCGCCAGTCGGAACGGCTCGCGGCCTATGAAGCCGCTGCCGAAAGGCTGAAGCAGGCAGGCCGTCTCTATCCGGCTTATGAAAGCGCCGCGGAGCTCGACCGCCGCCGCAAGCGCCAGCTCGCTCGCGGCCTGCCGCCGGTCTATGACCGTGCGGCGCTGAAGCTCACGGCGGAGGAGCGCGCCGCGCTCGAAGCCGAGGGCCGCAAGCCTCACTGGCGCTTCAGGCTCGACCACGAGCACACGAATTTCGAGGACATGATTCAGGGCCATGTCGAGGTCGATGGCGCCTCGCTGTCGGACCCGGTGCTGATCCGCGAGGACGGCCGGTTCCTCTACACACTGCCAAGCATCGTGGACGATATCGACTTCGCGATCAGTCATGTCATTCGGGGTTCCGACCACATCACCAATACCGGTGTGCAGATCCAGATCATCCGCGCGCTCGGCGCCGAGCCGCCGCGCTTTGCGCATTACTCGCTGCTCAACGGGCCGGACGGCAAGCCGCTCTCAAAGCGCAATGATGCCGCGCGCTATTCGCTGCGCGCGCTTCGCGAAGCGGGCTTCGAGCCCATGGCGCTCAACTCGCTGCTTGCGCGCCTCGGCACGTCCGATGCCGTCGAAGCCTCGCTCTCGCTCGACGAGCTGGCGGCGCATTTCGATATTTCGCGCCTCGGCCGCTCCGACATCCGCTTCGATCCGGCGGAGCTAGCCCGCGTCAATGCCGCCTGCCTCCACCTCATGCCCTACCCGGAGGCAAGGCCGCGCCTCGCCGCGCTCTCCTGCGATCTCGGCGAGGCCTTCTGGGAGGCGGTGAAGCCCAATCTGGCGCTCTTTGCGGAAGCCGTGGACTGGGCCCGAGTGGTCGAAGGGCCGGTTGAGCCCGTGATCGAGGACAAGGGGTTCGCGTCCGCCGCCGCCGCCGCACTCCCGCCCGAGCCCTGGGGGCCGGAGACATGGGGGCTCTGGACAGAGGCCGTGAAAGCGGCCACGGGGGCCAAGGGCAAGGCACTCTTCATGCCGCTCCGGCTGGCGCTCACCGCCCTGCCGCATGGACCGGAATTGAAAAACCTGCTACCTCTCATCGGCAGGGAGCGGGCCAAGGCCCGGCTTTCCGGTCTAACGGCTTGAAATCGTTAGAGTTTGTTAACGGCGAGTGACTGAGGATACCGGCATGAACCCGGCTTTCCCGATCATCCAGGGTCTGATTATTAGCGGCTGACATAGCTCCGCCGCCGCCGTACAAGCACGCTTGCAAACATTGTGGAACACGGACCGGCCGGTGGCGGATTGCCACGGAGGTTTTGCCGCATTTTGGCTCCTTCCTTCCCACCCGCCCCTGGTGGCGGGTCGAGAAATTCGAAGAATTTCTCGGGGCGGGGGAGGCGGCAAGATGCGGCGGAGTGGAGTTTCACAGCCCCCTCCCCAAACGGCTTTCAGCCGTTTGACCCTCTCCGAGGGGAGGGTGGGAAGAGAGGGTAAGATGCGAAGGCAAATGGAACCATGAGCACGACCGGCAAAGAGCGCCTCTATCTTTTCGACACCACGCTGCGCGACGGCGCGCAGACGACCGGCGTCGATTTCAGCGTCGAGGACAAGCGCCTGATTGCGGGCCTGCTCGACGAACTGGGGCTCGACTATATCGAGGGCGGCTATCCGGGCGCGAACCCGACCGATACGGCCTTCTTCGGCGAGCGGCCGAAACTCGCCCATGCGAAATTCACCGCCTTCGGCATGACGAAGCGGGCAGGGCGCTCGGCCTCGAACGATCCGGGCCTCGCCGCCGTGCTCGATGCCGATACGGATGCCGTCTGCCTCGTTGCGAAAAGCTGGGACTTTCAGGTCGCCGTCGCACTCGGCATCACCAATGAGGAAAACCTCGAAAGCATCGAAGACAGCGTGAAGGCCGTGGCCGCGAAGGGCCGCGAGCCCATGATCGACTGCGAGCATTTCTTCGACGGCTACAAGGCGAACCCCGAATATGCGCTCGCCTGCGTCCGCGCGGCGCTCGACAATGGCGCGCGCTGGGCCGTTCTCTGCGATACCAATGGCGGCACGCTGCCGGACGAAGTGGAGCGGATCGTCGGCGAA
>PNMC01000060.1 GCA_013823365.1 Parvibaculum sp. | reverse complement strand
GGCCGTGAAGCCGTAGAACATCGCCATGAGCGAGGTCGCGCCATCGGTCATCGCGGCATCGACCACCTGGCCCTTGCCGCTGCGCTGCGCTTCGACAAGCGCTGCGAGCATGCCCATCGCGAGATAGAGCGCACCGCCGCCGAAATCGCCGACAAGGTTGAGCGGCGGCACCGGCTTCTCGCCCGGGCGGCCGATCGCATGCAGCGCGCCGGTGAGCGAGATGTAGTTGATGTCGTGGCCGGCAGCCATCGCGAGCGGGCCGGTCTGGCCCCAGCCGGTCATGCGGCCATAGACGAGCTTCGGATTGCGCTTCAGGCAGACATCCGGTCCGAGGCCGAGGCGCTCCATAACGCCGGGGCGAAAACCTTCCTGCAGAATGTCCGCCTTCTCGATCAGCTTGAGGCAGGCCTCGACCGATTCCGGCTTCTTCAGGTCGAGCGCCACGGAACGGCGGCCGCGCGAACCGATATCGTATTTGGAGCCGCCCTTCGCACCCTTGCGATCGATGCGGATGATGTCGGCGCCCATATCGGACAGCAGCATGGCGCAGAACGGGCCCGGCCCGATGCCTGCGAATTCGATGACCTTGATGCCGCTCAGGGGTCCGCTGCCCATCCGTCTCACTCCCTAGGTTCCACGGCCTTTCACCGGCCGCCATTTCCATTGATTGGGCTGATTTGTACAGGCTGGCGAAAGCCGCGTAAACGCCTCGAAATGCCGCCGTGATCTGACGCAGCGTCCTGCTTGCGAAGCGATTGGCGCAGCCTTACAAACCTTGGCATGGCTTTACCCGCTCCCTCCATTTCCCGCGGCTTCATCGGCGAGCCCTGCCCCGCCCGCTTCAACATGGCGCGCTATTGCCTGGCCGCCGCAGCGGAGCGCACACCGCTCAAGACCGCGCTGATCGTCGTCTCCGACGCCGGCGCGCCGCTCGAAGAAGCCGAGCGCTGGACCTATGGCGAACTCGATCTCGCGGTGCGCTCCGTCGCCGCCGGCCTCCTCGCCGAAGGCATCAGGCCCGGCGAGCGGCTGATGATCCGTATGCCGAACACTTCCGATTATGCGCTGATGTTTTTCGGCGCATTGGCGGCAGGCATCGTGCCGCTCCCATCCTCCTCGCAGCTCACCGCCGCCGAAGCCGATTTCCTGCTCTCGGACTCCGCAGCCGCCGCCATTGCCATCGCACCGGGCATGGAGGTGACGAGCTCGCCCGGCGTGAAAATCTTGCACCCCGATGCCATCGCGCGCCTGAAGTTGCATGCGCCGCTTGCCGCCTATGCCGACACGGGCGCAAACGATCCCGCCTTCCTCGTCTATACCTCCGGCACGAGCGGCCGCCCGAAAGGCGTGCTCCATGCGCAGCGCAGCGCCTGGGGCCGCCGTCCCATGTATCGCGGCTGGTACGGCATCGAGCAGATGGACACGATCCTCCATGCCGGTGCCTTCAACTGGACCTATACGCTCGGCGTCGGCCTCACCGACCCCTGGGCGAACGGCGCGACGACCGTTCTCTACAATGGCGACAAGGATGTGCAGGTCTGGCCGAAGCTGATGGCGAAGACGGGCGCCACCATGTTCGCCGCCGTGCCGACGCTCTATCGCCAGATCCTGAAATATTGCGATCTCGCGCAACTCGATCTGAGGCAGCTCCGCTACGGTCTGACAGCGGGTGAAGCGCTCTCGCCCGCCCTGCTCGACCAGTGGCGCGCGGCGACCGGCAAGGAACTCTACGAAGCGCTCGGCATGAGCGAATGCTCGACCTATGTCTCGACCGCGCCGGGCATGGAAATCCGCGCCGGAAGTCCCGGCAGGCCGCAGCCCGGCCGCTGCATCGCGGCCTTGCCGCTCGATGGCGGCACGGAGCCGCTGCCGCCCGGCGAAACGGGGCTTCTCGCCGTCCACCGCTCGGACCCCGGCCTGATGCTCGGCTATTGGCGGCGCGCGGAAGAGGAAGCGGAAGTCTATCGCGGCGAATGGTTCATCGGCGGCGATCTCGCCCGCTTCGATGAAGACGGCTACATGTGGTACGAGGGCCGCGCCGACGACGTAATGAACGCGATGGGATATCGCGTCTCGCCGCAGGAAGTGGAAGCGGCCCTTTCCGGCCATCCCGATATTCAGGAAGCCGCCGTCACCGAAATGCATATACGTGAGGGCGTAAGCATCGTCGCGGCTTTCGTTGTGCCGAAGGAAGCATCCGAGCCCGATGCAGCCTCGATCCTCGCCTGGGCGCATGAGCGCCTCGCGGCCTACAAATGCCCGCGCGAAGTCGTTTTCGTCGAAACCCTGCCGCGCACCGCCAATGGCAAGGTCATGCGCCGCGCGCTGCAGAAGAGCTAATCCGCCTCCACCCGCGCTTCATCGCGCGGCGCGGTCTTTTCCGCCTCGGCGGCAAAGCTCACCTCGACCTGCCGCACCCGGTCGATCAGCGCGACGGTCGCCGTCACCGGGCTCGCATCGAGCGCCCAGACGCAGAGAAAGAAACCGGCCACGATGCCGACGATGAAATTGGACATGGCGCCTTCGGCAAGCCCGCCCCCGCTGCCACAACGAATCGATCTGCAAAGCGTGTGGCTGCAGAGATAAAAAAACAAGCGGAATCAATGGCTTGTGCCATTCTGAGACGGTCAGGCTAATCGGCCTGCGCCCCGCACCGCTTCATGCGTTTCCAGAATATGCTGCGCAGGTCTCGCACCCGCGAGGCTGACGGAAACGATCGCGAAGCTGGCAATGAGGAAACCCGGCAGGATTTCATAGACATCGAAAATGCCGCCCGAAAGCTGCTTCCACGCGATCACCGTGGCGGCACCGGAAACCATCCCCGCCAGTGCCCCGTTGCGGGTCATCCGTCCCCAGAACAATGAGAACAGAACGACGGGTCCGAAGGCCGCGCCGAAGCCCGCCCAGGCATAGGCGACAAGCGCCAGCACAGTGCTCTCCCGGTCGAGCGCGAGCAGCATCGCGATAACGGAAATCACCAGCACGGAGAAGCGTCCGGCGTTGAGCAGCTCCCGCTCACCCGCCTCCTTGCGGAAAATCCGCTTCCAGAAATCCTCGGCGATGGCGCTCGATGAGACGAGGAGTTGCGAGGACACCGTGCTCATGATTGCCGCAAGGACTGCGGCAAGCAGAACGCCCGCCACCCAGGGATTGAAAAGCGCCTGGGACAAGGCGAGGAACACCGCTTCGGGATTGCCAAGCGGTGCAGCGGCGAAGAAGCCGACCCCGGCAAAGCCCGTGGCAATGGCGCCGTAAAGCGCCAGCACCATCCATGTCATGCCGATGGCCTGTGCCTGCGGCATGTCGCGCTCGTCCTTGAGGGCCATGAAGCGGGCAAGAATATGCGGTTGGCCGAAATAGCCCAGCCCCCAGGCCATGAGAGAGATGGCGCCGATCGGCGTCGTGTCGTGGAACGCGTCGAAAAATCCAGTCGGCACGATTGCCGCTGCCGCATCGACGGAAGCGCCCCAGCCGCCCATCCCGGAAATGGCGACGGCGGGGACGATCAGCAGCGCCAGGAACATCATGATGCCCTGCACGGTGTCGGTCCAGCAAACGCCGAGAAAGCCGCCGATCGCCGTGTAGGAAAGAATGCTCACCGTACCGATGATGAGCGCGGCGTGGTAGTCGAGCCCGAACACCTGTTCGAACAGGATCGCGCCTGAGACGAGCCCCGCCGATGTGTAGATCGTGAAAAAGATCAGGATGACGAAGGCGCTCGCCACCCGGAGCATCCGGCTGCTGTCGGCAAAGCGGTTCTCGAAATAGTCGGGCAGCGTCAGCGCGTCACCCGCGAGTTCCGTATAGCGGCGCAGCCGCCACGCAACATATTGCCAGTTGAGATGCGCACCCGCGACGAGCCCCACGGCAATCCAGTCCTGGTTCATGCCGGAGGCATAGATGGCGCCGGGAAGCCCCAGCATCAGCCAGCCGCTCATGTCGGAAGCACCGGCAGAAAGCGCCGCCACGCCGCCATTGAGCTGGCGTCCGCCCAGAATGTAATCCTTGAGACTGGCCGTGTAGCGATAGGCCGCAACGCCGAGCCCGAGCATCGCGACGAGATAGACGGCGATGGTGATGGCAATCGCCCCGCTCATCGCGACGCCCTCAGCCATCCGGCAATCGAGATGACGATGGCAAGCGCAGGCAGCGCAAGCAGAACCCAGGTAGCGATAGTCAGTCCGCCGATCATGTAGCCCTCCGCGGGACTACATCATCGGTGGCCCGCCCATCTGCCGAGTTAGCCAATATGCGGGAGGATATGCAAGGCCGTCCGCGGAACTCCGCTTTTCCGCCGGGGCTTCGCCTCCAAGGCTGCGGTGGAAATTGCTGTACTGGCCCTTGTGGCCGTGGCGCGGGTCGACCCGGTACTCGTCCTGCAGATGCTCATGCGCGGCGGCAAGCTTGGAGCTGAAGCCGAATACAGCCTCCGCCGGGTCCAGACCATAGGTCCAGACGCAAGCAAGGAATCCGAGAACGAATCCGCCGATGAGCTTTCCCACGGCACCACCTCCGGTCGCGACGCGACATTCGGGTAAATCATGCCGATATATGCTTAACCGGAGGTTAATAGAACAACCGGCGTTTCATCCGTGCCCGAACGGTCAGAGCGACTGGCCATCATCCACGGTGAAAAGCGAGCCGGTAATGAAGCGGCCGTGATCCGACACGAGCAGCAGCAGCGTGCCGTCGAGGTCTTCCTCGACCCCGAGGCGGCGGCGGGGCCAGGTTTTGATCTGTTTCTGGCCGCCTTCGGTATGGAACCATTCGGAGTTGAGCTCCGTCTCGATGAAGCCCGGGCACATCGCGTTGACGTTGATCTGATGCCGCGCCCATTCCTTGCCGAGCGACCGCGTCATCATCGCGACCGCCGCTTTCGTCATGCAATAAATGGTGAGGCCCGGCAGCACGGTATGCGCCCCGATCGACGCGATGTTGACGATGCGTCCGCCTTGCCCGCGCGCCATCATGGAGCGGCCTGCCGCCTGCGCCATGAAGAAGGCGCCGCGCACATTCGTGTCGAACATCGTGTCGAAACCGTCCGGCGTCACATCGGCGGGCAGCGCCTGCACATTCATGCCGGCATTGTTGATGAGAATGTCGAGCGGGCCGAGCTTCGCCTCGGTCTCGGCGACGCAATCCGCGATGCTCGCGGTGTCGGTCACGTCGAGCGCAATGGCAGCCGCCGTGCCGCCGATCGCCTCGATCTCCGCCTTGAGGTCGGAGAGCCGTTCGACGCGCCGCCCGGTGATCGCGACCTTCGCACCGGCCTTCGCAAGAACCAGCGCAAAGCGGCGGCCAAGTCCGCTCGTTGCACCGGTCACGAGCGCCACCTTGCCCGTAAGATCGTAATCCGGCAGCTTGATTTCCGTAGCGTCGGCCATGCTGATTTCCCGCATCCATTTGATTTGACTGGGTTTCCGGCCGGCATCCTAGTAGGGAGCCGCGCTCCGTCAAGCACTTGCCGCCAGCTTGCCCTCGCCCTTGTCCTTTCCGCATAATCGGCATGCAACGCTGCCTGTGGGAGGAGCCGCCAATGCAGCTCGATATTGTTTCCGACACCGTCTGTCCCTGGTGCTACATCGGCAAGAAACGCCTCGACCAGGCACTCGCCATCCACGGCGGCGAAGGCATCACGCTCGCATGGCGTCCTTTCCAGCTCGATGCGTCGATCCCGCCCGAAGGCCTCGATCGCAAGGCCTACATGGAAAAGAAATTCGGCAGCGAACGCGCGAAGGAGATCGGCAACACGATCCGCGAATTCGGTGCTGCCGTCGGCATCGATTTCCGCTTCGACCTGATCGGCAAATCGCCAAACACGTTGGACAGTCACCGCCTCATCCGCTGGGCAAGCACCGCAGGCTGCCAGAACGAAATGGTCGAAAGCCTCTTCCGCCGGTATTTCGTGGAGGGACAGGATATCGGCTCGCATGATGTGCTTGCCGAAGCCGCCGCCGAAGTCGGCATGGATGCGGATATCGTGCGCGATCTTCTCTCCAAGGATGCGGACAAGGCGCTCATCGCGCGCGAGGACGCGACGGCGCGCGAGCTCGGCATCCAGGGCGTGCCGAGCTTCGTCATCAATGCTCAATGGGTGGTCACCGGCGCGCAGGAGCCGGAAACGCTGGTGCGCATGTTCAACAAGCTGCTGGCAAGGGAAGCGGAGGCTGCCGCCGGCTGACGGCGGCTATCAAGGGGGGAAACATGACGACGCAATCATCTCTGCTCGGGCAGCGCCTTCTGCTGCTCGGCATGATCCTGTTCATGATCGGACTGCTGACGGGCTTCGTCTCCGGCACATTCGAAAATCCACGTATGGGCCTCTCCGCCCATCTAGAGGGCCTGATGAACGGCACCTTCCTCGCTGTGCTCGGCCTCTTCTGGCACCGCCTCGCACTCGGCGCGAAAGCCTCTCTCGCCGCCTTCTGGCTCGTCGTCTATGCGGCCTATGCGAACTGGCTCGGCGTGCTGCTCGGCGGCATCTGGGGCGCGGGCGCTTCCATGATGCCCATCGCCGCGAAAGGCCTCATCGGAACGCCCATCCAGGAAGGCATCATCGCCTTCCTGCTGATTTCCATCTCGCTCGCCATGGTCGCCGGCGTCGGCATGATCATCTGGGGCTTGTGGAAGGCGCCGAAAGCCGCGTGAGGAATATCACGCGGCCTTGGCCGGGCCGGCGAGCTTCGCTAGCGTCGACATCAGCCGGTGCGTGCCGGCGAGGCGCTCGGCAGGCGTTGCCCAATCGCGCATGAAGACGAGCTTGTGGTCGGGCCGCAGCTTCGCCTTGCCGCGCTCGTCATTGATGAGTTCGACGAGTGCGGCCGGATTGGGGAATGTGTTCTCGCGCAGCGAAAGTACGATGCCCTTGGGGCCCGCCTCGATCTTCTCGACATTCGCGATGCGGCAGAGCCCCTTGATCTCGACGATCTTGAGCAGGAACTCGACCTCCTCGGGCAGCTTGCCGAAACGGTCGATGAGTTCCGCGGCAAAGCCGTCGATCTCGGCCCGCGTCTCCACATCCGAGAGACGGCGGTAAAGCGCCATCCGCGCATCGAGATCAGGCACAAAGCCTTCGGGGATAAGAACGGGCGTACCGACATTGATCTGCGGCGACCATTGTCCTTCTTCCGTGCCGCTGCCGCGCATCGAGGCGACAGCCTCCTCCAGCATTTCCTGATAGAGCTCGTAGCCGACTTCCTTGATATGTCCGGATTGCTCGTCGCCAAGCAGATTGCCCGCCCCGCGAATATCGAGATCGTGGCTCGCCAGCGAGAAGCCCGCGCCAAGCGAGTCGAGCGACTGCAGCACGCGGAGCCGCTTCTCGGCCGCAGGGGTCAGCGTGCGGTAAGGCGGCACGGTGAGATAGGCATAGGCCCGCGCCTTGGAGCGCCCGACACGCCCGCGCAACTGGTAGAGCTGCGCCAGGCCGAACATGTCGGCGCGATGAACGACAAGCGTATTCGCCGTCGGAATGTCGAGGCCGGACTCCACAATCGTCGTGGATACGAGCACGTCGTACTTGCCGTCGTAAAAAGCGGTCATCTTGTCTTCGATCTCGCCCGCCGCCATCTGTCCATGCGCCGCGATGAACTTCACCTCCGGCACATATTCGCGCAGGAATTCTTCGGCCTCCGCAAGATCGGCGATGCGCGGCACGACATAGAAACTCTGCCCGCCGCGGAAATGCTCGCGCAGCAGCGCCTCGCGAATGACCACGGGATCGAAGGGCGAGACATAGGTGCGAACGGCCAGCCGGTCGACCGGCGGCGTTGCGATGAGCGACAACTCGCGCACGCCCGACAGCGCCAGCTGCAATGTGCGCGGTATCGGCGTCGCCGTCAGCGTCAGCACATGGACTTCCGCGCGCAGCTTCTTCAGCTGCTCCTTGTGCGCCACGCCGAAATGCTGCTCCTCGTCCACGATCACAAGGCCGAGATTGCGAAACTTCACCTGTTTGCCGAGCAGCGCATGCGTGCCGATCACGATGTCCACATCGCCGCTCGCAAGCCCCTCCCGCGCCTCGGCCATGTCCTTGGTGCCGACGAGCCGTGACATCTGACGGAGCTTGAGCGGCAATCCCTGAAAGCGTTGCGAGAAGGTGCGGTAATGCTGCCGCGCAAGCAGCGTCGTCGGCACGACCACCGCCACCTGATAGCCGGCCATGGCCGCAACGAAGGCCGTGCGCAGCGCCACCTCCGTCTTGCCGAAGCCGACATCGCCACAGACGAGCCGATCCATCGGGCGGCCCCGCGCAAGGTCTTCCAGCACGCTCGCGATTGCCTGTTCCTGGTCTTCCGTCTCCGTGAAGGGAAAGCGCGCGCAGAATTCGTCATAGGCGCCGGGAGTTGGCTCCATCGCCGGCGCCGTCTTGAGTTCGCGCGCCGCCGCAATGCGGATGAGTTCGGCCGCCATCTCGCGAATGCGCTGCTTGAGCTTCGCTTTCCGCGCCTGCCATCCCGTACCGCCGAGCCGGTCGAGCGCCGCATCGCTGTCATCCGCGCCATAGCGCGACAGGAGTTCGATATTCTCGACCGGCAGATAGAGCTTGTCGCCGCCGTGATAGACGAGCAGCAGGCAGTCATGCGGCGCGCCCATGACCTCGATCGTCTGCAGCCGCTCGAACCGGCCGATGCCGTGATCGACATGCACGACGAGATCGCCCGGCGTCAGGCTCGATGCCTCGGTGAGGAAATTCTCCGCGCGCTTCTTCCGGCGCTGGCGGATGAGCCGGTCGCCCAGCACGTCCTGTTCGCCGATCACGGCAAGTTCGTCCGTCTCGAACCCGGCTTCGAGACCGAGAACAATCAGCGAAACCGTCGCCTTGCTAACACTGTTAACATCAGCCCAGCTATCGGCGATGAGAACATTTCCGATACCATGATCTGCAAGCACATGCTGCAGCCGGTCCCGCGCGCCTTCGCTCCAGCTTGCGATCGCGATGCGCTTTCCCGCCCGCCGAAGTCCCGCGATATGCCCGCCCAGCACCTCGAAAATATTGGTGCCTTCCTGCGCGCGTTCCGGCGCGAAATTGCGTCCCTGCTTGCCGCCAAGGTTCCGCCCCGCCGTCTCCGGCACGCTGAAAGGCGTGAGATCGCGAATGCGCCGCCCGGAAAGAAGCCCGCGCCATTCTTCGTCCGAGAGATAAAGCGCCTCGGGCTTCAGCGGCTTGTAGCTCGGCGCATCGGCCGCGAGCTTTGCCGCGCTGCCCTGCTGGCGGGCCTCCGCCCGAGCGTCGTAATAATCGGCGATGAGTTCGAGCCGCGAGGCTTTCGCCTCTTCCACCTGCGCATCGAAGGCGATCAGCCCCTCCAGCACATAATCGAAAATCGTTTCCATGCGCTCGTGAAAGAGCGGCAGCCAATGCTCCATCCCGGCATGCTTGCGCCCTTCGCTGACCGCGCTGTAGAGCGGATCGTCCCCCGTCGCCGCACCAAGCGTCGTCACATAGGCCGCCCGGAAACGGCGGATGGCGTCCGCATCGAGATGGATTTCGCTCGCGGGCACGAGGTCGATCGATTTGAGCTGGCCAACCGTCCGCTGCGTCGCCGCGTCGAAACTACGGATCGCATCCAGCGTGTCGCCGAACATGTCGAGCCTCACCGGAAGCTCGAAGCCGGATGGATAGAGATCGACGATACCGCCGCGTACCGCGAACTCGCCGGGCTCGCGCACCGTGCCCGTCCGGTTATAGCCGTTCGCCGCAAGATAGGCCGTCAGCACATCGAGATCGATCCGGTTGCCCGTGCGCGCGGACCATGCGGAGCGCGTCACCGTCTCGCGCGGCGGAACGCGCTGGAGCACCGCATTGATCGTGGTGAGCAATATGACCGGCGTGCTGCCGCCCGCCTTCTCCAGCGCCGCCAGCCGCGAAAGCGCCGCCATGCGCCGCGCGCTGATCTCGCCATTGGGGGACACCCGGTCATAGGGCAAACAGTCCCAGGCTGGAAAAACCACGATCTCGATTTCGGGCGCGAAAAAGCCGAGCGCCTCGCGAAGCGCGGCCATGCGCGCATCGTCCCGCGCAACGTGAACGGTCACGCCGCCGCCAGCGCGGGCGATGTCGGCCAGCACCAGGGCGTCGAAACCTTCCGGCGTTTCCCCGAGCGTCAGGCGGCCTGGCGCCGAAACAATGTCAGCAATGCTCTTCAAGGACGTGCCCTCGGCCCTTTACCGGCCGCCGGGTCCCTTCATGTGGTTGAAAGTCTTGATCCGCGCGAAAAGCGCATGGTCATGCTCGCCCGGCACGGTTTCCCGCCCCGTGAGCCAGTTGTAAAGCTGCGTATCCTCGACTTCGATCAGCGTTTCATAGGTGTCGAGCTCGGAATCGCTGAGCGAATCCAGAATAGTGTCGGCGAACCGCCCGAGGATAAGGTCCATCTCCTTGATGCCCCGGTGCCAGGAGCGGAACTTCAGTTTCCGCAGGCGAATATCGCGGTCGGGGCTCGTCTCGCCGGTCATGCATTTTCTCCTTTGCGCATGGCGGGGATATAGACCGCACCGGGCCATATGTCATTAGAATGCCTCATGATTCCCGTCCACCGGCAGGGCACGGCCCATGCGGCCTGAAATCCTTTTTCCGCTCTTCGTACCGGCCCGTTCGCTGCCGGGCATAGGCCCGCGCCTTGAAAAGCTGGTGGAGCGCCTCGCCGGGCCCAAGGTCGTGGACCTGCTCTGGCACCTGCCCTCCGGCCTGATCGACCGCCGCAGCCGTCCGAAAATCGCCGAGGCGCGCGACGGGGAAATCTCCACCATCGAGGTGACGGTCGGCCTTCACATCCCACCGCGCATGAAGCGCCTGCCTTACCGCGTCCATGTCTCGGACGAGACGGGCGAGATGCAGCTCATCTTCTTCAATGCCCGTCCTGATTTCCTCGCGAAGACGCTGCCGGAAGGTGCACAGCGGATCGTTTCGGGCCGCGTGGAGTTCTATCAGGGCGCGCCGCAGATGACCCATCCGGATCACATTGTCGGCCCGGAGGAGCTTGCCGCCCTGCCGCTTCTGGAACCCGTCTATCCGCTCACCGCGGGCCTCCCGCTGAAGCCGCTGCAAAAGGCTGTCCGCGCCGCCCTGCTGCGCCTGCCGGACCTCCCCGAATGGCAGAACGGGCTCTGGCTGAAGGCGAATGGCTGGCCGGCCTGGCGGGTCTCCGTTCAGTCCGCGCATGAGCCGCAATCGGCGGCCGATATTGCGCCCAATGCGCCCGCCCGCGCGCGCCTCGCCTATGACGAATTGCTGGCAAACCAGCTCGCGCTCGGCCTGGTCCGTTTGCGCATGAAGAAACGGCCCGGCCTCTCGATCGCGGGTGACGGCCACCTGCGGCGAAAGGTCGAGGCGGCGCTTCCCTTCGCGCTCACGGACGCGCAGGCCCGCTCGCTCGCCGAGATCGAGGCGGATATGAAGGCGCCTCATCGCATGTTGCGCCTGCTTCAGGGCGATGTCGGCAGCGGCAAGACCGTCGTGGCGCTGCTCGCCATGCTGAATGCGGTGGAAGCGGGCTTCCAGGCTGCCATGATGGCTCCGACGGAAATTCTCGCCCGCCAGCACCACGCATCGCTGGCGCCGCTCTGCGATGCCGCCGGCGTGAAGCTCGCTTTGCTGACCGGCCGCGAAAAGGGAAAACCGCGCGAGGAGATTCTGGCCGCCCTCGCCGATGGCAGTATCGACATCCTCGTCGGCACACACGCGCTGTTTCAGAGCGACGTGGCGTTCAAGGCGCTGGCCATCGCCGTGGTGGATGAGCAGCATCGCTTCGGCGTCCATCAGCGCCTCATGCTCACCTCCAAGGGCGGGCCGGGCACGGATGTGCTGGTGATGACAGCAACGCCCATCCCCCGAACGCTAACGCTCACCGCCTATGGCGACATGGATGTCTCGAAGCTCGACGAGAAGCCGCCGGGCCGCAAGCCTGTGGACACGCGCGCCCTGCCGCTCGACTGGCTCGATGAAATCGTGGCTGGTCTCCCGCGTGCCCTTGCGCGCGGTGCGCAGATCTACTGGGTCTGCCCGCTGGTGGAGGAATCCGACGAGGTCGACGCCGCCGCCGCCGAAGAGCGCTACAAGCATCTGGGATCGGTCTTTGGCGACATTGTCGGCCTCGTCCATGGCCGCATGAAGCCGATCGACAAGGACGCCGTCATGGCGCGCTTCGCCGCAGGCGAGATCAAAATTCTTGTCGCCACCACGGTGATCGAGGTCGGCGTCAACGTGCCTTCCGCAACCGTGATGGTGATCGAACATGCCGAGCGTTTCGGCCTCGCCCAGCTCCATCAGTTGCGCGGACGCGTCGGCCGCGGCACGGGAAAATCGAGTTGCTTGCTTCTCTATCAGACGCCGCTCGGCGAAACGGCGGAGGCTCGCATCAAGATCATGCGCGAGACGGAAGACGGCTTCCGCATCGCCGAGGAAGATCTGCGCCTGCGCGGCGCGGGCGAACTCCTCGGCACGCGCCAGAGCGGCTTGCCAAGCTTCCGCATCGCCGATCTCGAAACGCAGAAGGAACTTCTCGCCGCGGCGCATGACGATGCCCGCATGATCGTCGAGCGCGACCCGGAGCTCGAAAGCGAAAGAGGCTGCGCGCTCCGCACCCTGCTCTATCTCTTCGAGCGCGACGAGGCGATCCGCTATCTCCGCTCAGGCTGAAGGGGCCGCCTTGTTGGCGATGGGCACCGGCTCCAGAACCTCGCCGGCCTTCTTGTGCGGCGGCTCCACGAGGCCGGCGGAAATGATCATTTTCGCGCCCTCCTCGATCGTCATGTCGAGAACCTGAATATCGTCCTTCGGCACGAAGAGCAGATAGCCCGATGTCGGGTTGGGCGTCGTCGGCAGGAAGACGCTGACAAGTTCGTCATGCTCGACCCGTTCGAGGATTTCGCACTTCGTCTGTGTCGTGATGAAAACGAGGCAGTAAAGCCCCTTGCGCGGATATTCGATCAGTCCGACTTCGCGGAACGAGGCGTTTGACTGCGAGATCACCGTCTCGAAAATCTGCTTCAGCGCGCCATAGATGCTGCGCACCACGGGCATGCGCGCGACGAGCCGCTCGCCCATATTGAGAACCGTGCGGCCGAAAATATTGGCGGTCAGCGCACCGAGCAGCGTCAGCAGCACGAAAGCGATGAGAAGCCCGAGCCCCGGAATGTCGAAGGGCAGGTAATTGTCGGGCTGATAGTTCGCCGGAATGATCGGCGTGAACCACGTATCGATGAGATCGATGAACCAGCGCGTGATCCAGATGGTGAGCCCAATCGGCGCCGCAACCACGAGGCCGGTCAGGAAATAGTTCCTGATCCTCGTCATGAAGCCCGACGGTTTCGCGGGCAGAATCAAATGCGGTTCGGGGGCGGGATGCTCGGGATTTTCGTCGTCGGGAGTGTTCATTCAACCTGCCACCGGCTTGCCCGGAAGGTAAGGGGCCGCATTGACGCCGGGGCATGCTGGCCTTCCGGCTACCGCATTCTTCATAGCATTGCGGGGCTTCCCTGTCAGGCAGGACAGCATCATCATAGGCCTAACAAACATTGAAAAAAGGGCCTGATCGGCCCGAAGAACAGGGAGATTTCCATGGCAAAAAGCGCCCCCGGCACGAAAGTCCGGCTGCTGCCGGAAGATGAATATACGCACAAGCCGGATGCTGCGACGAACTATAACGAAAGCATGTATTTCAACATGTTCGACCCGGTCCGGAAGGCGGGCGGCTGGTTCCGCCTCGGCAACCGGCCGAACGAAGGCCATGCTGAAATGTCCGTCTGCCTCTACCTGCCGGATGGACGTGTCGCCTTCATGTATGCCCGCCCGAAAATTTCCAATAACGACGAAATGAACGCCGGCGGCATGAAGATCGAGGTGATCGAGCCCTTCAAGCGCCTGCGCCTCACCTATTCGGGCAAGGTCGTGGTCCTCGCCCGCCCCTTCGAGATGGCGGACCCCGCCCGCGCTTTCAAGGAGAACCCGGTCGTCCCCTGCGAGGTCGAACTCGACTATGAAGGCGTCTCGCCCATGTTCGGCGGCGAGACGGTGAAGGAAGACGGCTCGCCGCTCGATCTCGACCCGGAAAAATCCTTCGCCAAGGCGCATTACGAGCAGCACATGGCCGCCAAAGGCCGCTTCAAGGTCGGCGACGAAACCTTCGAGGTTGAAGGCTTCGGCCTGCGCGACAAGAGCTGGGGCCC
>PNMC01000059.1 GCA_013823365.1 Parvibaculum sp. | reverse complement strand
GAATGATCGGATATGTGATGGTCGGGACCAACGATCTCGACAAGGCTGTGGCGTTCTACGACGACCTGCTTGCCGTTATCGGCGCCAAGCGCGCCATGTCGGATCCGGGCCGCTTCGTCGGCTGGTCGAATGGCGGGCCGATGCTCGCCGTGACGAAGCCGCATGACGGCAACAAGGCGAACTTCGGCAACGGCACGATGATCGCGCTTGCCGCCGGCTCGCGCGAAAATGTCGACAAGATGCATGCGAAGGCGCTGAGCCTGGGCGGCAAGGACGAAGGCGCCCCGGGCCTGCGCGGCGAGACCTTCTACGGCGCCTATTTCCGCGATCTCGACGGCAACAAGTTCGTTGCCTTCCATATGGGCAAGTAAGGCAGGTAAGCTGCGCCCGGTGCGATTGGCCGCCACTTCCAGAAGTGGCGGCCATTTTCGTTACCGCAACCTGTCGAGTGCTTCCGAGCCCATGGCCTTCACGCAGATGAACTTGCGATAGCCGCCCTCATACTGCGCCCGGGCGGTCTCATCGAGCTGCGAGGGGACAGAAGCCGCGATTGCGGCGTTGCAGGCTTCTTCCGTCTTGAAGATGCCCGCGTCCGTGACTGCATGGGCTTCCGGGCCGGTAAGCAGCCCCGAGAGGACGACGACAATGCTCCACATGAAACGGCTTATCCTTCTTTTCTGAGTCGATAGATGCGTACGTCGATATCCGACGAGAAATAGATATCGCCGTTCTCCGCCACGGCGACGCCGGTCGGAATGAAGATCGAGGGCACTGAGTCCGGCGCCTCGAAGCCGATGGGGAGACCGGATTTCAGCACCGTCTGCGTACCGCTTTCAATGTCGATCGCGGTAATCCGCCGGGCGCTGACCTCCGCCACGACGATCTGTCCGTCGGGCGCGATGTCGAAGCCTTCGGGCGCCGAAAGACCTTCGACAAGCGCCACCGCCTCGCCGGTTTCAAGATCGATTCGGGTGATCCGCCCGCCATCATGTTCGCTGACATAGACGCCGCCCTTGCCATCGAGCTTCAGCATGGCGGGGCCTTCGAGGCCGGACGCGACATCCGTCCTGTTCGACCAATCGTCGTGATCGACGCGGACGAGGGCGCCGCGTGCATATTCCGACACGAGGACGCTGCCATCCTCCAGCACCACGGCGTCCATGGGCGTCGTGAAGCCGTGGTGGAGACCGAGCGATTGCTCGGAGGCCTGATCGAAGGTCTGTACGGCACCCGCGGTGAGCGCGGCAACGGCGATACGGCCGCCATTCGCCGAGATGCTGAGCGGGTAGTCGATCTCCGACGACCAGACCCGTGCCATCTCGGAAACCTGGCCGCTCTCTATATCGAATTTCCGGATCGAAAAAAGATCCGCGATATAGAGCGTATCGCCGGAAATTTCGATGTCGCCCGCAATGGCGAGCGGGCCGGAGACGATGGTTTCCGCCGCACCCGTCGCCGTGTCGATGGCGATCACCGCATTGTCGGCCATGTTCGTGATGTAGAGATTGTCTTCAGCATCGAAGGCGAGATTGTCGATGGCGGGGTCGACTTCGGCGAGAAGCGTCTTTTCGCCCGTCTCGATATCGACGCGATAGACATGGCCCGCCTCCGTGTCGACCACATGCAACTCGCCCTTCGAGTTGAAGTTCGCGGCGGCGGGCGTCGCGAAGCCTTCGGCGATCACTTCCAGCGTGCCGGCATCCACATCGACGCGCACCGCTTGCTTCTTGAACCAGAGCGGGCCATAGAGCTTTCCGTCCGGGCCGAAATCGAAGCCGTTGAGCCCGCCCATGTCTTCCATGATCTTGCGGGGCGGGTTCGCGCCGCTCGGGTCAAGCTCGTAAAGCGCATCGCCGAGGAAGACCTGCGTGGCGAAGAGGCGCCCGTCTTCCGTCCAGGCAAGCGAGTTCATGCCGGGCAAGCCCTCGGCCAATGTCAGCAATGTGCCGTCTGGCTTGCGGGCATAGACCTTGCCATCGAGAAAGGCGGTCCAGGCCAGCGTGCCGTCCGGCCCTTCCTCCAGATCGTCGGCCATGCCTTCGGGCGGGCCTTCGAAGATGCTCGTCTCGCCGGTTTCGCGGTCCACTTCGTAGATCGCGCGGCCGACGACGCTGCCAGCGAGGAGCTTTCCCTCGCTGGTCACGGTGAGCCCGTGAATGCCGTGAAAGGGGGAGGGGCCGGTAACCGCCTCCATCTCGTAACTTGCGGCGGCGTTCTCATCCGAGCAGCCCGACATAAATATTGCGAGCGCGGCCGCAGCCACGCCGAGTTTCAGCCCCTGCATCCTGTCCTCCCCGTATGCTGCGCCGCGCCTTCGGGGGCGGGCGTCTCTTGCGTGTTATCCGAGCGCCTTTTTGATCAGTTCGGCGTGACGTTTCAGTTCCTCGAAATCGGCCATCTCGCGCGCGTGAAGCTTGAGGTCGATGCCTTGCGAACGCGGAATGATATGGGTGTGAATGTGGAAAACGGTCTGGCCGGCCGGAGCGCCGTTCAGCTGCGCGATGAGAATGCCGGGCGCGCTGAAAGCCTGCTTCACGGCGGTGGCGACTTTCTTCGTCGTCTTCGCCATGGCGCCGGCAAATTCCGGGTCGAGGTCGAAAAGATTTTCGGCCGGGAATTTCGGGATGACCAGCGTGTGGCCCTCGGCCTGCGGCATGACATCCATGAAGGCAAGCGTCATATCGTCTTCATAGACGGAGAAGCAGGGCGCCTCCTTGCGGAGAATCTTGGCGAATATGTTGTTCTGGTCGTAGGCCACGTCAGAAATCGTCCTCCTGCTGTTCCTTGTTTTCCGTATCGTGCCGGAAGGGTGCGTATTCGCCAAGGGCCGCGATATCGCGGTCGACATATTGCCGTTCGCGGGTGAGATATTCAGCCACGGCCTCGCGGAAGGAGGTGTTGGCGATCCAGTGGGCGCTGTAAGTGCGCGAGGGCACATATCCCCGCGCGAGCTTGTGTTCGCCCTGGGCGCCGGCTTCCACCCTGGCGAGCCCGCGCTCGATGGCGAAGTCGATGGCCTGATAATAGCAGCATTCGAAATGCAGGAAGGGGTGATGCTCGATGGCGCCCCAGTTCCGCCCGTAAAGCGCGTCGCCGCCGATGAAGTTCAGCGCACCGGCGACGAGACGTCCGTTACGGCGCGCCATGACGAGCAGCGTATCCTCCGCCATGCGCTCGCCGACAAGGCTGAAGAACTCCCGCGTGAGATAGGGCGTGCCCCATTTGCGCGAGCCCGTATCCATATAGAAGGCGAAGAAGGCATCCCAGTGATCCTCGGTGATGGTCTTCCCCGTCACGCGCTCGATCTCGATGCCGTTCTCAACAGCCTTTTCGCGCTCCTTGCGGATCATCTTGCGCTTGCGGGAAGACAGGTCGCCGAGGAAATCGTCGAAGCTGCCATAGCCGCGATTGTGCCAGTGAAACTGCTGGTCGGTCCGCTGCAGCAGGCCAAGTTCACCTGCACGCTGCCATTGCCGCTCCGGCAGGAAAGTGATGTGAAGCGAGGAAACATTGTGGCGCTTCGCCAGTTCGACCGCGCCCGCGAGCAGCATGTCCTCTGCCGCGGCGCGGCCCGGGCCTTGCGGCGTCAGCAGCCGGGGGCCCGTGGCGGGCGTAAAGGGCACGGCGCATTGCAGCTTCGGATAATACTGCCCGCCTGCATTTTCAAAGGCATTCGCCCAGCCATGATCGAAAACATATTCGCCGCGGCTGTGGTTCTTCAGATAGAGCGGCATGCAACCGGCAAGGCAGCCCCTGTCATCCTCAAGCAGCAGATGCTGGCCGAGCCAGCCGGTGCGGCGCGTCGCCGATCCACTTTCCTCCAAGGCGCTCAGAAAGGCATAGGAGAGGAAGGGGTTGCGCAGCTCGCCCGGCGGATTGGCGCAGGCGTCCCATGCCGCCGGATCGACGGAGGCAAGACTGTCGACCACTTTCACGATGGCTGCTTCGCTGTCGCCCATGCGCGAACTCTAACGGAGCGGCCAGCCTCACGCGATCTCGAAAATCGCTTCGATCTCGACCGTGATCTGGAAGGGGAGGGAGGGTGCTGCGACGGCGGAGCGGGCGTGACGTCCGGCCTCGCCGAAGATCTCCACCAGCAGGTCCGATGCGCCGTTGATGACCGCGGGCTGCTGGTCGAAATCCGGCGTTGCATTGACGAAGCCGAGCAGCTTCACGCAGCGCGTCACCCGGTCGAGATCGCCGCCGCAAGCCGCCTTCAACTGGGCGAGAACATTCAGCATGGTCAGGCGCGCCGCCGCCTTGCCCGCATCGACATCATGGTCTTTGCCGAGTTTGCCCTGGTATTCGATTCCCTTGGCACCCATCGGGCCCTGGCCCGAAATGAAGACCAGATTGCCGGTCACGACATAGGGCACATAGGTGCCTGCGGGGCCGGCGGGGACGGGCAGCTCGATGCCGAGTTCCTTCAAGCGCGCTTCGATCCGTCCTGCCATGTGCCCGTCTCCCTTTGCATGTTGCCGCGATTTCCCTGCCGTTATACCTATCGTCAAAGCGCGAGAGACGAAAGCCCGGAGAACTCTTCCCATGACGGACAGGCGGACGCCCGCAGATGACGGTTTTTTCATGCCCGCGGAATGGGAGCCGCATGAGCGCTGCTGGATGCAGTGGCCTGCCCGCGCGGATGTCTGGGGCGAGCGCCTGCCGCAGGCTCATGCGGCCTATGCGCAGGTCGCCCGTGCGATCGCCGAGTTCGAGCCTGTCTCGATGGTTTGCCGGCCGGAGGACGAAGCGCAGGTGAAGCTTGCTTGCGGACGCAGTGTTACCGCGGTGCCGATCGACATAGACGATAGCTGGGCGCGCGACAGCGGTCCGATTTTCGTGATCGATGGCAAAGGCCATGTCGCGGGCACGCATTGGGCCTTCAATGCCTGGGGCAATGCCTATCACGGCTATGAGAACGATGCCGCAGTCGGCGGACGGATTCTCGAAAGCCTCGGCATGCACAACTACAAATGCAGCATGGTGCTCGAGGGCGGGTCTATCTCGGCGGATGGCTATGGCACGCTTCTCACGACGGAAGAGTGCCTGCTCAACGACAATCGCAATCCGGAACTGACGCGGCAGCAGATCGAGGAAAATCTCGCCCTCATGCTCGGCGTCAGCCGCATCGTCTGGCTCGACCGGGGATTGCAGGATGACGAGACGAGCGGCCATGTCGACATGATTGCGTCCTTCGCGGGGGCGGGACGGGTGCTGCTCCATATGCCGGACGACAAGTCCGATCCGAACCATGCCTTGATGCAGGACAACAGGCAGCGGCTCGAAGCCGCGCGGGATGCGCGGGGGCAGAAGCTCGAGATCATCGAGATGCCGCAGCCACAGCGTCAGATGCGCCGGCCGGATGGACGGCGGCTCTGCACATCCTATGTGAACGCCTATATCGCGAATGGCGCCGTCATCATGCCGGTCTATGACGATCCGAATGATGCGCGTGCGGCAGCGGTGATGGCGGAAGCATTTCCGGGAAGGAGGATCGTGCCCGTTCCCGCGCTTGAGATTGCGGCAGGCGGCGGTTCGATCCACTGCATCACGCAGCAGCAGCCGAAGGGCATTGCCGTCAAATAGGCTCAGCCGTGCGTCGTGAGCCGCGCCGCGCGGCCGCCATGCTGCTTGTCGGCATACATGGCGCGGTCTGCGCGCTCGATCAGGCTTTCGGCTTCCGTGTCGCCATTATAGGCGGCAAGGCCGAGGCTTGCGCTGACCGAGATGGTGGTGCCGTTGCAGGCGACCTCGATTTCCGAGATGCCGCGCGCCAGCTCACGGGCGCGTTCACGGGCGCGCTTGTGCTCGGCGCGGACGAAGAGGATCGCAAATTCGTCGCCGCCAAGCCGTGCGGCGTAGTCGGTCGAGCGGATGCTTTTGGCGAGATAGGAGCCGACCGCGCGCAGCACTTCGTCGCCCGAATTGTGGCCGAACCTGTCGTTGACTTCCTTGAAGCCGTTGAGATCGATATAGGCGAGGAGGCCGGTTTCCTCGTAACGGGCGGCGCTCTGCAGGTTGCGGCTGACGATTTCCCCGAAGCCGCGGCGGTTGAGAAGGCCGGTCAACTCATCGGTCTGTGTCAGCGCTTCAAGCTGGCGAATGCGGGCATTGAGTTCGGCGATGCGGGCCTCGGTCTGCCTGGCGAAAGTGAGAGCCTGATTGACCAGGGTTTCGTTCGTCATGCTGCGGCCGAGCGAAACATTCCGCCGGAAGCGTTCCGTCTGCGGATCGCCTGCAATGCTGTCCGCCGGGAAGGCCCTCTCATCCGTGCCGTCCGGCACGCCGATCATGCGTTTCAAATAGGCCATCGTTCTCGCGACCCCCAAATCCTGTGCGGGGCCATTGGCGCGGCCCCGTGTGAGTGGTGTTCCATAAGCAAGCGGGGTGCCAGAATTTTTATTAAGCTAAATCAATGGTTTATGCTGTCTCTCTCGCGTGGGATGATGGAAAATATTGCCGGGTTGGTGCCGGGCGCCGGGCAATGGCTGCCCGATCCGCCCTAGTTCGCGTCGCGGGCGAGGCGAAATCCGGCAAAGGAATAGCGGCCGTTCGCCGGCCTCTGCTCCCGAGCGGCGATGCGCACGGGCCCCGGCGTGTCGGTCCAGGAGCCGCCGCGAAGGGCGCGTGTGCCGCAGTCGTTTCCGCTATAGGCCGAACCGTCTCGCGGCGCGGTGCCGTAGTCATCCAGCCCGCAATCCGCAAGCCACACCCAGACATTGCCGACCGCATCGTGGAGACCGAAAGGATTTGGCAGGAACTGCCCGGCAGGGCTGGTGAACATGAAGCCGTCGTCGCAATTTTCCGCGGCCTTGGCCGTCTTGTTCTTCGCGGTGATGTCGTTCACGTTCGCATAGGTGCAGGCAAGTGCGTCGTCCTCGCCCCAGAAATTCGTGCCCGTGGTGCCGCCGCGGGCGGCGAACTCCCACTCGGCCTCGCTCGGCAGGCGATAGTGTTTTCCCGAACGCGCGGAGAGCCACGCCGCATAGGCATTGGCATCGTGCCAGGAGACGCAGACCACGGGATCGCGTGGCGACTGGGCGAAGCCCGGCACGCGCCAGTTCGCCTGTCTTTCCACGCGCCATCCGGCTTCGGTGAAAATGTAGCAGCCTGGCTCCGTTTCATATCCGGTTTCGGCCACGAAGGTTTCGAAGTCGGCCCGCGTCACGAGGTGCTTCGCGATGGCGAAGGGGCGGCGGATCGTCACTTCATGCCGGGGATATTCGCTTTCATCCGCCGCCGGGTCGCCGGCTTCCGCGCCGCGCAAGAATGTCCCGCCGCCAAGGCGGATCACATCCGGGCAGGTCTCGCAATCGCGAAGCATCCTCGGCTCGTCCGCCGGGCAGGCGGTCAATGCGAGCAGGACGCTGAAGGCAAGGGAGAGGCGGATCATGCGGTCAGCGCGTCCCGCGGCGGACGCCCGGCAAAGAAATCGTCCAGATTGTCGAGCGCGCGAAAGCCCATGGCATTGCGGGTTTCGCGCGTCGCGCTGCCGAGATGCGGCAGCAGGAAGGCATTGGGAAGGCCGAGATAGGCGGGATGGAGGTTCGGCTCGTTCGTGAAGACGTCGAGACCCGCAGCGGCCAGGCGGCCCGAGGCGAGCGCCTCGATCAGCGCTTCGTCATCCACGATATCGCCGCGCGCCGTGTTCACGACGATAGCATCTTTCGGCAGCAGGGCGATCGTCTCGCGGTTGACGATGCGCCGCGTTTCGGGTGTCGAGGCACAGTGAAGCGAAAGCACGTCCGAGGCGCGGAAGAGGCTCTCGATGTCATCATGATAGATGGCGCCCGCTTCCATGTCCGGGTCGAGGCGGCGGCGATTGTGGTAATGCACTTCCATGCCGAAAGCACCGGCGCGCTTCGCGGTTGCCCGGCCGATGCGTCCAAGACCTAATATGCCGAGGCGCTTGCCGGTGAGTTCCATGCCGAGCATGCCCGTGGGCGCCCAGTTCTTCCACTGGCCGCTGCGGAGCGTGGCGATGGCGGATGTCGCCTGGCGGGCAGCGCCCAGCATGAGCAAGAGGGCGATTTCCGCCGTCGCGTCGGTCAGCACATCCGGCGTATTGGTGACGGCAATGCCGCGCGCCTTCGCGGCGGCGATGTCGATATGGTCATAGCCGACGGAGAAGGTCGCGATGATCTTCACGGTTTCCGGCAGCGCGCGGATGAGGGCGGCGTCGATCCGATCCGTCACCGTCACCAGCAGCCCGTCCTTTTCCCTTGCGCCATCGACAATGGCCTCGCGCGAGGGCGGGGCATCGTCCGCGTTGAGCGCGGCGTCGTAGTCCCGGGCGAGGCGGGTCTCCACATCGGGCGGCAATTTGCGGGTGACGTAGAGGCGGGGGCGGGTCATCTTCCATCCGGCATGTTCGGTCGCTCTGCCGGCATATTTCCGGCGCTTTTCCGGTTTAGCCGATGGTGTAAGCTTGGGAAAGGGCGGTCTCGATCGAAGGAAGGCGTAACCCGGTTGGCGATGGATTTATGCAAGTGGCTGGCGCCGCTCGGCTTTCTGCTGGTTATCGGCGGCGCGGCGCAGGCCGCCCCGCTGCAAATGCACCGGGCGGTCTACGACCTCTCCCTCGGGCGCACGGAGTCCGCGAGCGACATTTCCGGGCTCGATGGACGCATGGTCACGGAGTGGCGCGGGGGGCCTGCCTGTGGCGGCTACACTTCCACGCAGCGCGTGGTGACCCGCGTAACGGGCCTCGATCAGTCTTATATGAGCAACGATATCCGTCTCAGCTATTTCGAAGCGGCGGATGGCAGCGAGTTCACCTATACGCGCGCCGAATACACGAATGGCGAACTCACCGATCAGGAGGATGGCACGGCCTCCCGCCTCGATGACGGGAAGATCAGCCTGCTGAGAGAAGGTGGCGCAAGAAGCGAGATGCCGGCCGGCGTTCTCTTCCCCGTCGAATATCACCGCGCGGTGATAGAATGGGCGGAGCGGGGCGAGCGTGTGTTCGAGCTGGCGCTGTTCGACGGCACGGAGCCGCGCGAGAACCCGACCACGGTCTTCATCCTGAAGCAACGGCCGGACGCCGGAGATGGCCTGTCGGGGGCGAAGGGCGCCGAGGCCCTGAAGGATGTCGCCCGCTGGCCTGTGCGGATCAGCTATTTCGACGCGGAAGCCGGCGATGGCATGCCCAATTTCGAGATGGGCCTGATGCTTTATGCGAATGGCATCGCCACCGATATGCGGCTTGACTATATCGATATAGAGATCAAGGCGCGGCTCAAGGAACTGGTGATCTTCGAAGACGGTGCTTGCTGATCTTCTGTTGCCGGCTATTCCTGTTTTTGCCGTCCGAGCCCGCGGCCCTTGCCGATCGATTTGTCTCCGAATTTCTCGCGCAGCCGGTCCATCGCCCGTTCGGCGGCGGCGCGGCGGGCTGCGCCGGGGTCCAGCATGTCGGGGGGATCTGCGACGTCGCCATCGGCAAGGCCTGAAATGCCGACGCCGAGCAGGCGAAATTTCGTGCCCGTCGCCTCGCGCGCGAGCATGGGCGATGCGATGCGGTAGATCACTTCGGCAAGCTGTGTCGGGTCGTGCAGCGTCTGGTTGCGGGTGCGGGTCTTGAAATCCGCCGTCTTGAGTTTCAGCACCACGGTCGAGCCCGACAGCCCCGCCACCTTGGCGCGGCGCGAGACTTTTTCGCAGAGCGGCCAGAGAATGCGGTCGAGCTCGCTCACATCCGATATGTCGCGCATGAAGGTCGTTTCGGCGGAGATGCTTTTTGCTTCATGGCCGGGCTCGACATGGCGGAAGTCCTCGCCGCGCGCGAGACGCCAGAGGCGGCGGCCCATCGAGCCGTAGCGTGCCATCAGGTCGTTCTCTTCCATCTTCTGCAATTGCGCGATGCGGGTGATGCCGTCTCGGGCGAGCTTTGCCTCCAGCGCCTTGCCGACGCCCCAGATGAGCGAGACAGGCTTTGCGGCGAGGAAGGAGAGCGTTTCCGCCCGGCCGATCACGGCAAAGCCGCGCGGCTTGTCGAGGTCCGAGGCGATTTTCGCGAGAAACTTGTTGTGGCTGAGGCCGACCGAGATCGTGATGCCGATTTCATCCTCGATGCGCTTTGCGAGCCGCGCCATGCTCGTTGCGGCACTTGCATGATGCAGGCGCTCCGTACCGGTGAGATCGAGAAAGGCTTCGTCGATGGAGACGGGTTCGACAAGCGGTGTCATGTCGCGCATCAGCGCGCGGACCTCGCGACCGACACGCGCATATTTCGCCATGTCCGGTTTCATCACCACGGCTTCGGGGCAAGCGGCGAGCGCCTTGAACATGGGCATGGCGGAGCGCACGCCGCGAATGCGCGCGATATAGCAGCAGGTGGAAACGACGCCGCGCTGGCCCCCGCCGATAATGAGCGGCTTGTCGCGCAGTTCCGGATTGTCGCGCTTCTCGATGGCGGCATAGAAGGCGTCGCAATCGAGATGGGCGATGGTGAGATTGTGCAGCTCCGGATGAAACACGAGGCGAGGCCGCCTGCAGACAGGGCACCGCTCCGCACCTTCCGGCACGGGCGCAAAGCAATCGCGGCAGAGGCCCTGCGCTTCGCTCATGGCTCGCCTTCCGGCCACAGCCACGCCGCGCCGCGGACGCCGCTTGAGTCGCCGTGCTTGTGGCGGGCGAGGCGCGTCGCCACCGTGTCCGAGAACACGTAAGCACCCCAGCGGGACGGCACCTCGTCGTAAAGCGCATCGACATTCGACATGCCGCCGCCCAGCACGATCACATGCGGGTCGAGAATATTGACGACATGGGCGAGCGCGCGGGCGAGGCGGTCGGCATAGCGGCGAAGCGCGATCTTCGCCGGTCGGTTGCCGGAGGCGGCGGCCGCGACGATGCCTTCTGGTGAAAGCGCTTCGCGGTTCTCGATCAGGTAGTCGGCGGCGAAGCCGGGGCCGGAGAGCCATGTTTCGATGCAGCCCTTCTTGCCGCAATAGCAGTCGCGACCGGGCATTTCGTCCGGCAGGACGAAGGGGAGCGAGTTGTGGCCCCATTCGCCGGCAATCGCGTTGGGGCCGGAGAGCAGCCTGCCGCCAATCGCGATGCCGCCGCCGACGCCGGTGCCGAGGATGACGCCGAAGACCGATGCGGCGCCTTCGCCCGAGCCATCGCTTGCTTCCGACAGGGCGAAGCAGTCGGCGTCGTTTGCGAGGCGGACGGGGTGGCCAAGCGCTGCTTCGAGGTCGCGGTGGAAGGGATGGCCGTTGAGCCAGGTGCTGTTCGCATTCTTCACAAGGCCGGTGGCGGGCGAGATCGCACCTGGCATGCCGATGCCGATGCTGCCCGTCTCGCCGGTTTCGGCCTTGATGGCGGCGGCGAGATCGCGGATTGCGGCGACGGTCGTCTCATAGCTCCCCTGCGGCGCGGGGATGCGCTTGCGCGCCCGCTCCACGCCGCCCGCGCCCAGCGCGATGCCTTCGATTTTCGTGCCGCCGAGGTCTATGCCGATCCGCATGGGGGAGATTCCTTTTTCGGGCAGGATAGCATGGCGGGGAGGGGGAGAGAGGTGGGGAGCAACAAAGGAAAAAGGTGTCATCCCGGCACTTGTTGCCGGGACCCAATCCACTTCACCATGGGGAGGGCCGCCAATGGGTCCCGGGGACGAGCCCCGGGATGACAATTGTTGTCAGGACATGCATGCGCATCAGATCAATCGTCATATCGGCCTTGCTTATCCTTCTGACTTTGCCCGCCCAGGCGCAGCAGCGACTTACTGTCGTGCTCATGGGCGACACGGGGTTCAACGGGCCCGGTGCGCGCGTGTCGGAGGCGGGCGGGTTCAAGCGGGGCGAGCTGGTCACCGTCGAGGACGCCATGGCGAAGATCGCGCCTGTCATCCGGGGCGATGTTGTGCTCGCCAATCTCGAAACCGTGGTGACGGACAGGAACGACATTCCCATGCGCGACAAGATGTTCGTCTTCCGCACGCATCCGGCGCATGTCCGTGCGCTTGTCCGCCACGGTATCGATGTGCTGCCGCTTGCCAATAACCACGCGATGGATCTCGGCGGCGCGGGTGCTGGCGACACGCTCACCCATATGGAGGGAATGGCGGGTGTTCGCGCCTTCCCCGGTCTCGGGCGGACACGGGAAGAGGCCATGCGGCCGCATGTCTTTGTTGCGCGCGGGGCGAAGGTCGCCGTCTCGGCGGTGGGGAATGCGGGTGGCGGGCTGCCTGCGCGGCAAGGCGAGGCCGGCATGTTGCGCGAGGACCGTGATTTCGCCGCCGTCGCCGCGCGGCTCGCGGGCGAGGCTGCCGATATCCGCATCCTCTCCGTCCATTACGGGCCCGAATTCGCGCCGCTGACGGAGAAGGCCACGCAGGCGCGCTTCCGCGAGGCGGAGAGCGCGGGCCTCACCCTCATTGCCGGGCATCATCACCATGTCGCGCGGGGGATCGAGCTTTCGGGCGGCAAGCTGATCGCCTATGGGCTCGGCAATTTCCTTCATCTCGGCACGCAGGACATGCGCCGCTTCGATATCTGCCGCGATTACGGGCTTGTCGTAATGGCGGGGCTCACGCGCCGGCAGGGCGGCCAGGCGGTCGAGACGGTGGAGATCGTGCCGATCGCGAAAATGCATATCGCGCCGGAGCCGATGACGGGCGAGGCGGGCAGGCTTCGCGTCGAGGTGATGAACTATCTCGGGACGCGGCTCGGCGAGAGCGGCTTGCGCTTTGCGCCGCAGGCGGATGGTTCCGGCCTCTGGTGCGCGGCGGATGCGACGGATGCGCGTTGCACAGGCTGGCAGGCGCCGGAAGCTTCATCGCGCGAGGCGGAGATTGCGGCGGCTTGCGGGAAGGATGTCAGGCGCGGGAATTTTTGACTTGGAGACTGTTTGAGAAGTCCAAAAAGCCCGTCATTGCGAGGAGCCGCGCAAGCGGCGACGAAGCAATCCAGGGGCGGCAAGCTCAGCACTTGCGGCCTCTGGATTGCTTCGCTTCGCTCGCAATGACGGCGTTGAGTGAGCGATCGTGGATTGACGGATTTTTAAAACGGTCTCCTGATCCCATCACAGTGTCATCCCCACTCAAACAATACGTCATGCCCGGGGGTGACGTACTTTTTATTTCAAAACCCCTCCGCCTTCAGCGTTTCGTCGATGAAGGCGTGCGCTTCGGGCCAGAGTGTGGTGTGGAAGTGGCTGTCTTTCGCGGGCCCCAGCAGCTTCGCAAGGCGCGGATCGGCGATGAAGTGGATGAGGCGCGTGGGGGCGTGGGCCTTCGCCACGGATGAGAGATTGTGGGGGATGTCGTCGAGGAAAAACACCGGCGCTTCGACGCGCTCGGCGAGGCGGCGGACGGCACCGCCCTTCAATCCCTTGTTCGCGACGACAGGGAAGGGGATGCCCTGCGCGGCAAGGCAGGTCTCGCGCCGCGCCTTCGCTTCCAGCGGCACATTGGTGAGGATCACCACCTGCGCGCGCCCGGCCAGCTCGGCCAGCGCCTCCGCTGCGCCCGGCACCACATCGAGGTCATGCGCCGAGGCCGCGAAGAAAGCGTCGAGGAGCGCGGGCATATCGGCCGGCGGTACCGGCTCGTTCGTTGCCTTCCGTTTGATATTGCCGGTCAGCGCGAAGCTCTGCAGATCGATCCAGAGGTCCTGCGTCTCGAGATAGCGCTCGAGCCCCACCATGAATTGCAGCAGCACTTCGTCGGCGTCCGAGACGATGAGCGGCCGCCCCCGCTCAAGTGTCAGTGCGTCGATCTGCGGGATGACGCTTTCGTCGATCGCCAGCGGGTCGCGTTCGGGCGGGCGGGTGCCGGCCACTTCGCCTGCGGTCGAGCCGGGGTCATTTTCAGGATTCCGGGTCATGGCCAGTCCACCCTTTCGCCGCCCGGCAGCGCAAGGCGGGCGCGGGCAGGGAGTTCGGGCCGCAGCTCCTCCGCCTCGCAAAAGGCGAGGAGACGGGCCTCGTCCGCCAGCATGAAGTCGAGGATACCGCCCAGCATTTCCGGTTCGGCCGCCCGCTGGCGCAGTTCTTCAGGCGACAGGCCGGAAAGCGCCATGAAATCGCCGAGCAGGTCCTCATCGGCCGCGATATGGCCCAGCGCCCGGATCGCCAGCAGCTCAGCCTCGTCACTCGTCATGGAAAAGTCTCATCTTTCCTGCCAGGCGCGGATTTCCACCGGATTTTCGTGTGGGTCGCGCCGCCACACACACAAACTTAATCATAGGCGGGTTTTAATCGGAAACCCCCGGATTCCGGGCCATTCAGGGACGCCGGTAAAGGGTTGGTTAAGGATATTGGGGTCAAATCTCCCTATAGGGAATCGCCCCGACAGCCGGGTAGCAGATTACAGA